>CANGGP010000045.1 GCA_947453445.1 Sphingobacteriaceae bacterium
ATTCGTGCAATTCGTGGCGATCATTCCTTCACTAACTTTTTAGTATCTAAACCAAACTTGGTTTGTACTTGAATAAAATAAATGCCTGTCTTTAAGAAATCAGTTTTCAAATGCAATGTTTTATCATTTGATTGGCCTTCCTGCACAAGGCTTCCGTAAACATCCATCAATTTGTAATGTAAAACAAGTTCTGTTGATGTGATAGTTATTTCATCATGAAATGGGTTAGGAAAAATGGCAACATTTGAATTTATGTTTGCTGTTTCGTTCAAACCCACATAGCCCACCGTAAAAGCCTTACAAAAACTATCATTCGAAATATCTGCATCCAATTGACCATTGGGCACCGAAGAAAACACACAAGGCGTGGCGGTGATTGCACTGCCGGGGGGCGCATTCAGTGGTCTGGCATCGTAACTCATCACAAAGGTGCCACTTTGAACAACAGCAGTATCCCCAGGCATTAAGGTAACATCATATTTTTTATGAAATACAATTTTACACATAAAGACCGGCTCATAATGATTTAGAAAAAAGTAAGATATTGGTTGAAGGCCGGTATTTTTAACCTTTACAGCCATATCACAAACAAGATAATAACTTCCAACATTACCGTAATGACCCCAGTTGGTTAATGTAGCACTTGTGAGTGCAAGATCCATCTGCGAACTAAAAAACCCTTGAAGATTGAGGTTGTAAAAGGCATTAAAACGCATTGAGGTTTCATAGGCACTGTTAGCATATCCTACAACTTTAATTTTAGTAGCTGATAGGGCAATTCCGGTAGGAACATAATTCGACAATGTGGATGTGTGACTATAAACGGCTTGTAAACTTTGATTTAATATTGAATAAATAGGATTAACTCCTGAAGTATACGCAATTGTAAAAACAGAATCCCCTCTTAAAGCAAAATCATTACATGTATTTGCCGTTATAGTAAATTGATTTAATGATGCGTTCATTGAAACCAAATGATTGAAATAATCCTTGCCCAAAACGATTCCGTTAGATGTTTGTGCAAATTTGAAAATGGGCACGGAACATGTATTTTGAAGAATTGTTACCAAGCTAGTATTCACAATTGAATTCAAGAACTGCCCATTCGAACCCGAATTGACAATAAAATTGCCATTGTTTAATAATTCAATTGCATTAGTAGGTGTAAGTGTGGTGGTGACCGTTGAAAGAAACTGACCGGTTTTACTCAAATGAATCATGTTTGATTCAGAAAACAAATAGACACTACTGTCATTAGCCGAAACAAAATTAATTGAATTAAACGTGGATGATTGTGCTGTAATTGAATAAACAAAAGCAATTTGACCAAGGGTATCGTATTTAGCAACACAATTTAAAAATGGTCCCGTATCACAATTAGAGAGTGCGCCCCAGCCCAGAAAAATGCCTTTGTCCTTGCTTGCTTTAATGTTTAATGATCCATAAAAACCTCTCACAAATTGAGTTGTTTTGAATAAAATTTGGCCATTTAAATTTGCACAGACCAAATTGATAGAATCTGTGCAGCAATAAGCATAGGCTTCCTCCACGTAATAGAACTTGTTGCCAATCATCAACATGTTGCCCGTGTTATCAATTGAAGAATGCCTCGCCACATGCGTGTTTTGAGAAACAAGTATGAGTCTCACAAAAACAAAAAACAATATCACCAAAACTTTTCTCATTTATTCCTTGATAATTTTTTTGGTGATTAAAGCACTTTCTGTTTCAACACTTATAAAATAAATACCTTTCGGCAAGGCCTGTGTATCTATTTCAATGGTTTTCGAGTCAGCATTTATTTCTTGAATGTTTCTTCCCAAATAATCACTGATGCGAATGGACTTCATTTCAATTTGTGATTCAATTTTTAAGAATCTGTTCACAGGATTTGGATAAATGAAAACTTGCCCAACCAGTGCCGCATTGGCTTTTAGACCCAAATTGTGAAAATTTTCAAAAACACATTGCTCATTGTTCGACTGATCTTTATCAACTTCATTGTTGGGGACTGTTAAATAAACACAGTGTTGTTGCGGGATTCCCGGGAATGAATAACCTTGATTATCCAAATTGGCAAAACGGGTAATTAAACCGGATGTAAATTGCACTGAGTCGCCAGGCAATAAATTTAAACCATCAAATAATTCCTGATAAAATTCTCCGGCTCCGCAATTTTGGCTATAAAAGCCTGTTCCACATGTCAATCTAAATTGCTTAACAGCACTATTCGATTTGTTCTTCACATAAAACTTTAATCTTAACTGCAAATTAAATGCGGTGTTATACATCGTTGTGTACATCACCGAGTAATATGCAGTATCAACCATCAACTTCGAAAGTTCAATGTCAAAATTATGTATTGGCACCGAGGTTTTATCAAACACATTAATTGAACTAAAATAATTTGGATCCAAAGAATTTAAATTGTCAGAGCTGTGATTTGCAACAATAATTATTTTCTGATTGCTTCTGGCAATTGCCACGGGGCTTATGCTTTTACTTAAAATAGCCCCATTGTAAATGGTGTTAAGGCTTGTATCGCACACATAATATGAAGCACTTGCATTAGCCGCCATTCGGCATGAATAAATTGTATCCGATACACATATAAAGTCTGTTACCTTTGTACTTAAAGCAAAATTGGTATTTGCAATCAGACCATAATTGGGCGTAATTTTGTAAAGGTTTCCGTTGGCACTTAGTCCCATTATTTTGTTGCCATTGTAATACACAAGTTTTTTCAAAACTGAAGGAAATGAAAAAGTTGATAGAACCGAACCGCTTGGGCTAATCACCATCAAAGCATGTGTTTGTCCAAAGTGACCATTGATTAAAATATTATTATTGGGTAACAACAAGGCTGCAGTGATTGAATCAGTTGCAATTCTTTTTCGTGAAATAAAAGCACCTTGTGGCGAGAACTTAAACATCACACTGTCTGTAAAAATTGAATAGCTTGAATCATTGTTTTGACAACCAAGCTTAAACTTATCAATTTTATAAACCCCAACATCTCCGCCCGGAGGTAAAAACATAAACTGTCGATTCACGGTGGTTTTAAACAGCTGATTGCCATTCGTGTCTAATTTCAGCAAATATGAATTTCCGCCTTGGTAAGAATAAATATTGCACACACGGTCATTACTTATTACCAAAATGGCCTTATCATTTGTAACAAAAGCTTGATTAATATCCAATTTCACATTTTGTATAATTGGTTTTCTGAACTTCAGCACACTGTCATTTTTGTGTTTGTATAAAAAAGCTTGATTTGCTTCACCCAAGGCTTCCTTCACAATCACTATATGATAATAACTGCCGTTGATTGTCATGGCAAAGGGCGCAGCAATCTGTGATGCATTATGATAAGCCCTGTTAAACGAGGGCTGGGCTTTAAAACCCGAGATGCTGATAAAAAAAACGTAAAAAAGTATAAATATTCTCATGGGTTTCTATTTTTAAATAAATTTACAAAAAATTAAAGAAAAGATTCATTTAACTCCATAACTGGCATGAAAATTTTAATCACCGGCGGCGCCGGATTCATCGGTTCACACGTAGTCCGTTTATTCGTTAACAAATACCCGAATTATACCATCCACAATCTGGATAATTTAACCTATGCCGGTAATTTGGCCAATCTTAAAGACATTGAAAACAATGCCAATTACAAGTTCGTGAAAGGTGATATTGTTGATGCCGAATTTATTGACCATCTTTTTAAAACCGAAAAATACAATGCCGTGGTTCACTTGGCTGCTGAAAGCCACGTTGACCGCAGTATTACCAATCCCCTTGAATTTGTGATGACCAACGTCATCGGCACCGTGAATTTATTAAATGCCGCCAAAGCCTTGTACAAACAAGAAAACAGCAGCTTCAGCAAATTCTACCATGTGAGTACCGACGAAGTGTATGGTGCCCTTGGCGAAACAGGTATGTTTACCGAAGAAACCTCTTACGACCCGCACAGTCCCTACTCTGCTTCTAAAGCCAGCAGCGATCATTTTGTGCGTGCTTACCACGATACTTATGGTTTACCGGTGGTGATTTCAAATTGCAGCAATAACTACGGACCCAATCACTTTCCTGAAAAATTAATTCCTCTTTGCATCAACAACATTAAAAACAACCGTCCTTTACCCATTTACGGCAAAGGCGAAAACGTGCGCGATTGGTTGTTTGTTGAAGACCACGCCACTGCCATTGATACCATTTTCCACAATGCCAAATTGGGCAGTACTTACAATATTGGTGGCCATAACGAATGGACCAACATTGATGTGATTCGTTTATTATGCCGTGTGATGGATAAAAAATTAAACCGTCCTGAAGGCACCAACGAAAAACTCATCACTTTTGTGAAAGACCGCGCCGGCCATGATTTACGTTACGCCATTGATGCCACCAAACTAAAAAATGATTTGGGTTGGGTGCCATCGGTTACCTTCGAACAAGGCCTCGATCGTACGGTTGATTGGTATCTCCACAATGAGGAGTGGTTAAACAATGTTACCTCGGGCAATTACGCCAATTACTACAACGAACAATACGTGAAGCGATAAGCTGCGTATAGAATAGAACGCAGATGACGTAGATAAAGCTGATTGATACATTTCATCAGCGTTAATCTGTTCAATCAGTGTCATCAGCGTTCCATCAAATAAACTTTAGCGGACACGAATAATAAAATAGTACGCAGATAAAGCTGATTGATACATTTCATCAGCGTTAATCTGTTCAATCAGTGTCATCAGCGTTCCATTCACGAACCATCAAACATCCTTCATCACCATTTGGTGCGTATTGCGACTGCGTTGCTCAAGCAATACCAATTTGTTCTCGCTAAGCTTGGTAATAATTTCAGGATTGTAATTACGAATGGTCATCAATTGCACATCGGTATTGTAAAGCACTTTAAATTGTTGGTGTAATTCTTCAAGCAGTGCATTTATTTTTTCTTCATCGTGATCAACACACACACTAAAACTAATGGCTGAATTGTGCATCATGTTAACCCGCACATTGTGTTTCGAAAACAAGGCAAAGATCAAACTCAAATTATCTTCGGCAATAAAACTAAAATCCTTTGGCTGAATGGACAATAAAATTTGATTGGTTTTAAAAATAAAAGATGTAACGGTATTCCGCTTCTCGCCGTCTTTTATCACCGTGCCTTCGTCTTCAGGTTTTAAAAACGAACGCACGTAAAGCGGAATATTCTTGTTCTGCAGGGGTTTGATTGTTTTTGGATGAATAACCGAGGCGCCAAAGTAAGTAAGCTCTATGGCATCGTGGTAACCCAATTCATCGATTTTCTTCGTATTCTTAAAGTATTTTGGGTCGGCATTCAACACACCGGGTACATCTTTCCATATCACAACCTTTTCAGCATTGGCAAAATAAGCCAATAAAGCGGCTGTATAATCACTGCCTTCACGTCCGAGTGTTGTGGTATAATTTTCGGAGGTACCCCCAATAAATCCTTGCGTCACAAGCATGGAATGATTTTGCATCAAAGGCAATAAGTCGCTGTTCACCAAAGCTTCGCTCAATGCATAATCCACCTTGCCTTCGCGGTAAGTGTTATCGGTTTGCAAAATGCCGCGAATATCGAGCCAATAATTGGCACATTGATTTGAATTTAAGTAATGTGAAATAATTTTGGTCGACAATACCTCCCCTAGCGACACAATTTGATCGTAATGAAAAGAAAAACTTCCGCTTGGTTCTTCTTCTATGTTCCACAACATTTCCACAAACACATTTTCAACCTCATCGTAAACGGCATTTTGTTTATCGCGAAACAATTGCTCAATAATTTGAAAATGATAATTTTTAACCTGTTGAAGCAAGTCGAACTTCTGTTCTTGCCCATGGAAATATGCTTTGGCCAATGCTTCCAACAAATTGGTTGTTTTGCCCATGGCCGATACCACCACAATGGTTTTTTGTCCCAAATACTTTTTTAAAATTTTCGAAACATTTTCTACCGCTTGAGCATCTTTAACCGAAGCCCCGCCAAATTTAAATACTTGCATAGCTTAATTCAGCAAAGGTATAAAAACAAAAAAGCCATCCAAGTAGGATGGCTTTTAAAAATGTTGTTTTGATTATTTACCCGGTTGAGGGGCTTTTTCTGAACTTACAGGTTGTTGCATTTGTTGTTGTTGCGGTGCAGGCACTGCAGTTTGTGCTTTTTTCTTGGCCAATGAACCGGCTTCGCTATCGCTGTTTACACCACCGCTTTTTGGTGCCATTAAAACACACAAAGCAATTAAAGTAATTGATAAAGCCCAAGTTGCTTTTTCAATAAACTCAGTACCGCGTTTCACACCCATAATTTGAGTGGCTGCGCCAAACTGACTTTGAATTCCGCCGCCTTTAGAATTTTGAACAAGAATTACAAGTACTAAAAGAACACAAACTAAAATGGTTAAAATTGAAAATATCATTGTCTTTATTTTTATTCGTTATTTTTAAGTTTTTGAATTAGGGATGCAAAGTAAACACTTTTTTGTGGAAATTTCAAACTTAATATTTGATAAGCCCTAATTGCTTTGGCAGTATTGCCTTGTAAAGCATATATTTTGGCCAAAGTTTCGGTCACCAAATGCTCATTTTCAAGCAAACTCTCCTTGGCCTTGGTGTCGGGTTGAAAAAACTTTTGTTCTTCCTTGATTTTAATCGATCCGGGATTCACGTCAATAATTTTATCAATTAAAGCCTTGTTTTTCTGTTTTCTGGAGGCGAAATCCTGTATGGTGGCCTTTAATTCTTGGTCTTGGCCCTTGGTTTGTTGTTTTTGCTCCTTGGCCTTGTTCACCTGTTTTTCAATTTGTTGGTAAGGCTGGCCGTTGTTTTTCTTGATATAAGCCAACCAATCTGTAAAGGATTCGGGCTTAAAATCATCCAAAAGGTCCTTTGCAGACTCTTCAGCTTTTTGCTTTTCGCTGTTAATTATTTCTTTGTCAACAATCGAAGCCACCACCTGTTTGGCGATTTCGGTTTCGAGCATATCAGGAGCCGGCGATTTACTTTCTTCATTTTCCTTTTGAAGTACTTGCTCATGGGCCAACTCGGTGGCTTTCAAAATGTCAATTTCCTGTTTTATTTCTTCGCTGATGCTGGTATCCTGCAACTCTACAACAGCTGTTTCAAGCACTTTTTTAGCAGGTTCAATAATTTCTTGCCTTGGTTCCTGCGGCTGCTCGCTTAAAACTTCATATTTGTGCAAAAGCTCAAACAAATGGCTTCGATTGCTTACGGCAATGGCTGTTCGTTTTAAATTTTTTTCGTACAAGCCTGCATCCCATCGTTTGGCAGCCAAATTCAAAAGCATGTGTGCCGATTGAAAATAGGGGAAATCAACCAGCAATTGCTGCAATTCGGCCATGTGCTCTTTTTCGAGAGCCTCCGGATTTTTGATGAGTTGATTAAATTTTGCGGCTTGCACCTTACCAATTATTAAATGCCTTATTAAAAATATCTTCAGTTAACTGTCTATAAATCTCTTGCACCAACTCAGGTTCTTTTGCGCTGATGTTTTCGCTGGTTTTAAAATCTGCAAAACGTGAAAAAGTTTGCTCGAAATTTTTCGACGCTTCAAATTTATTGGAATATTTTACATAAACCGAAATTGTTAAGCGATTCATGCTGGCTTGATCGGTACTCTGAATGGCAATGGGTGCTACATCATAGGTGGCAATGTAGCCTTCAAATTGCAAGTCGCCATTGGCTTTCATCAAGGCCAAACTGGTTTGTTGCGACACCACGTCCCTTAATTTTTCAGTAAAACGCTGCGATAAACTGGGCGCACCCAAACTGGTGTTATTGGTAAAAAAGCCCACACTCACAGTTTTGGCTTCAACCGGTATACTGGCACCGTTCAACGATACATGGGGCTTGCAAGATGTAAAAACCAACATCATCACACACAGCAACAAACAGACATTTGATTTTTGTGCTTTAAAATTTTTCAATTTTGTTTTCATCTTATTCTTCAATGGCGTATTCGTTAATTTTTCTATACAAGGTTCTTTCACTAATACCGAGTTCCTTGGCTGCCACTTTGCGTTTTCCTTTATGCTTTCGCAAAGCTTTTTTAATCATGTCAATTTCTTTGTCTTGTAACGACAAGGTTTCTTCTACTTCAATCACTTGCGATGCATTGCCCGTGGCTTGAATTACCGGCGTGTGAATGGTGAGACCTGTATTACTCAATGGTTCGGCTGCTCCCGCAAAATTTCGTTTCATTACTTGCACATCACCGGCTAAGCCTTGTACATTGCCCGATGTGGCCGATACCAAATCGTACACCACTTTTTTAATGTCGTTTAATTCATTGCGGTAATCGCGCAATACTTTAAAGATAATTTCCCTATCAGCACTTTCAAAATTGTTGGAGTGGCCTGCCGACTCATTTCTTAATAAACTCGGCACATTTGAGGAGTTGTATTGGGGCAAATACTTCAACAAGGTATCAGCATTTACTTCCCTTGTTTTTTCAATAATGGATATTTGTTCGGCAATGTTTTTTAATTGACGGATGTTCCCCGGCCAAAAATAATTCACCAGTACTTGCTCGGCATCGCCACTCAGCTTAATCACCGGCATGCGGTATTTGGCTGCAAAATCATTGGCAAATTTTCTAAATAAAATATGAATGTCTTCTTTACGCTCACGCAGTGGTGGTAAATAAATCGGCACCGTGTTTAAACGGTAATACAAATCGGCCCTGAATTTTTCTTTTTCCAATGCTTGGTAAAAATTTATATTGGTTGCTGCCACCACCCGTACATCGGTTTTTTGCACCTTACTGCTGCCAACGCGAATGTACTCACCTGCTTCAAGCACACGCAACAAGCGGGCTTGGGTTGCCAGCGGCAATTCCCCTACTTCATCCAAAAAAATGGTGCCGCCGTTCGCTACCTCAAAATAACCCTTGCGCGCTTCGGTTGCCCCTGTAAATGCTCCCTTTTCATGTCCGAACAATTCACTGTCAATGGTGCCTTCCGGTATGGCACCGCAGTTTACGGCAATATACGGACCGTGTTTACGTGCAGAATTTTGATGAATGATTTGCGGAAAAACTTCTTTTCCCGTACCGCTTTCACCGTTAATCACTACATTTAAATCGGTGGCCGCTACTTGACGGGCAATATCAATGGCCCTTTCGAGTAACTGGTTGTTACCGATGATGCCGAATTTTTGTTTGATGTCCTGTGTCACCATTTTGCTAAAAATATTTTGAGGCAAGAGTCAAGACTACAAGAGTCAAGACCCCTTTGCCGTATAATTGTCATTTAATATCTTATTTCTAAAGTTGAAAATTTTTGTTTGTAATGATGAAACATCTGACAACAATATTGTTCTATCATTAGAGTTACCAAAATTCCTTTTTTCACAAATCAGCAATTGTGTTTCCAATTCATAACTCGATGCCAAGGCAGTGGATAAAAACTCAGCAAAGTGATTATTCGTTCTTTTGGCTGATCCTTCTGCAATGTTAGAAGGTATCGACACGGCACTTCTCTCCATTTGACTGATTAAATTGTATTTTTCTTTATTCGGCAAGGTCTCTGTGAATGAATAAACATGATCGCATAATTCCAATCCCAAAACCCAAATGTTCAGTTTTTTAAAATTATGGTATTCTACCTTGACTTTCATGCTTCTTGATTATTAGGTCTTAACTCTTGCTGTCTTATTGTCCTGCATCCAAATCAACCGCTTCCCCAATCAAAGTACTAGCGGTACTGCTCGTAACTTTCACCAACACATAATCGCCTCGTTTGTGATTATCCTTAGGAAAAACCACCACCGAATTTTGTGAGTTACGTCCCATTAACATATCAGGCGATTTTTTCGATTCACCTTCAATCAATACTTTGGTAACGGTTCCCACTTGTTTGCGTGTGTGGTATTCGCTATGCTGACGTTGTAAAGCAACAATTTCAGCCAAGCGTTTTTGTTTTACCTCCTCAGGTACATCATCTTTAAATTTACGCTCGGCCAAAGTTTTTGGTCTTTCGCTATAAATAAACATAAAAGCAAAATCGTATTGCACCTCATTCATTAAACGAATGGTGTCTTGGTGTTCTTCTTCTGTTTCTCCGCAAAACCCTGCAATTACATCGGTACTAATACCACAACCGGGAATAATTCGGCGGATGGCGGCAATTCTATCCAAATACCATTCGCGATTATAACCTCTGTTCATGCGTTCCAACACATTGCTGTTACCGCTTTGTACCGGCAAGTGAATGTTGTTGCAAATGTTTTCATACTTGGCCATCACTTCAAGTACATCATCGGTCATGTCTTTTGGATGTGAGGTACTAAAACGCACCCTTAAATCGGGATGTATCAAGGCCACCATCTCCATTAACTGCGCAAAATTGGTGCTGTTGGCTTTTTGTTCTTCAGTGAGTTTCTCTTTTTTTAATCCGCCGCCACTGTATAAATAACTGTCAACATTCTGTCCTAATAAAGTTACTTCGCGATAACCCGCTTCAAAGGCTTCTTTGCATTCTTTAATAATACTTTGTGGATCTCGGCTGCGCTCTCTTCCCCTTGTAAATGGCACCACGCAAAAACTGCACATGTTATCGCAGCCGCGCATGATACTCACAAAAGCACTCACCCCATTTTTATCCAATCGCAAAGGGGCAATGTCTGCATAAGTTTCTTCCTTACTTAATATTACATTAATGGCCCTTTGACCATGTTCGGCTTGATCGATTAAATTTGGTAAATCGCGGTAGGCATCCGGACCAACAACCAAATCGACCAATTTTTCTTCTTCTAAAAATTGTGATTTTAAACGTTCGGCCATACATCCTAAAATACCAATAATGGCTTCAGGTTTGGTTTTTTTAATCTTCTTATAATCTTGCAAACGCTGGCGAACTCTATTTTCCGCATTGTCGCGTATGGCGCAAGTATTTAAAAATATTAAATCCGCCTCCTTATAATCTTGGGTGGTGGTAAATCCTTTGTCGATTAATATTGATGCAACAATTTCGCTGTCGCTAAAATTCATCTGGCAGCCATAACTTTCCAAAAAAAGCTTCTTCCCACCAATTACTTTAGGGGCTATCATCGTCGCCTCGCCCTGTTTCGATTCGTCTATTTGCTTATTTTCCAATTCTATAATTTTGAAGGGCAAATCTAATGATTTAATGACAAATTGACACGTTTTTAACTTTTTTAGTCTTTTTACCTCGCAATTTGTTACTTAATAAATTGAATAGATTGTGTTTTGAAGGAATAATTTTTTTTCTTTGCCAAAATTTTCTTCGATTTTATCTTAAAAATGGAAAGGAAATTGACTTTCGAAAATTATGAGTAAAAATTTAGTTATTGTTGAGTCACCCGCAAAAGCAAAAACCATTGAAGGGTTTTTAGGTAAAGATTTTACCGTAAAATCGAGCTTTGGTCACGTGCGCGATTTGGTAAAAAAGGGTTTTGGTGTTGATATTGAAAATGATTTTAATCCCACTTACGAAGTTCAACCCGATAAAGAACGCGTGATTAACGAATTGAGAACCCTTTCGAAAAAAGCTGACATGATTTGGTTAGCCTCCGATGAGGACCGTGAAGGGGAAGCCATTAGTTGGCATTTGTATGAAACTTTGGGTTTAACAGCCAAAAATACGCGCCGCATTGTTTTTCATGAAATTACAAAACCCGCTATTTTAAAGGCCATTGAAAACCCAAGAAAAATTGACATTAATCTGGTGAATGCACAGCAGGCACGCCGTGTGTTAGACCGTTTGGTGGGCTTTGAACTTTCGCCTATTTTATGGAAAAAAGTACGTCCGAGTTTATCGGCCGGCCGCGTGCAATCGGTTGCAGTGCGTTTAATTGTTGAACGCGAGCGCGAAATTCAAAAATTTATTTCCAGTTCTGCCTTTAAAGTTTCGGGCCAATTTGGTGTTGGAACCGGCGTTTTAAAAGCCGAATTAGACAAGCGTTTTTCGGATGAAAAAGACGCCAATACCTTTTTAGAAAAGTGCAAAAATGCACAATTTACCATCACCAGTTTAGAAACAAAACCGGCCAAACGCACACCTGCAGCGCCATTCACAACCTCAACCTTACAACAGGAAGCCGCCCGAAAACTTGGTTTTTCAGTGGCTCAAACCATGCAAGTGGCACAACGTTTATACGAGTCGGGAAAAATTACTTACATGAGAACCGATTCGGTGAATTTATCCGATACGGCCATCGACCAAGCCAATAAAGCCATTCACGATTTTTACGGCGCACAATATTATTTTCCGCGTAAGTACAAAAACAAAAGCAAAGGCGCCCAAGAAGCCCACGAAGC
The DNA here is from genome assembly GCA_947453445.1 of Sphingobacteriaceae bacterium. Lineage (GTDB taxonomy): Bacteria > Bacteroidota > Bacteroidia > B-17B0 > Aurantibacillaceae > Aurantibacillus. The sequence continues at coordinate 12,338 of CANGGP010000045.1, forward strand.
CATTCGTCCTACTTATATTGATAGAACAGTGATTGATGGCGAACGCAACGAAATTCGTTTATATGATTTAATATGGAAACGCACCATCGCCAGTCAAATGAGCGATGCAGAACTTGAAAAAACAACCGCAAAAGTGGCGGTTTCGAATACAAGTGAATTATTTATTGCACAAGGTGAAGTATTAAAGTTTGATGGTTTTTTAAAGGTTTACTTAGAAGGAACCGATGATGACGATGATAACGAAGATGAAAATTCATCGATGTTGCCGCCATTAAAAGTTGGCGAAAACGTTAACCGCAAAGAAATTTCTGCCGTTCAACGTTTTACCCATCACCCGGCGCGATACACTGAGGCCAGCTTGGTGAAGAAATTAGAAGAATTGGGCATCGGTCGTCCTTCAACATATGCACCAACCATTTCAACCGTTCAAAAAAGAAATTACGTTGAGAAAAAAGACAAAGAAGGTACGCCAAGAAACTTTGTTTGTTTAACGCTTGGAAACAGTGGCATTCAAAAAGATATTCGCACCGAAAATACAGGTGCCGAAAAATCAAAATTATTCCCTACCGATATTGGTGTAGTTGTAAACGACTTTTTGTTGAATTATTTCCCTACCATTTTAGATTTTAATTTTACCGCCAAAGTTGAAGAAGAATTTGACGAGATTGCTGAAGGAAATTTAGACTGGCATAAAATGTTGGCTGAATTTTACAAACCTTTTCATAAAACTGTTGAGTCAACAATGGAAAACAGTGAAAGGGCCAGCGGCGAAAGAAGTTTGGGCAAGGACCCTGAAACCGGCAAACCCATTATCGTTAGAATTGGAAGATTTGGTCCGCTCGCGCAAATTGGTGAAAACGATGAAGCCACCGGTGAAAAAGCAAAATTTGCAAGCCTCAGAAAAACACAAAGCATCGAAACCATCACTTTAGAAGAAGCACTTGATTTATTTAAGTTGCCAATTAACTTAGGTGCTTACAATGGCCAGGAAGTGTCAGTAAGTATTGGTCGTTTTGGACCTTATATTAAACTCGACGATACATTTATTTCTATTCCACGCAACATCGATCCTTTTTCGGTTGATATGGAAGCCGCCATTGCATTAATTAAAGAAAAACAAGAAGCCGATGCGCCAATAGCCCATTACAAAGGCAAAGGGGTTACCAAAGGCAAAGGGCGTTTTGGTCCGTTTATTAAATACGAAGGCATGTTTATCAATGTGCCACGCGCATACGATTTCGATAATTTATCGCAAAAGGACATTGAGGAGTTGATTGAGAAAAAAATGGACAAAGAAGCCAACCGTTATATACACAATTGGCCGGAAGAAAAAATTTCGGTTGAAAATGGTCGTTGGGGTCCATTGATTAAATTCGGCAAATTGCAGTTAAAAGTGATTGGTTTAAGTAAATCGGGCGGAAAATTAAATGCAGATGAAATTGCTGCATTGGGCTTGGAAGACATCAAAAACATGATTGTACAACAAGTGCCAAACGCCTTTGATAAAAAGGGTAAGAAAGCCGCACCCAAAAAAGCAGCCGCCAAAAAAGCGGTGGTGAAGAAGGCCGTGGTTAAAAAAATTGCCGCTAAAAAAACAACGGGATTAAAAACCGCCGCCAATAAAAAAGCAGCGCCGAAAAAACTGAAGAAAAAATAATTCTTTCTTTTTAACCTTCCAAAGTTTAAGAACTTTGGAAGGTTAAAAAAGCAAAAAATCCCCGCGTGCGCGGGGATTTTTTTTAGGGTAAGTAATGGGATTCGAACCCACGACCCCTAGAACCACAATCTAGTGCTCTAACCGACTGAGCTATACCTACCATTTGGGTCGGCAAATGTAACAAAATTTTTAGCGATTAAAAAAAATTATCGAACCAAAGTCACATTTCCTTTTTTAAAGGATTCCTGACCGGTAACACATTTCACTTTTAAATACCATCCAAACACCCCCGATTCGGCCAATTTACCCTTGTATTTGCCATCCCATCCTTGATGAATGTCTTTTGTTTCAAACACCAGCTCTCCCCAACGGTTATAAATGGCGAAATACATTTCCTGCACTTTAATGCCTCTTACATATAAAACATCGTTCTGACCGTCACCGTTGGGCGTAAAGGTATTTGGGATAAATGTGTCTTTGTCTAAACACCCATCGGTATAAGCATCCACCACCACTTCAATTGATTCTTCACAGGCACCACGTTTGGCTACCACAGTGTAGGTGGTGCGTTTATCAGGACTGGCACTGGCTGTATAAGCATTGTTAGGTGTTACTTGGTTCGACGGGAACCACGAAACAGTGGCCCCTTTATCGCCCACATAAGTTAAACTGGTTGAGTTACCAATAATAACGGTTTGCGGATTGGCGTTGGCACTGATGGGTGTTGACGACAACACATCAACAATAATATCGGTGGTTAATAAAAAGGTACAGGTTTTTCCGTTCACCGAGCCGGTGGTGGTGATGATCACCGAATAAATTGTAGAACTTAATGGATTCGCAAGTGGATTTGGAATATCATAGGCATTGAGTCCGTAATTCGGAAACCATTGATAAGCGATACCGCCACTGGCGTTCAACTGCACTTGCGTACCTTTGCAAATCATCACATTCTCGGTTCCCGAAACAGGAGGCGGTTCTTCAACTTTTAAGAGTATGTCTTTTCGACTCTTACAACCGTAAACATTGGTAGCAGTTAAGCTAATGGTGTAAGTGCCGCCTGCAGCATAAAAATAATATGGATTTTGCACTGTAGAAGTTTTGTTCGGTGCCAATATCCAATTCCAAGCAGTGATATTACTTTGTGATTGATCAGTAAAATTAGCACCGCCACCACAAGGATTAAGTGTAAAAATAAAATTCGCAGTCGGTGTTGGTTTCACTTCCAATTGCGTGGTCATGGTTTTACTGCAATTAGCACCTGTTGAATTGTTCACGATTGTTACCGTGTAAATGGTACTCACACTCGCTGAACTAATCGGATTTGAATTGGTAGGATCACTCAATGAACTTGCAGGCAACCAACTATAAGCAGTGCCGCCCGAAGCATTTAAGGCCACAGATGCGCCATTACAAATCGATGCACTGTTTACAACACTGGCTACAAAATTAAATACCGACAAGGTATTTGTTTTACTGCTTACACATCCGTATACATCGGTAGCCGTGAATGTAACTGTGTAAGTTCCGTTGGCTAAATAGGTGTGATTTACAATGCTAAGCGTGGTGGTGGGACTGCCATCACCAAAATTCCATGTGTAAGGATTGGCCAGCAAACTGCCAGTCGCAGAGCCCGACAAAGCCACTGTTGTGCTGCAAGGATTGTATAACAAATTTGTATTAATTTGCGGCGAAGCCAAAACCGTAACATAAGTGATGGTGCTATCTTTTTTATTACAAGTTAAATTATCATTGGTCACCAAAGCCACTGTATAAACCCCGGGCGCCGTGTAAGTTGTGGTGGGCGACAAAACATTGGTGTAGGTAACACCATTACCCATGTACCATTTGTAAGTGGCGTTGGGATTACTGGAGGCTGTTGTGTTAGTGAAGGTGATGGTAAAGGGTGCGCATCCGCCCAATGTACCGGTATTGATGGTGGAGACGGTGATTTGTAATTGAAAATCTAACTTCACTACACCGTTGTTGCAATTGGTGCTGTGGTTTTGATTTCCCGGTGTGTTGGGCCAAGCGCCTGTGGTTACGGGCCAATCGTCGTGCCCCTGACAACCGGCGCAAGCACTTTGATAAATTTTACCGCGGGCATCAAAACGCGAAGTACCGCCATCTACATGCTCCTGACTTAAATTACCGCCAAAATAAGATCCATATTTTAAAACGAAATTCGAATCCAATCCCATAAAATAAAAATCATAACCATCTGTTGTACTTTGTGTAGGCAAAAACAGTGGCATGTTCGACATGGCCGGTCCACCCAAAATATTACCACCCCAACCCGATAAATACAAATTGTTGCATTTATCCACTGCAAAGGCACAAGGCGAAATATCAATGGCATTTAAATAATGACCGAACACCATCGAAATGGTTCGATTTGACAAATTAGGTGTATAACGGCTTACAAATTGGTGCGTGCCAATCACACTAAATGGCACTACTGTTCCTGAATTAACGATGGGCATATTGCCAAGCGACTGCCCATAAACAAATACGTTGTTGTACTTATCGAACTGTATAAAATACGATTGATCGTAATTATTGGTGCCAATGTATGTAGATTGTAAAATGCCGGTTCCATTGGTGTTGATATGCGTTATAAAACCATCGGCTTTTCCGCCATTGTATACCGTACTGTGCGCTGCGGCAGTGATTGGAAAATCAGTACTGCAAGTGCCGCCGGTTACAAATACTTCCAAAGCATTATTTACAATGAGCGCATTACCGCATTCGTTTTTATTACCGCCAATAAAAGTTGAATAAATAACTTGGGTTAAAGATGAATTAAACTTCACAACAACGGCATCTTGTTTTCCGCCCAAGGTATTATCAAAACCATTTACAATTGGAAAATCAGCTGACCGGGTGCTGCTGGCAATGTATATATTGTTGGCCACATCCACTTGAATTTCGCCTCTGTATTGATCGCCGTAATTGTACTGCAAAGAATCGGTAACGTATTCGTAAACCGGACCATTTCCAAAATTACCAATGAAAGAAGTATGGTTTACATGGTTCACGCCATCATTGCCGCTGCCACCAATGTATGTGGAAGCCAATAGCGATGTTCCGCTTGAATTAAATTTGCTGACGTAAATATCGGTACCGTTAGCATAAGCAGTACCATTGTAAATAAAACTTAAAAATACACCGCCATTAAAACTGGCATCATAAGCATTGGTAGTAATTGGAAAATTATTAGAGCCGGTTGCCCCGTAGATGCATAAATTATTACTCATGTCAACAATCATACTCGAAATAATTTCGGTTTGATTACCGCCCAAATAGGTGGAGTATAAAAGTGTGGTGCCCGTTGCATTGTATTTGGTAATTACCACATCGGTGCCGCCGTTTGGTCCGCCAAAGCTGGTAGAATAAGCCCCCGGCGTTACAGGATATCCCAAACCGTAAACTGTACCACCGGCATACAAATTACCTGCGGCATCAAAAGTAGCCGTGGCACCAAAATTATCGGCCGAAGAACCCGATTGCGCCGCAAAAACCAAAAGCGGATCAATCACCAATTCATAATGCACATCATAACCATTCGGAAAATCAAATGATAAAATCTTGTTCTTGAACTTATATTTACAAGGCACCTCTGTTACCTTACCATCAATGATCTGATAAGCATATGGCCTTTGTTCGGTAACACCATTCACTTCCAATTCGATGAGTAAGGCACCATCTTTTAGTTGAACCGATTTAACGCCTTTGTAGGCAATGCCAATGCTGTTGGCATCGGCACCGGGCTTAACATGAAAATTGTATTTGATGCCGTTGGTGGATGTAATGGCTTCGTAATCGATGTCGTTGTAAATATTGCGCAACCAAATTTCATGGTAATTGTACACTTTACTTTTCCATTTTCTTTCATCCTTGCCTTGGTAAAAATTTTCATAGTCCTTTCCCTCCTGCGCCTTGTCAACGCGAATGTTAGGGTTACAGCCCACAAATTCCATTTTGTATGCGTGGCATTGAATATCCAAATTTTTGTAATTGGATTTTAAAATGCCGCCATGGTGTAAATCGCGAAATTTCTTTTTGTCGTAAAAATTAAAAGTGAGACCGTTTTTCTCAATAAACATCGCCCCCCCGTCTAAGTTTGCCCTGAATAAAATATGATCCGCCCACTGCCCCGCATTTTCGGTGAACTTTAAACTCGGCTGTACATGCGGCATCACCACTTGCTGCGATTTATCCTGTGCGTTTATTAGCTGACTGAATAAAACGAAAATAAAGAATGGGAGAGAGAATCTAGGCATAACCAAATTTAGTGAAATTCAAGGCAGCATACAACAATTCTAACCGCAATATTTAGTACCTTTATCGACTTATGTCAAACGTTGTAGCCATTGTAGGAAGACCAAATGTTGGAAAGTCAACATTATTTAATCGCTTTACCGAAACCCGCCAAGCCATTGTTGATGCCGTTTCCGGTGTTACACGCGACAGGCATTACGGTAAAGCTTTTTGGCAAGACCGTGAATTTGGCTTAATCGACACAGGCGGCTATATTAAAGGAAGCGATGATATTTTTGAAGGTGAAATTCGCAAACAAGTAAAAATAGCCATTGAAGAATCGGCCTTGTTGCTTTTTGTGGTGGATGTGAACGAAGGTGTGACTGAATATGACAAGGAAGTAGCCAACATCATCCGTAAAAGTAAAAAACCGGTGATTATATGCGCGAATAAATCCGACAACCACGAAAAAGCAGCTTATTCAGGTGAATTTTACAGTTTAGGATTGGGTGAGGTTTATCCCATTTCGGCCATAAGCGGTAGCGGCACGGGCGACTTACTTGATAAATTGTGTGAGTTATTACCAAAAGAAGAAATTGTTGCCGAAGAAGAGCGCATTCCAAGAATCGCCATTGTTGGCCGTCCGAATGTTGGCAAATCTTCACTCACCAATGCCCTTTTGGGTGTTGAAAGAAACATTGTTACCGACATTGCCGGCACAACACGCGATACCATCAACACCAGGTATAACAAATACGGCCACGATTTTTGGCTCATTGATACAGCCGGTATTCGTCGTAAAGCCAAAGTGCACGAGGATTTAGAGTTTTATTCGGTGATGCGCAGTATTAATGCCATTGAAAGTTGTGATGTTTGTATTTTAATGATCGATGCCCAACAAGGCATGGAAGCACAAGATTTAAGCATCCTCAGTTTGATTGAAAAAAACAGAAAAGGTGTTGCCATTGTGGTGAATAAATGGGATTTGGTAGAAAAAGACCATAAAACATCATTGCAATACGAAGAAAAAATCAGAGAACGCATTGCGCCATTTAAGGATATTCCCATTTTATTTATTTCGGTAACCGACAAACAGCGCATCATGAAAGTGGTTGAATTGGCCATGCATGTGTATCAAAATAAAACCAAACACATTCAAACACGTTTGTTGAATGATTTTATTTTACCGGTGATTGAACATACACCACCACAAGCGGTGAAAGGCAAGTACGTAAAAATTAAATACGTGTCGCAATTAAAAGGAGAAGCCCTATTTATGTTTTATTGCAATTTACCGCAATACGTTACCGAAGCTTATAAACGCTTTTTAGAAAATAAAATTCGCGAAGAGTTTGATTTTAGTGGTGTGCCGATTGTGATCAGTATGCGTAAGAAGAATTAATTCTTCATACCGTTGTTCAACCAACAATTCAGCAATTTTTTTTGATTATCAGAAATCACCGTGGTATCATCAACAGGCGGCATCACCTTTGGATTGCCTTTAAAAACCGATTCTTTAATACTTGCCGCGTTTGCTTTAATTTCATCGTACGTATCCAATGTGAGATTACCCCTTTCCATACCGGTGGTGTGGCATTGCGGACCTGAACTGCAAGTTTGAATAATAATTTTCTTGATGTGTTTGTTATACGTGATGGTATCACATTCTGAAATGGCGTCAGGAGTATTCACAACCAAGGGCAATTGATTTTTGCCAATCTTTTTATCGCAGGAAAAGTGAAACAAACCAAAAATCACAGGAACAAAAATAGAAAAGAGAATAAGTGCCTTATTTTTCATAATAATCCGCCAAAAATAAAATAATTATTCTTTTGCACCATTGTTTATCCAACAAATTATTAAATCAAGGGTGTCTTGCGGAAGTTTTGTACCAAACTTGGGCATAATTTTCGGAACACCATCAACCACATAACTTTTTAACTTACCATTCAAAGCTTTTTCCTTTAAGTTGCTGTAATAATTAAAATCGCCATTAGGTGCATCAATAAATTTCTCATTATGGCAATTAACACATCTTTTTTTCACAATTTTGCTAATGTGTTTGCTAAAGGTTATGGTATCGCATTTATTAACAGTAACCACCGAAGGCGTTGGTTTTGCGACCTTTTTATCGCAGGCAGTAAATAAAATGATTCCAAAAATTAAAGCACAAAACGTTTTTATTTTCATAGTTATTAATAGCTTGATAAAATAAAGTTACAAAAATTTCATTCCCTTTTTCATCTTTTACCATATCTTGCTAAAAAATTATTTTCACCTTTTTATGAAAAAATTCATTCTCGTTTTTATTCTCCTTTCAAATGCCTTATTATCGCAAGAAGATAAAAAAAACAGTGCAGGTCTGAATCCCGCTGATTTAGCTAAAAGCGTGCTTGCCAAACAATTTTTATATGCCGGCAATTTTGCCAATGCCTTGAGCACTTACCGTGAGATAGAAAAAAATAATCCAAACAATGATGCTGTAAAATTTAACATTGGTCTATGTTATTTCAACATGGGGCAACGCGAAAAGGCAAAAGAAAGTTTGTTGGCCTCTTTGAATTTAAACAGCAAAGCCGATAATGAAAGTCATTTTATTTTGGGCAAAATTTACCATTTCGAATCTGAACTCGATAAAGCGATCCAAGAGTTTAAAACCTTTGTTACCAGCGGAAAGCCCGATGCTGAAACCATTGAAGAATGCAAACTTTTAATGTCGCAATGCGAAACTGCACAAGTGATGATGAGTAATCCTTGGAATGTGGTAATTAATAACATGGGCCCCGAAATTAACAGCAAGTACGACGATAAAAATCCTTGCATCACTGCCGATGGCAAAAGCTTGGTGTTTACCAGTCGCCGCCCTGAATCCGCTACCTCCCCCCTTGATGTTGAAGGTGACGGCAAATACTTTGAAAATGTTTACATCGCACATCCTGATTCAAGCACCGGAAAATTTTTAAAAACCACCACCATTCCGGGCTCCTTGAATTCGGCCGCACATGACGCTTGCACCAGCATTTCACCCGATGGTAAACTCATTTATGTTTACAAAAACGACGTGAACGACAAAGCCTCACGTGGCGGTAATATTTTTGTCAGCAAAGCCACCAATGGTAAATGGCGTGTGCCTGAGTCGCTAGGTAAACCAATCAATTCAACCTTTTGGGAAGGTGGGGCTTGTATTTCACCCGATGGTAAAAAAATATTCTTCACCAGCGAAAGACCGGGCGGACAAGGCAAATCGGACATTTGGATGATTGAAAAAATCAATAAAAAAGAATGGGGCAAACCTGTTAATTTAGGCTCCGACATCAATTCACCTGAAGATGAAGGCGGTATCTTTTTGGCACCCGACGGCAAAACACTTTTCTTTTGCAGCAATGGTCCTAAGAGCATGGGATCATACGATATTTTTAAATCAGTATTTGAATACGGCCGCTGGAACACGCCTGTGAACGTGGGTTTCCCAATTAACAGTGTTGGTAAAGAAGGACAATTTACCATTGGTGCCGATGCGCAAGTGGCTTATTTTTCGAGCGATCGCCAAGGCGGTTTGGGTGAAAGCGATTTATACCAAATTGAATTAAAAGACTATGCCATCCTTGAAAAAGATGGTCAACGCAAAACTAACAATGGTTTGTGTATCTTAAAAGGCACTATCCGCGAAGGTTTTGAAGGATATGGTGTTCAGGACGTTGAAATTATCTTAAGCGACGAGCAAGGCAAAATGTATGCCTCTACTTTTTCGAATGAAATTGGGGAGTACTTTTTCACAATTCCGGGTGGTAAATACAGCATTCACATCAAAAAGAGCGGTTACAAAGAAAATGAAGAATCGCTCGAACTCAAGGCCAATTCAAAAGAAACACTGGTTTACGAGAAAGGATACTTGATCAAAAAGTAGCTTTCTGCTTTTTAACTTTCTTTGTTCAAAACAAATTTGTTCGCGCTTTGTTTAACTATATAACATTGCTGTGTAAAGTCATATAGGATTTATGATTTATTTAATTAGGCAATGATGTATTTAATTTTACTTTTGTAAAAATGGAAATATTGAAAGGTACAGGTTTTGTTCCGGGAGAGTTATTGGCCAAAATTAATTCACCTGATGACTTAAAAAAACTGAGCGAAGATCAACTCTCACAATTAAGTGATGAGCTTCGTCAATACATCATCGATTTAGTATCGGTTAAAGGAGGGCATTTTGGTGCTTCCCTCGGCGTGGTTGAACTAACCGTGGCTTTACACTACGTGTTTAACACCCCTGTTGATCAATTGGTTTGGGACGTAGGTCACCAAGCTTATGGTCACAAAATATTAACCGGCCGTCGCGATGTGTTTCACACCAACCGCATTTACAAAGGCATTAGCGGCTTCCCTAAGCGCAGTGAAAGCGAATACGACACTTTTGGTGTGGGTCACTCCTCTACCAGTATTAGCGCGGCACTCGGCATGGCTGTTGCCAGTAAATACAAAAACGAACACAACAAACACCACATTGCCGTTATCGGTGATGGTGCCATGACAGCAGGCTTAGCCTTTGAAGGCTTAAACCACGCCGGCGTTGAAAACGCTAACTTATTGGTGGTGCTCAACGACAATTGCATGAGCATCGACCCTAACGTTGGTGCGCTTAAAGAATACTTAACCGACATTACCACTTCGCATACATACAACAAAGCAAAAGATAAAGTTTGGGAATTACTTGGTAAAATCAGCAAGTTTGGACCCAATGCGCAAGACATTGCCAGCAAAATTGAAAATGCCGTTAAAACGAGTTTACTTAAACAATCCAATTTATTTGAATCATTAAAGTTTCGTTATTTCGGTCCGGTCGACGGGCACGATGTTGTTCGTTTAACCAAAGTGTTGAACGATTTAAAAGACATACCGGGTCCAAAAATTCTACATGTCATTACCAAAAAAGGCAAGGGCTATAAGTTTAGTGAAGAAGGCAATGAAACCGTTTGGCATTCACCGGGTTTGTTTAACAAAGAAACAGGAGAAATTATTAAAGTGGTGCCTAAAACACCGCAGCCGCCAAAGTACCAAGATGTATTTGGACATACCATTGTAGAATTAGCAGAAAAAAATTTAAAAATCACCGGCATCACACCGGCCATGCCATCGGGTTGTTCGCTGAACATCATGATGAAAGCCATGCCCGACAGGGCCTTTGATGTGGGTATTGCCGAACAACATGCCGTTACATTTAGTGCAGGTTTGGCCACGCAAGGCTTGGTACCATTTTGCAATATTTACTCATCGTTTATGCAACGTGCCTACGATCAAGTATTACACGATGTGGCCTTGCAGAATTTAAAAGTTATTTTTTGTTTAGACCGTGGCGGCTTAGCCGGCGCTGATGGTCCTACACACCACGGGGCATACGACTTGGCTTATTTCAGATGCATTCCAAACATGATTGTGTCGGCGCCAATGAACGAAGAAGAATTGCGCAACTTAATGTACACAGCGCAATTGGATGAAGTAAGCGGTCCGTTTAGCATACGCTACCCACGCGGCAATGGCGTGATGGTGAATTGGAAAACACCTTTCAAAAAAATTGAAATTGGTAAAGGCCGTTTGGTGCAAGAAGGCAAAGATGTGGCCATTTTATCAATTGGTCACCCCGGCAACATGGTTACACAAGCCATCGCGCAATTAAAAGAAGAAGGCATTACGCCGGCACACTACGACATGCGTTTTGTGAAGCCGATTGATGAAGCCTTATTACACGAAGTTTTTAGTAAATACGATAAAATCATCACCGTTGAAGACGGTTGTATTATGGGTGGAATGGGTTCTGCCGTTTTAGAATTTATGGCCGATAATGCCTACTCTGCGCAATTGCAGCGCTTGGGCATACCGGATAAATTTATTGAACACGGCGAACAGAATGAACTGTATGAAGAATGCGGCTTCTCGGTAAATGCCATCAGCAAACAAGTGAAACAAATTTTAAAGTCGAATCGTATTCAAACTAAAAAAGATGAGTTAAATAAAAAACAAGCTTAAAACAAAAAACGAAAAGTGGAAAAGTTCAAAGTATCTGTCAAATTGCATTGTTTAGCAAAGGACGTTTTTACAGGATGGTTAACAGATAAAGTACATGCAGAGTACACGGGTGGCGCAAAAGCCTCTTGCAGCCCACACGAAGGCGGTAAATTTACGGCCTGGGACGGATACATATCAGGCACTAACGTTGAAATTTTTCCTCACAAAAAAATTATTCAAAAATGGCGAACAAGCGAATTTGCAGCCGATGATGAAGATTCAATTGTAGAATTGTTTTTTACTTATAAAGACGACCATACCTTGGTGACCATTACCCACACCAATTTACCCGATGGTACCGGCGAAAAATACAAGAAAGGCTGGAAAGAACATTATTTCGTTTTTATGAAAAAATACTTCGATAGTAAATAATTAAAAAAAGAAATCCTTTTACTTTTTTCTTAGTCAATGGCAAATGTGTCTTATTTCATTTGAGCGAGCTTTTGCGCAGAGCAAAAGATAAGGCATTTCAATTGCCTATCTGCTCTTGAATTTTCATAGAAAAATTTTCTCATTTCTTTTGCCTCTTAAGTAACTAATTTTTTAATACTTGATTAACAGTAATTTACAAAATCAAATTTTGTTTTAATTGAAATCAATTTTTCTCTTACTTTTTTCTTAGTCAAAAAAGTAAGCAAAAAGACAAGCCAAAAATATTGCTTACGCGCCTCTTGGAAATCTACGATTTTTACGTTCCGCTATCGCTACACTAAAATCTTGATTTCTCAATTCACCCCGACTCGGCTCCTATTTTTGGCAGGCCAACGCACGGGATGCCCTGTGTGTGCTTCGCG
>CANGGP010000046.1 GCA_947453445.1 Sphingobacteriaceae bacterium
CTGGCAGTATCGTTTAACGAGAATTTTAAATATGAGCAAATACATTTGTACTTAAGTGGTATTGTGGTTGCAGGGGTAATAGGCTTTGCTTGTTTAAGAAGAATTAGCGCCTTTGAAGACAACATTGATTTAAGACAATTTCACGGCCATGTATATGAGCATCCAAAAATTACATTTGTTTTCCTTTTGGCATGTTTGGGATTAACCGGCTTTCCTATCTCCCCTACTTTTATTGGTGAGGATTTAATTTTCAGTCACATCCATCAAAACCAATACATGTTGGCATTATTTACTTCGGTGGGTTTTGTGGTAGATGGCTTGGCATTAATCAGAATTTTTGCAAGGGTATTTTTAGGACCGCATCGTAAAACCTATCATGAAACACCATTCAGATCATCGTAAAATGAAAAACAGAAAAAAACTCATCCATTTTTTATCGTTTGCCTTGGTGAATATTTTTTTAATCAACACCTGTGTGCAAACATTGGTTAGTGAAGTTAATCTTCGCAACAATAAAATATCGCAACATCAAACGGCCAAAAAAGCAGATACTGCTGTGGTTGAAGAAGACAGTGAAAATGAAGACAAAGAAGATTTAATTCAACTTGGTGACATTACATTTTTTTTACAAACCTTTTTAATTGCCGATCACCATTATTCATTTCAGCAACATTTTAAAAATGTTCAATACCTCTCACATCCTACCTCGCCTTTGTTTTTGAAAAATAAAATATTTCGAATTTGATAATAGCCATTCATGCGCATTCGAACTATTCAACAATTTATTTATCAATAACAAAAAAATTAATTTAAATGATTACTAAAAAAAATGTGCCTGCGGATGGCTTCGCAGGATTAAAACAAAATTTTTCAAAAGATGCACTTTCAGGATTTCTGGTCTTTTTATTGGCATTGCCATTAAGTTTAGGCATTGCCAAAGCATCTGATTTTCCGGCCATTTTTGGCATTGTAACCGCCATTATAGGCGGTGTACTTGTAAGTTTCTTTGCCGGCTCAAAACTCACCATCAAAGGTCCTGCCGCAGGATTAATTGTTATTGCCAGTGGTGCAGTAACTGTATTTGGTGGCGGCGAAATTGGTTGGAAGATGGCATTGGGTGCCATTGTGTTTGCAGGATTTATCCAAATAATTTTTGGTATTTTAAAACTAGGCAGTTTTGCTGATTTTTTTCCAAACGCAGCCATTCACGGTATGTTGGCGGCCATTGGCATCATTATCATGTCGAAACAAATACACTCCTTGTTAGGCATTGATCCAAAATTATTGAAGGGAAAAGAGCCGCTTGAGCTTATTGCCATGATTCCAAATAGTTTGATGCACGAGAACGCCCATTTAACTGAAATTGGATTGGCCTGTTTAGCCATCTTAGTTATTTTGAGTTTGGTAAAAAGCCGTCGTTTGAAAAAAATTCCGCCGCCTTTGGTGGTATTAATTGTAGCCATTCCTTTGGGCATGGCCTTACACATTAAAACAGAAAACACAATATCAAACTTTTCGTTGGTAAAAATTGGCAACATTTTCGACAATTTTAAATCAGGACTTATCAATGCGGATTTCTCGGGTATGTGGCAAAACACCGGTGCTTTTATTCAATATGTTATTTTATTTGCTTTAATTGGCAGTATCGAATCGTTGTTAACGGCTAAGGCCATTGACGGATTGGATCCTTACAAACGTAAATCGAATTTTAACCAAGATTTAATTGCAGTAGGTATTGGTAATAGCATTACAGGCTTACTTGGTGGTTTGCCAATGATTAGTGAAGTAGCCAGAAGTTCTGCGAATGTGAGCAACGGTGCGCTAACCAGATGGGCCAATTTTTTCCATGGCATTTTCTTATTGGTAGCTGTGCTTTTTGCAGTGCCATTCATCGAAATGATTCCAAATGCAGCTTTGGCAGCCATGCTTTTATTTGTAGGTTTTAGATTAGCTCATCCACGTGAGTTCGGTCATATTGCACACATTGGCAAAGGACAATTATTCATTTTTGTGAGCACCATTATCATCACCTTGTCGACAGATTTGTTGGTTGGTGTGGGCAGCGGAATTATGTTGGAAATGCTTTTAAACGTCATTAACGGTGCACCTGTTAAATCGTTGTTTAAGTCAACCATCCGTTATCAAAAAGAAACAGAAAACCTTTATCACGTTTTTGTTTCAGAAGCCTTATTGTTTTCAAATAATGCCGGCTTAAAAAAGGTAATGGCCAATATTCCTGCAAGCAGTCAGGTATCGATCAATTTTTCACACTGCAAACTTATCGACCATTCATCACTGGTATTATTACATGCTTACGAGCTTGATTTTAAAAATGAAGGTGGTTCTGTTGTAACTGAAGGATTGCATGAACACATTCAATTGGGTCATGACAGTCGTTCAACATACAAACTTAAATCACAAGCATAAAAGAACTTGCCTGGTGCCGGCGAACTGTATTATTTTATTTCATAGTTTTTTAATACAAAAGTAGCCGGTGCCGGTGCAAGACCATTCAAATTATAGATTATGAAAAAAATTAATTTAATCATCTTTTTTCTGGCTATCAGTTATATACTGCCTGCGCAGAACGCCGACTCATTAAGCAAAGCAAACCTTAAAAAACCGGATGAAAAATCAGCCTTAAAATACAATATTAATGCCGATGGCAGCCATTATATTCAAGCCACCTTTTTGAACCAAACATGGTTTCGATTTAATGAGAACAATGCGGGAAGTACACAATTTCAAAAATCAGCTCCCACAAGTTTCGATATTGGTTTAAGAAGAACACGTATGCAATTATTCGGTCAAATTGATGATCGAACCTTCATCTATTTTCAATTTGGTCAAAATAACTACAACAACACCTTCAATGCTCCAACTTCTGCCACAAGTGGTTCAAACACCACGTATGCTTATGGCAACCGTAAATTGGCGCCTTTTTTCCATGATGCTTTATGTGAATACAGATTGAGTAAAGGCAATCAATTAAAAATTGGTGGTGGTTTAACGGTATTGAACGGACTTTCGAGATTTTCACAACCTTCAATTGGTACCATCATGACCATGGATGTGCCTGTGTTTTTGCAATATTCGGTTGATCAAATTGATCAGTTCGACCGTCGTTTAGCGATTTATGCAAGGGGACAAATTAAAAAAATAGATTACCGCGTGTATATGTCAGATCCTTTTCCGATTGGATCGAATGGCGCAACACCGGCGGCACTTTCTACCAATGCCACTTTTGTAAACACCATTTTATACAAACAAGGTCATGGTCCGGGTATTCACAAACAATTTGGCGGTTATGTAGCGTATAATTTTTTTGACAACGAAGGTCACACAACGCCTTACATGACCGGCACCAGTTTAGGCAATAAGAAAATATTCAACATTGCTTGCGGTGCAGTTTATCAACAAGCTGCCACCTGGCGACAAACACTCGATGCCAATGGTGTTGTGAAGGATACAGTTTTCGACAACATGCTCCATTTGAGTTTAGAAACGTATTTAGACATGCCCTTAAACAAGGAAAAAGGAACAGCCATCAATGCATTTGCCGGTTATTATAACACCAATTACGGAAAAAACTATTTGCGTTACAATGGCATCATGAATCCGGCCACCGGTAGCAACGCAACAAACATGGTACAATCAAATGCCTATGGCAATGCTCTACCAATGTTTGGCACTGGCCAAGTGGTTTATACTCAGTTTGGCATACTATTGCCAAAAAAGTTATTGGGTGATAAAAACGGACAATTAATGCCATACCTAAGCGGTCAATACGCTGATTATTTTGCACTTCAAAACAAACCTATGGTGGTGGTGAATGCCGGATTGAACTGGTTAATCAACGGACACAAATCAAAGCTAAGCCTCGATTATCAAAACCGACCAACTTATTTTAAAGAAGGAAGCTCTATTAAAGCAGGCAGCAGAAAATCTTGTATCACCATGCAATACCAAATCTTTTTTTAAAAAATAATGCTTAATCGTGGCTGTTAAAATTGACTAAAATGCAGATGAAAAATATCATACTCACTTCATCGTTACTGCTTTGTAACTTTGCGCAAGCACAAGATAGCTTGTATTTACAAAGCAAGCGTTTTAGTTTACACATGCAAGAAACTACAGTAAGCCAATATCGAAAAAGCTTTGCAGCACCTTACAGCGGAGCCCATAGTCAAACAACTAACGATGAATGGGCAACAACCATTACCAGTACTTTTTTTGCTTCGATGCGACCATGGAAAAATGCGGTGATTTGTGTCAATCCTGAAATTGCCGGAGGCCATGGATTATCAACTGCCTTTGGCATTGCAGCCTTTACAAACGGCGAAGCGTTTAGGGTTGGTAATCCTGACCCTACATTTTATTTGGCACGTGCCTTTTACCGTCATTACATACCAATTTCGTCGGATAGAATAATTCAAGAAGATGCAGAAAACAAAGTATTGATGAACCTGCCCAAAAATTACCTGTCTATTACAGTCGGAAAAATATCCATTGCCGATTATTTTGATGACAATACTTTTTCGCACAATGCACGTACTCAGTTTATGTGTTGGGGACTCATGAGCAATGCTGCATGGGATTATCCTGCCAATACAAGGGGATACACGCCATCTGTATTAATTGAGTTTGTAAATGAAACTTTTGAGGCACGTTATGCCTTTAGTATGATGCCAAAAAATGCCAATGGCAACATCATGGATTTAAACATCAACAAAGCGAATGCAAATTCATTTGAATTAAAATATAAATACAAGATTGGTGTTCAAAACGGAAAAATTAGTGCATTGGCATTTTATAACACAGGATTCTTTGGCAAATATTCTGCATCAAATCTCGTTACGGGTCTTGATCCAAATTTACCGGGAGTTTTTAAAACAGATTATACCATTGTGGCAAGCAGACAGTATGGTAGAAGTAAATATGGCTTTGGCATTAATTTGGAACAGTATATCCAAAAAAACATTGGTGTGTTTTTAAAAGCATCGTACAACGACGGTAACAATGAAACTTGGTGCTTTACTGAAATTGATCAAGCTGCAAGCGCCGGCATTTCAATTAAAGGTGATAAATGGAAAAGAAAAGACGACACATTTGGACTAGCCTATTGTATTTCGGGCATTAGCCCTCAGCATCAAAACTATT
This sequence comes from Sphingobacteriaceae bacterium, assembly GCA_947453445.1. Classification (GTDB taxonomy): domain Bacteria; phylum Bacteroidota; class Bacteroidia; order B-17B0; family Aurantibacillaceae; genus Aurantibacillus. Next base: position 5,161 of record CANGGP010000046.1, read on the forward strand.
TAAAAAATGGTGGTTTAGGCTTTATGCTTGGCGATGGCCGTTTAAATTATGCAAAAGAACAAGTTTTAGAAAGCTACTACGCCATGAATTTAAATCAAGGCCGAATTATTCCCTCCTTGGTTTACCAATTTGTTTTAAACCCCGGATATAATCACGACAGAGGACCTATCCATGTATACTCAATTCGTGTACATGTGAACATATAAAGAAAATAAAATGAAAGCAATTCGAAATAGCAGAATCAAGTATAAATTTAAAGAGAAGAAATTTCTTTCAATTTCATTCCTCCTACTTTGCATTTTATTTAATGCAAGCGCGCAAAACCAAATGATGCAATTAAGTTTGGTTGATGCCGAAAATATTTTTTTAAAAAACAACTTATTACTCTTGGCGCAGCAGTACAACATTAGCGCCAAACAAGCACTGATTATTCAAGCAAAAACCATTCCCAACCCTGTTTTTAATGTCGACTTAAACGTGTATGACCCGCAAAACAAAAAAACATTTCACATCGATTCATCAGGTCAAAAATCATTTCAAATTCAACAATTGATTTTACTGGGTGGAAAAAGAAAAATAGAAATCGACATTGCCAAACAAAACAAAATATTGGCTGAAGCTGAATTTACTGATTTATTAAGTCGATTGCGTACCCAACTTCACCAGTACTTTTTTAATGTGAACAGCGAAAAAATTGTGATTGAAAATTACATCAAACAATTAAATGTTTTAGACACCATTATTGATGAATACAAAGTGCAAGCCAACAAAGGCAACTTACCATTAAAAGATGTGATTCGTTTAAAATCGGTTTACATCAAATTAAATGCCGATAAAGCTGACTTAGCAAAAGAATACAACGAAAATCAAAAACAATTGAAATTATTATTGCAAACCAATCAAGAAATTGCAACACAAGTAAATGATGAAAGCTTTAATAATTTTTTAGTCTTAAAACCCATTGCCGATTTACAAACCTTGGCCACTAGTAACCGGGCCGATTTAAAAATGGCGGATGCGAGCGCCATGTTGGCTGCCTTGTATTTAAAACAACAGAAAAAACAAGTTATTCCCGATGTGGCTGTGAATGGCAGTTATGATCAAAGAGGCGGTGCCTTTAAAAATCAAATCAATGCTGGTATCACCATGCCTATTCCTGTTTTTAATACAAACAGAGGAAACATAAAAGCCGCCGAATTTGATAAAAAAGCCATGGATACATATTTGACTGAGAAAAAACTAGAAGTTGAATTAGATGTACAACAAGCCTGGACCAATATGCAACGCAGCATTAATGAGTACTTAAAAATTAAAGATTTGTATGACGGCCAATTTCAAATGGTGAATGAAGGTATTCGTAACAATTTTCAATTAAGAAACATCAGCATTTTAGAATTCGTTGATTTTGTTGAAGCATTTAACGAATCATTATCTGATTTTGAAAACACAAAAAGACAATTGGCGCAATCGGCTGCCATTATTAATTACGTTACAGCTTCAAAAATTTATTAATGAAGAAATTATGAAAAAAATGATCCATACCATTTGCCGTTTTACAGCATTACTTTTGCTTGCTTCATGCACTACAAAACAAGCCGATGAAGCCATCAGCGGATTTGAATTAAACGACAGCATGATGAAACGCTGCATTATTACCGAAGTTAAAATGAAAGATGTAAAAAGTGAACTAAAATTTTTCGGTAAGGTAGAAGCGGATAATAACAAGATGGCACATGTTTATTCCATAACAGGCGGAATTGTTACCGAAGTTAGAGTTGAACTGGGCGATTATGTGCAACAAGGTGAATTGTTGGCTGTGATTAAAAGCAGTGAGGTAGCAGATTTTCAACGACAACTATTAAACGCCAAAGCTGATTTGGCCTTGTCAGAAAAAAACTTACAAGTGGCCAAAGATTTATTTTCAGGAAAACTCAATTCTGAAAAAGATGTGATTGCCTCAGAAAAAGAATTGGAAAAGGCAAAAGCTGAGTTGGAGAGAATCACCGAAGTATATAGTATTTATCACCTCAAACAAGGTTCAGAATTTAGAATTACAGCACCAATTGCTGGCTTTATCATCAATAAGGATATTACACAGAACGAAGAATTAAGAAGCGACAGAAGTGAAGAAATATTTACCATTGCGCAAATTAATGATGTGTGGGTGCTGGCCAATGTAAATGAAGCAAATATTTCAAAGGTTGAATTGGGCTATGAAGCCGAAGTTCAAACCTTAAGTTACCCCGATAAAAAATTCATCGGAAAAGTTGATAAAATATTTAATGTGATTGATCCAACAACAAAAGCCATGAAAATATTAATCAAAATCAACAACGAAGATTTACTCTTAAAACCCGAAATGAATGCCACCGTGAATTTAAAATTCTCGGAAAAGAAAAAACTCATCGCCTTACCTTCAAGCGCTGTGATTTTTGATAAAAGTAAAAACTGGGTAATGGTGTTCAAAGACAGGAAAAACATCGAAACCAGGCTCGTCACCGTCTATTCTCAGTTGGGAGACACTACATATGTGCTTAATGGTCTGGATGAAAATGAAAAGGTGATTTCAAAAAACGGACTACTCATATATGATGCCTTAAACGATTAATCGAACGACTATGAACAAATTCTTAAAAAGCATCATTTCATTCTCTCTTAAAAATAAAGTCTTCACTTTTTTTTGGGTAGGATTATTGGTCGTGATTGGTATTGTGAGTTACATCAAAATTCCCATTGAAGCATTTCCGGATGTAACAAACACCCAAATAATCATTGTAACCGAATGGAATGGCCGAAGCGCCGAAGAAGTAGAACGATTTGTGACAAGTCCGATTGAAATTGCCATGAATTCGGTGCAAAAGAAAACCAATGTGCGGAGCATTACCATGTTTGGTTTATCGGTTATCAAAATTATTTTTGAAGATGATGTTGAAGATTTTTTTGCACGACAACAAGTAAACAATCAACTTCGTAACATTACACTACCCGAGGATGTAGAACCTGATGTGCAGCCGCCTTATGGACCAACAGGTGAAATATACCGCTATGTACTCACCGGAAAAAACAGAGACACCAGAGAACTTTTAACTTTCGAAAATTGGGTGATTGATCGCCAATTGCGCTCAGTACCGGGCGTTGCCGACGTAGTTGCCTTTGGCGGTCAAGAAAAAATATATGAAGTATCCGTTGATCCCATCAAGCTTCAGAAATACAATTTAGCACCAACACAAGTTTTTGAAGCCATCACAAAAGCCAACCTAAATGTGGGTGGCGATGTCATTGAAAAAAACGGTCAGGCTTATGTTGTTAGAGGATTGGGACTTTTAAGCAATATCAGCGACATTGAAAATACCATTGTGGATGAATTTAACGACAATCCGGTACTGGTTAAAAACATCGGCTTGGTGAAAGAATCTAGCGCACCACGTGTGGGCCAAGCAGGATTAAACGGAAACGACGATGTTGTTGAAGGCATTGTGGTGATGCGCAAAGGCGAAAATCCAAGTGAAGTGTTGAACAGATTAAAATCTAAAATCAACGAACTCAACAATGGCATTTTACCGAGTGATGTAAAGATGGAAGTGTTTTACGACCGCGATAATTTAATGCGTTTTTGTACAAAAACAGTGATGCATAATTTATTGGAAGGCATCGTTTTGGTAACGCTTATTGTATTGATATTTATGGCTGATTGGCGCACAACTGTTATTGTTTCGATCATTATTCCACTTGCCTTACTATTTGCGTTTATGTGTTTAAAATTAAAAGGAATGAGTGCAAATCTTTTATCCTTGGGGGCCGTTGACTTTGGAATTATTATCGATGGGGCCGTTGTGATGGTTGAAGGTTTATTCGTGATCCTCGACCGGTTGGCGCATAAAGAAGGCATGGAGAAATTTAACAAACTCGCCAAATTGGGTTTGATTAAAAACACAGCCACCGGTTTAGGTAAAGCTGTTTTCTTTTCTAAACTCATTATCATTTCAGCCTTACTGCCCATTTTTGCTTTCGAAAAAGTAGAAGGTAAAATGTTCTCTCCCCTCGCCTATACACTTGGTTTTGCCTTGTTGGGCGCTTTAATTTTCACGCTTACATTGGTACCTGTTCTGGTTTCAATCTTGCTGAAAAAGAATGTGAAAGAAAAACACAATGTGGTGGTTGAATTTTTTAATAAAATGGTGATGGGTGCCTTTAAGCGCACCTTTAAAAACAAAACCATCAGCTTGTCGGTGTCGATTTTTATTTTGGCCTTTTCAATTTTTTCAGTTCGATTTTTGGGAACAGAATTTTTACCACAGTTAAATGAAGGCGCATTATGGGTAGAGGCTAAATTACCAATGAGCACATCCTTAAATGAAACCGTAAAAATGGTTTCTGTTTTACGAAAAGAACTGGGAAAATTTCCGGAGGTTAATGGTGTATTGTCGCAAACAGGCAGAAGTAACGATGGAACCGACCCGAGCGGATTTTATTATGTGCAGATGCAGGTAAACCTTAAACCTAAAGAGGAATGGAAAAGAAATATAACGGTGGATGGTTTGGTGGAAGAAATGGACAAGGTATTAAAAAACTACCAAGGCATCATTTACAATTACTCACAACCCATTATCGACAATGTGGCAGAATCAGTGGCCGGAATCAACGCCAGCAACGCCGTTAAAATATACGGCGATGATTTAGAACTGTTAGACAAAATTGCCAACCAAGTAATTGCTCAAATTAAAGATGTGCCGGGCATTAAAGATGTGGGCATCCTTCGAAACATTGGTCAACCCGAAATGACGGTGGTTTTAAACGAAGAAAAAATGGCCATCTACGGTGTACAAAAAGCAGATGCCCAAAGCATCATTGAAATGGCCATAGGCGGCAAAACAGCCACTCAAAAATTTGAAGGTGAAAAAAAATTCGATATTCGGGTTCGCTATGCGCAAGATTCACGTAAGGACGAAGACGATATCATGAACCTAATGGTGCCCTCGGTTAGAGGTACCAAAATTCCATTAAAAGAAATCGCCACCTTAAAAAAACTAACCGGTCCGGCTTTTATTTACCGCGATAATACCAAACGTTTTATTGGGGTGAAGTTTTCAATTCGCGAAAGAGACCTGGGAAGTACCATTGCTGAAGCACAAGCAAATGTAAACGCCAACATTCACTTACCTAACGGTTACCGAATTGGTTGGACCGGCGAATTTGAAAACCAAGTGCGGGCTACAGGTCGTTTGGGCCAAGTTGTACCGGTGAGCTTAATTTTAATTTTTGTGTTGTTATTTATCATGTTCGGTAATGTACGTGATGCCTTAATGGTTTTAATAAATGTTCCATTTGCCCTTATAGGCGGAATTTTTGCCTTACACATCACAGGCATCAATTTTGGCATCTCCGGAGGTGTTGGTTTTATTGCCCTCTTTGGCATTTGTATTCAAAATGGGGTTATTTTGATTTCCGAATTTCAACAAAACTTAAAAAACAAATTAAGTTTGTATCAATCTATTTTTGATGCCGTAAAAGTAAGAACCAGGCCGGTGATTATGACTGCATTGATGGCAGCCATTGGCTTGATGCCGGCAGCTCTTTCAACAGGCATTGGCTCTGAATCGCAAAAACCATTGGCTATAGTAATCATTGGTGGCTTAATTACAGCAACTTTATTCACCTTACTGATATTCCCAATCTTTTATTACATCATTCAACGTAAAAAACACATTCAACTATAAGTAAAAAAAAATCAACTAAAATATTTTACGACTAAAATGTAATTTGTTATTTTAACAATTCATTGAACAAAACAAATTGAAGCATTTTGGCTATTTCTTGATCATTTTTTGCATCCCATTCTTTTTGGGTCAAAATTTGTATGCCCAAGAAAAAGACAAAAAAGAAAAAAACACACGTTATTTTGCCTTACCTGTTTTTTTTAAAACCCCTGAGTTAGGCTATTCATTTGGACTTTCAGGCACTTCATCCTTTAAAACAAGTTTTTACAACGACAGTGCCACACGCACATCTTTGATTCAAGTGTTGGGATTTTTCACCAGTCGCCAAGTGAATGCCCAAGCCATCAATGCCAGCATATTTTTTCCAAAAGAACAAAACATCCTATTATTTTCGGCAACACATCAGTATTTTCCTGATAAATTCTGGGGTATTGGGCCAAATACAAAAGCCGAAAGCCTCAGTAATTACATATTTGAAACCTTTAATTTTTTCCCGCACATTAAACACAAATTCGCAAAACACCTTTACATGGGTGCTTTATTAGATTACCAACACATATACAAAATAAAATATGACCAAGGCTCGAGTTTCGACACCGCCCACTTCATCGGAAAAAAACCTTATGAAGTATCGGCATTGGGCTTCAGCTGTACCTACGATACAAGAAGTAATAATTTTTGGCCTGAAAAAGGATTTTTTATTTCTGAGCAATTTTTGCACTACCAGAAAAAGTGGATTTCTGATTTTACCTTCAACAAATCCATAACAGACATCCGTTATTTTAAAAGTCTTTTCCCGAATCATATTTTGGCGGTGCAATTGTATGCCTTTCAAACCTTTGGCGACACCCCTTTCCGCGATTTGGCTGCACTTGGTGGAGCCAACAATTTGAGGGGTATCTATTTCGGACGTTACCGAGCTTTAAAAGCAATTACTTTGATTACCGAATATCGCTTCAACATTTACAAACGACTAAAGGGCGTGTTGTTTGGTGGTATCGGTAACATTTACAACAAAAACAGTGAATTTAATCTGCAAAATAATAAATACAATGCCGGTTTAGGCTTGCGCTTCGCTTTTTTAAAAGCAGAAAACCTTAATCTGCGATTCGATTATGGTTATTCGAATAAACGCGACAATGCCTTTTATTTTACCATTGGTGAAAGTTTTTAGAAAAAGTAACATGCGTAAATATTTGTTTTTTGGTTCTTTTTATTAGATTTGATGAATATGCTTCACAAAGCCTTGGTTTTATTCATCTTAATGACCTCTTTCTTTTTTGTCAAAGAATTATCAAATAATAAAGTGTTTGATAACAAGGCCATTTGTTTGAATGAAGACCTAAATGAAAACGCTGAAGATGATACCAATACCGACACCGAAGAAGACATCAATTGGTCGGCTTGCAACCAAACCTTATTCAAATTCTACCTTGCAACCACGCCCTTAAGCCTTTTCTCAAGTGATGCCAATAAAAAACAAAAGCATCCAATTTTTGAGATTCAAAGTCCACCTCCGCAAGAATTATAATGCATTCAACTCATTGATGAGTTCATTCTGTATTTATAATTTTAAAAATCAAATATGTTTTCAAATCTCAAGTACGACCTAAAAGCAGGTTTAGTTGTTTTCTTAGTGGCCTTGCCATTGTGTTTGGGTATTGCCCTGGCACAAAATGCTCCACTCTTTTCAGGTATCATCTCCGGCATTATTGGTGGTATCGTGGTAGCATCCATAAGCGGTTCAAAATTATCGGTAAGCGGACCGGCCGCCGGCTTAACTAGTATCGTTTTAAGTTCAGTGAGTGAACTAGGTTCGTTTGAAGCCTTTTTATTGGCTGTTTGTTTGGCGGGTGTTTTTCAAATTGCACTCGGTATTTTAAAGGCCGGCATCATTGGTTATTATTTTCCAACCGCTGTGATAAAAGGCATGTTATCTGCCATTGGGATAATTCTCATTTTAAAACAGGTACCCCATCTGTTAGGGTATGACGCGGATTTAGAAGGTGACGAATCATTCAAACAAATTGACGGCGAAAATAGTTTTACCGAGTTCTCACAAACACTGCAACACTTTAGTTATGGTTCAATTATTATCGGACTAGCATCCATTGCCATTTTAATCATTTGGCAATCAAAATTCATCAAACAAAATCGTTTTTTCAAAGCCATCCCCTCGGCCTTATTGGTGGTGCTTGTAAGTATTTTACTAGACCAATACTTTGGCCTATACCATCCTGAATTTGAAGTGAAGGACGAACACTTGGTAAAACTGCCGGCCTTCGATAATATCAACATGTTTTTTAGTGCCTTTACCCTACCCGATTTTACGGCATTTCGAAACACAAAGCTATATGAAATTGCTTTTATTATTGGCGTGGTGGCGAGTTTGGAAACCTTGTTAAGTTTAGAAGCCATTGATAAATTGGATCCTGACAATCGCATTTCGCCTACCAACCGCGAACTCATTGCCCAAGGCACCGGTAATTTATTATCCGGATTATTGGGCGGATTACCCATTACATCGGTGATTGTAAGAAGCTCGGTAAATGTGGATTCGGGTGGTAAGTCTCAATTTTCGGCCATCTTCCACGGCATCTTATTTTTAATTGCCATATTTTTTATTCCCCATTTATTAGCATTAATTCCACTATCGGCATTGGCCGCCATTTTAATTGTAACCGGATTTAACTTGGCAAAACCAAAAATGTTCATGCGCATCTACAAACAGGGCCTGGATCAGTTTTTACCATTCATTTTCACTTTTGTGGTGATGTTATTTTCAGATTTATTAAGGGGTGTTTCGGTGGGTATTTTCGTATCCATTTTGTTCATTTTACGCCAAAATTATAGAGCACCATTCAAAAAAATTGAAGAAATCATTAATGGGCAATTAAATATTTTTGTGAAATTTTCACCGGGTATCACCTTTATCAATAAAGGAAAGTTTATCGAATTATTTAAATCCATACCCCCTAATACCCTTGTGTATTTAGATGGTGGAAGAGCCGGATTTATCGATAAAGACGTACTCGAATTAATCAGTGCATTTAAAGAATCGGGCAAGCATAAAAACATTGTTGTGCACCTCGAAGCCATTGAAGAAGTAGAAATTTTAAGTCAACATTAATAAACTATGGACGCAGCCTATCAAAAACTAATTATCGGCAATAAAAAATTTGCCATGGAAAAAAAATTCGATGACCCTGAATATTTTAAAAAACTATCATTGGGTCAAAAACCGGATTATTTATGGATTGGTTGTAGCGACAGCCGTGTGCCGGCCAATGAGGTAACACGCACCGAAAGCGGCGAAATGTTTGTGCATCGAAATATTGCCAATGTGGTGGTGCATACCGATTTAAATGTAATGAGTGTGCTTGAATATGCCGTCAATGTTTTGGGGGTAAAACACATCATTGTATGCGGTCATTACGGCTGTGGTGGCGTTAGGGCGGCCATGAGTCACAAAACATTTGGTTTGGTAGATAAATGGTTACGAAACATCAAAGACGTTTACCACAAACACCATCTTGAGTTGGATGCCATTGAAAGCGAAGATAAAAGGGCCGATCGATTAACCGAATTAAACGTGATTGAGCAAGTACAAAATTTAGCGCAAACCAAAATCATACAAAGGGCTTGGCACAATGGAAACCATGTGGCCATTCATGGTTGGGTATATGGTTTAAACAGTGGATTAATCACAGAATTAAAAGCCGTATACGACGACCGCAACGACATTGAACCCATCTATCGTTACGAATTTGATTAAGCTTATTCCTGCAAATGCAGGCTTTTGGTTATATTTGTACATCTAATTATGAAAACTGTCCTCATCACCGGAAGTACCAGCGGCATTGGCCTAGGCATTGCTACAGAGTTTGCAAAAACCAAAAAATTCAACATCATTTTTAACGGTTTAGAAAGTAACGGTAGGGAGATTGCCGAAAGTATTGGCACTGCGTATGGTATAAAAATTTTATTCAATGCTGCCAATATGCTTGACCCACTTGCCCTTAAAAACATGGTTCAGCAAGGCATTGAAACTTTTGGTTCAATTGATGTATTGATTAACAATGCCGGCATTCAACACGTATCGCCAATCGAGGATTTTCCTGAAGACAAGTGGAATGCCATTATTGGTATTAATCTTAATTCTGCTTTTCACCTTTGCAAAGCCGTTTGGCCTCAAATGAAAGAGCAAAAATTTGGACGAATCATCAACATCGCCTCAGCGCATGGATTAGTAGCATCAGAATTTAAATCGGCTTACGTGGCCAGTAAACACGGTATTGTTGGTTTAACAAAAACCTTGGGATTAGAAGGCGCGCCGTATAATATTACCTGCAATGCCATTTGTCCGGGTTACGTAAAAACCCCTTTGGTTGAAAAACAAATTGCCGACCAAGCCAAGGCCCATCAATTAAGTGAAAGCGAAGTTGTGAGCAAAGTGATGCTGGTAAAACAAGCCGTAAAAGATTTTATTAGTGTTGAAAGTTTAGGACAAATGGCTTTATTTTTAGCTTCAGAAAGCGCCAATACAATTACCGGCACTGCCATTCCAATGGATGGTGGTTGGTCGGCACAGTAAGTATACTAAAAACACATTGATTCATTCGTGGCTTGCTAAAAACCAGGTGTTTTATTTTTAAAACTGAACGCACCCACACAACGGATCATTTTTTTGCCTTAACCATCTGGATTTATTCACCAACCCTATTCTTTTTATTTTCCTGTACAACTCTATAAAGTATGTATAATAGCGCCATGCAAGTAATAAGAATGCCGAATTGATTATGGTAAGCAGGTTTATCGGGCTTAATTTTATTAAAAAAAGTTTCCATGATGAAATAACTAACATTAAATAAATGAAGTGTGATGAGAATGTAAAGAAAGTTATTTAAGCGTTGATATGACCAAAGAATGATAGGCATTGCAACTATAAACATAAATGTAATAAATCCATGTAAATTGTCAGAAATGCTCAATGTCATTTGATGATGTTTAAAATTTTGAAAAACAAAAAAGAAATGTGTGAGGTGATTTGTTGCGTAAAGCAGGATTAATATGCGAAAAAGATCTTTTTGATGACCATTCCGGTAAATGTGTTTTAAACCAAGGTAACCAAACATCCCAAGGATACACAGGTTTATAAATGAAGAAATTCTCCCCGAATTACGCGCACACTTATCAAAAATAAATTCAGGTTGAATGGCGAAAAAATTACCGTCGTTGAGTGTAGCTGTATACCTCGCCCATAAATAGATGAGGGCTTCCAATACAAGAACAAGGCATATTGACAATGCCAATTTGTTTTTTGTTGTCATGCGTGCTTGTTTTTAAACAGAACGACGCCATGATAAACTTATTGTGCAGGAAAAAGTAGATGGCAAATGCAGGTGTGCGCTTATCTTAAAATTTTTCTCACAAATGCCACTGTAAAATAACTCATCAAAAACACACCCGAAAATCCTTCGAAAACAGCCACCGGTTTTAAGAGGCCATGGGCAAAATAATCGCCGTATCCAATGGTGAAAAAGGTAATGCCGCTGTAATACAAACAATTTCCTAAAGCATGGAATAATGTTTCACCAGGACTGTTGAAGGCGGCTGTTTCGGCACCGCCGGCTACGACGTGACCAAAGCCATATAACGCAGGAGTCATGCTGAAAAGTGCATACACAATGGCAAAAACAAAAAAGGTCAAGAGCATATTAATCAACACCCTGGTTGGTGCAGTGGCATATCTTCCAACATAATCAAACACATACTTCTGAAAATAAAATGTTGGATAGGCCCAAATGGCGTTTTTTTTATCTTTGGCCAGAGACTCAACCAAAATGGCTTTTGATTCACATCGCCTGAATTCAAGGTAAGCAGCATCTTCATCTTCGTATTGGCCGTTGTTCCTGAAATTTTCTTTTAAGATTCTAAACTGTTCCGCCTTTTGGTAATAATCGGTATCGCGCTGACTATAAATTAAATCATGCACATTATTTTCGCGCCAATTAATAAACATACGGCCCAAAATACGCATGTTGGCCAAATTCATTTCCTTCATGGTCACTGAAGATCGATCCGGCTTAACATCCAAAATATCGCGAACAATGGTGTTTTTTAAATCCAATAATTCGCAAGAACCAAATCGCAAATCAATGTAACAGTTAAGATGGCATTCTAAAAAGGAAATTTTCATGGCACTTGCCTGATTAAAACTCACCGTTCCACTGCCAAATTCTACTTTATCGAATTGCACTTCACCATGTCCAAAATCGGCTTGATCAAAGGTTTTATGGCCATGCCCAAATATAGAAGAACGAAAACTCACCTTGCCTTCACCAAATTCAACACCTTCAAAACTTACATCGCCATCGTTAAATTCTATCCTTCTAAAATCGACTTTACCACCGCCAAATTCCACATTTTTAAAATCCTTTTTACCCTTACCAAAGAGTGCTTTTTCGAAAGATATATCTCCATTTAAAAATTTTGAGAATTTAAAATCAATATTCCCATCACCAAAATAGGTATTCTTAAAATCCACATCACCTTTGCCAAAATCTGAATCCACAAAATTCAAATCACCTCTGCCAAAACTGGTATTGTTAAAACTGATTAATCCCTCACCAAACTTGGCTGATCTGAAACTTGTAATACCACTGCCAAATTTACTTTTCTTAAAACTCACATCTCCTGTGCCAAATTTCGCATTCAAAAAATTGACAAATCCATTACCAAAAATACAGCCTTCGAAAGTAACTTTATCGCCCACAAATTCTGCTTCACTAAAATCGGTGCTGAGTTCACAATCAAAAAAAGTTTTCCGAGCCCTAAATTCATGCAATTGAATTTCCTTATGATCGTCGTAGCCTTTGTTTGTGCGGTATTCAATAAGCGAAAAATCTTTTACATAAGCCCCTGAAATATTAATTGGTTCACCATTGTCAATCCAATTATAAATATCTTCTTTGCTAATTACGGCAAACTTATGTGTAACAACCTTTTTATTGTTTTCGTCAAAAAAACTCAACACGGCGGTCTGTAAACTTTTCTGCATGGGTTGATCAAGTATTTCAACCTGATACCGCAAAATATGTTGCTCATGTAATGGGCTTCCAAGCATAATTTAAAGCAATTAATTTTTAAGCGAATACAGGCTTGGCTTTGACCAATACATTTCCGCGCATTAAATATAATTAAATTTGCTTACAATAAAATATTTTGAAAAATTAAATGCTTTAAATCAATTATTGTTTGATGAGCATTTCGCCAACCTTTTGGTCGATGATCAAGGTAAAATCTTGTTCTTTTAGGGCACTTAATTGAATCCATCTAAAGGATTGCGCACCTTCTTCATTTTTATAATTGTGCGCTGTAGTGCTTATTGGCACTTTTATGGGCTCTAAAGCCTTTACAAGGTAATAAATACTTATCACCTGACTGTTTGTATCGAAAGAAGAATTGACAAAAAAATCAGTGGTATAAAAATGATCTAAGACAGCAATCGTCAAATCCAACTCTTCTTTAAATTCACGTATCACACAGTCACGGGTGCCTTCACCAAACTCAAGGCCACCACCTGGTAATTTTGTTATTTTCTTTCCCTTGATGTATTCATCTGATACCAAGAGTGCATCATTCTCAATTAATAAACCATACACCCGAATATTAAACCTTCTGAACACTGCGTAAAATTACTCATAAATAAAATCTTAAAAAATACAAGAAAGTGATTGCACTGTAGTATTTTTTAATTAGTTTTAAGGCACAAGCCTTTACTTAGCTTTATGCAAAAAATAAAAATAGCTTTTACCTACGTGTTGCTACTTATTTTTGCCCTCATGGCGGCACGATATACGCTGTTTGTGGGTGGCTTGGCTTGGCAAAAACAAACACTTCGTACTGAAGCTTATACAGCTCTTAAAATAACTCACATCACCATTAAAGGCAGCGATATTTTCAAAAACTCAAAAAACCTGCAATGGAAAGATCAACAACATGAAGTTTGCTTAAACGGAATAATGTATGAAGTTATGGGCATTCAAAAAAAAGGCAATGCCTACACCGTTTATTTGGCAAAGGATGTAAAGGAGAGTCATTGGTTAGATATCTTTGAGGGTTTAGACATTTCTCAAAAGAAGGAGATGCAAAATTTATTGCATTTATTAAACCTCATTGGTTTTTATTTGCCCACCGCCAAACCCGCCATTAGTCAACAATGGTTTACTTCTACACATTTTTTTCAAAACCCGCATCAATCTATTGCTCATCATCACCTTCACAAGTTGATCAAACCACCTTGTTGTTAATAACAAGCTAAAATTCTTCAATTCAATTTCAATCGTGGCAGCAGAAATAAATCTCGCTGTGTATTAATTTATTTTATTTAAAAAATCATGAAAACAAAAAGCATTTTATTGGCTGTATTGGCCACAATTATTAGCATTACTTTCTTAGCATCATGTAAAAAATATGTCGATGGACCAATGATCAGTTTAAGATCAAAAAAAGCACGAGTTACAGGCGACTGGAAGCTTGAATCAGCTACTTCCAACGGTAACGACATTACCAGTTCTTTCAATTCCAATTTTGAGTGGAACATTGAAGGCGATGAAACATTTAAAATGAAAGCAGTTGGCAGCGGAACCCTATTAACTGAAATTACGGGTACATGGAAATTTGGTGAAGATAAAGATGATATTTATTTCACACCAAGCGGTGGCACTGAAACATCGTATCGCATTACACGACTTAAGAATAAAGAACTTTGGTTTTATAATACTTTATCGAATGGCGATAAAATTGCGTATAAATTAAAGCAATAAAAAATTGAGGGGGGACCATTTTTAAAGTCCCCCTTATATTCAAAATGTTCATCCGTCCTATACTTTTAGCCTTCATGGTGTTGTTTTTGTTTGTATTGGCAAGCACAATACAAGCGCAAACAAGGCTGCAACTGTTATCCAAATCAGATAGCATTGGCATCCCCTATGCTTTGATTTCAAGTGAGCCCGGGCGAATTCATTTAACCACCAATGAAACCGGATATTGTACAATAAATGACATAAAAATTATTCCACTGGTAATAAAGATTAAAAAGATAGGTTTTTTAAGTTCCACTTATACCATTAACTCCACTCAGCCAAACGAAATTCGCCTTTTTTTGGAAGCCGATTTAAATCACCTGAACGAAATTGTTGTGTATGGCAATCAAAGCTCCCTTAAATCTGAAACCGCAAATAACATCGAGGTTCTTGAATCAAAAACCATGCGTGAACAAGGTGCCATGAATTTAAGTGACGGTATTGCCAAATTGCCGGGCGTTAATCAATTATCAACCGGGGCAGGTATTTCAAAGCCTGTTATTCGCGGCTTATTTGGTAACCGCATACAAACTGTATTAATGGGCATGCGATTCGACAATCAACAATGGCAAGATGAACACGGTTTGGGTTTAAGCGATGTGGGTATCGACCGTATAGAAATTATCAAAGGGCCTGCTTCACTGTTTTATGGCAGTGAAGCCATGGGCGGTGTACTCAATATCATAAATGAAAAACCGGCATTGGAAGGTAAAACACAAATTGATTTATCATCTCGTTATTTTTCAAACACTAACGGTTATTGCTTTGATGCTGGAATTAAAAAGCGCTCAGGAAAGTTTTTCTATGGCATTAGGACAGGCACCGAAACGCATGCTGATTATAGCGACGGCAACAACAAACGCATCTTAAATTCACGATTTGGTGGCAATATTATTAAAGGCACCTTTGGTATTCAAACTAAAAAATTAGTTAGCGAAAACACTTACATTTTTGCTTTGAACCATTTTGGTTTTTTAATGGATGCTTATCAGTTATTCGATAAGGCCGATGCACGTTGGTCGCGATCATTCGAACGACCGCACCATACTGTAATGATGAACTTTTTAAGTTCTCAAAACACAGTGTATCTAAAGGCATCCGAATTAAAAATCAATGCTGGCGTGCATATCAACAACCGTCAAGAGCAAGAAGGTGCAAGCGGCATAAGTTTAGACATGTTATTAAATACCTATGCCCTTTCAGTTACTTGGTCAAAAGCAATCAATAGCAAATTTGACCTATCACTTGGATCACAAAATCAATTCCAAACAAATCGTAACAACGGTTCACGCATAATTGTGCCCGATGCCAACATGGGCGAAGGCTCTGCTTTTGTGCACATCAAACACATATTAAAATACATTATTACCGAAGCCGGTTTACGTTACGACATCAAAAGTATTCAAACACTCTATAGCGGCAAACTCAACAATGGTGATCCTTCTATACCCGGTGGCTACAACATTGTTCCGGTACAACGTTTTTATAATACTGTAAACGGTTGCCTTGGCATGAGTTTGTTTGATGCAAAATTCTGGAATTTAAAACTCAATTTTTCGAGCGGTTATCGGGGACCAAACCTCGCTGAATTGTCGAGCAATGGCTTACACGAAGGCAGCGCGAGATATGAAATTGGAAACGTGAATCTAAAGATTGAACAAAACTTTTGCAGTGATGCCTTTTTGGAATTTCACCAAAAGCACATTACGGTATTTGTTGATGCCTATGCCAATCGTTTTTTAAATTATATTTATTTGCAACCTAGCAATGCCGATTACTTGGGTTTACGCATTTACAATTACATTCAAAAAAATGCCTTCATCAGCGGAATAGAAAGCGGTTTACGGTTACATCCAAAAAATTTAAAAGCATGGTTGTACACTGCATCTTACTGCAATATAGCCGGATTCACCGATGCGCGTGAATACTTGCCATTTATTCCGGCACAAAAACTCAACCAAGAATTAAAGTACAAGTTCATCAAAACAAAAAAAATCCAAAATGCTTATTTGTCGATTAATTACGTGTATGTGTTTGAACAAAACATGGTGAATCAATTCGAAACAAACAGCAAAGCTTATCAATTAATCAATGCCTCTATTGGTGGTGAGTATCTTATAAAACAAAACAAAGTCTTTTGTTCGATTGCCCTAAATAATTTGAGCAATGAAACTTATTATGATCACTTGTCACGTTTTAAATATTTCGGCATTAATAATATGGGAAGAAATTTAAACATCAATTTAAAATATCAATTTAATTAATCATGACATACAAACACATATTCCTCTTCGTCGCAATTGCTTTCTTGTTCACATCAGCGGCCTGTAAAAAAAAGAAAGTCGATCCGCATGTACCACCGGATGTTCGTTTAAAAACCGATGCGCCATATACCTCAACAGATAAATCGCTTAACAAAAAAGACACCATTTTGGTAGGCATAGTGGTTACCAAAACTGAAGACGACTTAAAAAGTTATAACGTATCATACTTTTACGACGGCATTGCAACAGGCACCACCTATTATAATTATTTTATGGCTGATAATGAAAAAACAGGCTATGAAAAGGACATTAAAATTAGCACTAGAAATCAAGCCGGTACCGAAAAGTGGGTATTTACCATCATTGACCGTGATGGGAACATGACACAAAAAACCATTACACTCAACGTGCAGTAAAGCACTTAAAAAATAATTACATTTACGGGTAAAATAATTTCATGCTGCCGTATCTGCTCATTTGCCTTGTAAGTTTAATTGGTTCAGGCCTAACTTTTTTTTCGGGCTTCGGATTGGGCACCCTGCTTTTGCCAGTGTTTGCCCTTTACTTTCCTGTAGAAACAGCTGTAGCGCTTACAGCCATTGTACATTTATTAAATAATGTTTTTAAATTTTTATTGGTGGCCAAAAACATCAATAAAGCAGTGGTGATTAAATTCGGAATTCCCTCTGTAATGGCTGCTTTTATAGGTGCCTTAATTTTGATGCAATTAAGTGCCTTGCCCGACATATACCACTACCAGATCAACACTCGCACCTTTCATGTTTCAACAATCAAATTAATACTTGCTATTCTCATTGTCTTTTTTTGTTTGTTCGATTTAATCCCTAGCCTTTCTAAATTAGAATTTAACCCAAAATATTTGGCTTTGGGAGGTTTTTTAAGCGGTTTTTTTGGCGGTCTTTCAGGCAATCAGGGAGCCTTGCGTTCAGCTTTCTTAATGCGAGTAGGCTTGAGCAAGGAAAGTTTTATTGCCAGCGGTGTAGTGATTGCCTGCATGATTGATTTAAGTCGGCTGAGTGTTTATGCCAAATCAATGGGCACAAATATTCAAAATGTAAATGCGTCTCTCATGCTAGTTGCTTGTATTAGCGCATTTGCCGGCGCATTCATTGGCAATCGACTCATTAAAAAGGTTACTATCAAAGCTTTTAAGTATCTTGTTTCGGCAGCACTCATCATTTTTGCCATTTTTATGGCCATAGGAATTATATAATTCTTGCATCTTAATAAGTGCATAAAAACCTGACGATTATTATTTTTACATCGATTTTAAAAAAGTTATATTCGTGCGCGAATGAGCAAAAATTTGGTCATCATACCTACCTACAACGAAATCGAGAACATTGATAAAATGATTCGCACGGTTTTTTCATTACCCCGAGCTTTCGAAATTTTAATTGTAGATGATGGATCTCCCGATGGTACCGCGGCACACGTTAAATTGCTCCAAAATGAATTTTCGGGCAAATTGCACATCGAAGAACGCAAAGGCAAATTGGGTTTGGGCACAGCTTACATCCACGGATTTAAATGGGCCCTAAAAAACAATTACGATTTTATTTTTGAAATGGATTGCGATTTTTCGCACAATCCAAACGATTTAGTGCGCTTATTAGAAGCCTGCGAGAATGGCGCCGATGTTGCTGTTGGTTCACGCTACTGCAAAAACGGTAAGGTAAGCAACTGGCCTTTGGGTAGAATATTAATGAGTTATTTTGCTTCAGTGTATGTTCGCATGGTGCTATGGTTGCCGGTTAAAGACACCACTGCCGGTTTTAAGTGTTATCGAAAAAAAGTACTCGAAACCATTCCATTAGATGAAGTGCGTTTTATGGGCTATGCTTTTCAAATTGAAATGAAATACCGCGCCTACAAACTAAAATTCAAAATCGTTGAAGTGCCTATACTTTTCACCGACCGTGTGCTGGGCGTGAGTAAAATGAGTACAAAAATTTTCAAAGAAGCCTTTTTGGGTGTAATTCAAATGCGATTCGGCATATAATCACAAGTTTCGCATTTTTAATTCTTAATTCTTCACTTTTAATTCCTGAAATCCCTTTAGTCCCTTAAGTCTCCCTAATCCCTTCCCTCCCCTTTTTTGTTTAAATCTTCTTGGTGCAAGGCTTTTAATTCATCAAAAAAAATAGGAATTTTAAACAATGTACCATTACCTCGATGAACTAAATCCATTACAACGTGCCGCGGCCATGGCTACCGAAGGTCCGGTAATGATTATTGCCGGTGCAGGCTCCGGAAAAACCCGCGTGCTCACTTACCGTATCGCCCACTTGATGGAAAAAAGAGTGGATGCATTTAATATATTAGCCCTCACCTTTACCAACAAAGCTGCCCGCGAAATGAAAGAACGTATCGCCCGCATCGTTGGTCCGGCCGAAGCCAAAAATCTTTGGATGGGTACCTTTCACAGTGTGTTTGCTAAAATTCTTCGCATCGAAGCCGAAAAATTAGGCTATCCGCATAACTTTACAATTTACGATACCGACGACAGTAAAAGCGTGATTAAAGAAATACTCAAACAATTTAATCTCGACGATAAAATTTACAAACCTTCATTGGTGCTAAACCGCATCAGCGAAGCAAAAAGCAAACTCATTTCTGCACAACATTATTTAAACAATCCCATCACACAACAAGAAGACCAAAGCAGCCGTAAACCCATGCTGGGTAAGGTTTACGAAGCATACCAGCGCCGCAATTTTAAGGCAGGCGCCATGGATTTCGACGATTTGTTATTTCAAACCAATGTTTTATTACGCGATTTTCCGGATGTACTATTAAAATACCAAAATAAATTCAGGTACATCTTAGTGGATGAGTACCAGGATACCAATTTCTCGCAGTACGTCATCATCAAACAATTGGCGGCCCGCTTTCAAAACATTTGTGTAGTTGGCGATGACGCACAAAGTATCTATGCCTTTAGAGGTGCCAACATTCAAAACATCCTCAATTTTGAACGCGATTACCCC
>CANGGP010000047.1 GCA_947453445.1 Sphingobacteriaceae bacterium
AAATAATTACAAATAAGGATAACCCGGAAGAATCGCTTTCTAATGACATTGAGAGTAGGTTGGCTGAGTTGCATCAAAAAATCAAAGAACTAAATGAAGAAGAAGCCAAAAAAATATATAGCACTGTCCGACAGCTAAAAAATATTATTGAGACACAGACGAATTTTTTAGACCGAATAAAGGCATTGCTGAAAGACTTTAAATTGGCGTCATATAATAAGGTGACTTTAGAATGGAAGTATTCGGATGAGTTTAATCTGAATTGGATTAAAAAACTTAACGATGACATTTCAGGTGCAAGTTTTACGGATAATTTATTCGGACAAAAAACTAAAGTTAGCGCTCAAGAACTTTTAGAAGCGGCATTTAAAAAGTATTGTCCTACAAAAGTTGCCGCTAAAGCACATGAAATATTAAATCCTTTTAATTATTATGATGCGTCTGCAATTATTACAGATCCCGATGGCAAGCCAAGTCCAGGCAGTACTGGCCAAAATTATGGAATGCTTGCACTTTTGTGTATTGCAAAATTATCGATAGTTGAAGGAAAGAACAAATTAAATCCGGACAATACAGAATCAGGATTAAGAATTCTGCCGATAGATGAAGTAGCCGGATTAGGTGAGAACTTTGATATGTTATATGAAATTGCTCAAAAGCTTGATTATCAAATTTTCACTATGACAATTGCAGCTAATGACCTTGCCTTTGAGAACAATAAACAGATTTATTATGAATTTATTAAGAGTTCGGATGAAAGTAGATTTGAATATAATGAAGGGATTCAGGCTACTTTTTCTAAATATAATACGATTCATGATGTAGAAACACATTTTGCAGATTCAATTTTTAAATTAGAAAAACAATAAAAGATGCTTCAATTAGATACTCCTTATAAAATATTGAAATATTTAATTAAGCTAAATGATGAGAAAATATTGGTTAAAAAATTTACAAGCGATAAAATTATCATCCATTTGACTGACAGGGGCTTTATGGAATCTTTCGGCAACAAGTTTAAAATTACAGAAAAATTTATTGAAAAATACAATACTGATTTCCTACCGGAATACAACAAATGTGATAATTTTTTAAAGAAATTCGGAATAGAATATTTAGAGAATCATTCCACTATTGGAGAAATTGAAAAATTATTGCTTGTGGAAGAAAACAGGAACAAAATAATTATTCAAAATTATTCGCATCAGCAAATTCTTACTGAATTTTTTGGGAGTTCCAAGCACACTAAAATTGATAGTACACTTTCTAAAGCATTGAAAGCGATTTTATCGATAGATCAATTTCTTGAGGATTGTAAAGACTTACAATATTTATCAATTCTATATCCAAAGAAAAAAACTCAATACATCATACTTTGCGAAAATAAAAATCGACTTTTAATTCCCCGTCATGATTATATTGAGTTTTGGTTTGCCGGTGGGAAAAACATTAATCAATTAAAATATGTCCCAATTCCAACCTGCCCTATTTATTATTTATTTGATTGGGATTTTGATGGCATCAACATCTACCTTGGAATTAGAACCAATTGCTTCACAGCTTTAAAAGCACTTATCCCAGCAAAATTTGCAGCTTTAATGGTAAAACAGGAAGATGTAAAGCAACACAAAAGCAAATGGAAAGTTGGAGAGTATTTATCTAAATTAAATACTCAGGAAAGGGAAATAGTTGAACTTTTGATCAAGGAAAATAAAGTAATTGAAGAACAAAATATTCAATTAACAAACGAACTATATTTACTAAACAAGATAAATTTTAAGTAAAGTGGCTTGTTGTATATTTAGTAGGTAAATAAATTTATTTGGTTGTACTTTTTCTTATATCTCTTTTTTTTATTTCGTCATTTACGATATTTACCATATAGTCCATTGGAAGCATAACAAACGAAAGCACTTCATCATAATCTAATTTCTCCAAGTCAACTCCGTCTAAGTCCGGATTTATTGTGGCTTCAAATTCTACAAACCACCATAAATTTATTTTTCGGTACAAATCCCTTATTTCCTTAATGTAAGAAGTCTTTACATCGTGTGAAGTATCTGAAATAACTTTGGGAATCTCATGAGCAATTTGATTTCTGTAATTTTTGAAATCTTTTATTTTTTCTAAATCACTATTATCAATTGCACTTAAATCCATCAACCACATAGAGGAGGCAATTACTATATCTTTTGGATAAAAGGCTTTAACTTTAGTATATTCATCGCTATAGTTAATTTCACCATCTTGTAGTCCATTTATGAAAAAATCCTTAGTTTTTTTTACAACTGAGTCAATAAGTAATTCGTATGCAGTTAAGTATAATGATGCGCATGTCAATTGAAATTTTACCTCGTCAGCATCAAGGAATTTGATCCAATCTTTGAATATTTTGTCTTTATGATCTGTCATCTTTATATTACTGTATTATTGAATCACCTTATCATTTTTCGGGCTGCTTACCATAATCTAACAATTCTATATGTACTGAGGTTTTAGGGTAGTGGTCACTTTTGAATTGTTTAACTTCTTCCGCTCTTGATATTTCAAATTTGTCTGAAATATAATGATAATGGGGTTGCCCATTTTTCCATGATTCTTCGCCACCGATGCTTTTAAAGGTAATGAAAAATGCATGCCAACTAGAGCCACTGTCTATGAACTTTGTAGCTATTACCTTTCTTTGTTCTATGGCTTGTTTAATTTGTCCATCAGTTAATGAAGTCTCCCCAACTTTCTTAATTTCACCGCTCTCCCTATCCAATGTAGCAAATTTTGGCAATGAACCTTTCTCTAATGTCTTCGGAAAGTGTTCGGACTTGTATTGACTATATGTAAAGCCAAAGTCATTAAATGCTTTGAAAAAAAATGCAAAAAGTATTTCAGGAGTTAATTGTAAACCTTTTAAAAGTTTTTCCTGTTCCTTTTTAGAAGTGCTTTTTAGTAAAGAAATTAAGCACTGGGGGACTTTAGTTGCCAAAATATCTTTTAAATGGTTTTCCCAGTCTTCTTTTGCATTTTTAATTGCAGCCTTTTGAATAATGTCGGAAGGAAATGTAGGGTTTTTAATAGCCAAATATTTAGAATAGATTATAGTCCTAGATTTAATAGTCCTGTCAGCCAAATATTCGATAGGATTAACAAATTCAATGTCACCGTCAATAAAAGCGAATGTAAAGCCTTTGCCGTCTTCGTCTGGAATAATATGGTCTGCCATTTCTCTGCGTTTAATAATGTTTTGCCTTGTCTAAAATAAGGTTTTTTACGCTTTACTTAAGCAGGAATCGAATTTGCATAATAAAACTTTAATCCCCCCGTAATCCCCCCGGAGTATTTTCCGGTAATCCCCGATAAAATTCGGAAAAAATCCAATCATCCCCGAATAATCCCCGATTCCCCCCGGATAATCCCCTGGTAATCCCGGAGTATTTTCAGGCTTAAAATTTACCAGCCCAAACGTGCCGTTAACTGCCATACATGAAAAGTTCTGAAAGAATCGAGAAAAATCTTCCCAAACCGGGAAAGCACCAAAATACCCCACTGTTACTTTGTTCTCTAAAACAAAAAAACGATGAACATAAGAGTAAGAGACAGATCGCCAACAAATCTACCAAGTAGATTACAGGGAAAACAAAAACAAAAAATAACAATCAAAAAAGAAAAATATGAGAACGAAAGAATTTGAAGTACCAAGTGACTTTATAACAGAATTTGCTGAAGCATTAGCGGAGCATGAATTAACGAACGAAATAAATGGCGTTAACGAAGAAGGAGATATCCTAATTGAAGTCAGTTACGAAAAACAAGAACGAGCAAACGTTTTTACCTTAAGCGAACTACTCGATGATTACTACGAAAGCGAGGAAGAATCGGAAGAATAAGATAATTAGGTATAAGAGTATGGCATCTTTATTTTGAACGTGCAAGTTTTTGTGGCGGTAGTTATTGCCATTAAAACTATAGCAGAATTTGCTACCATGTTTGGAAAAGAGTGCCGTACTTCAATTAAAGCGAGAAAGATAAAGAAGTAAGAATTGTGAAAAAGAGTGGGAAGAAATGGAAATTATTGAAAGCAAGAAGCACGAAGGGTTGAGTGTTGCTAAAATTAAAAGAATGAAAAATTATGAAAATGTTTCTGATGAACAGGCTCAAGAAATATTATTTGCCGTAAAAAACTTAGCTGTTATTTTTTACGAGCATTTGAATAAAAAGAAAATGGAACAAGAATATAATAAAGCGGCTTAATAAAAGAAAGGAGTCAAATGACAACAGACGAAAAACTAATTGAATCAAAGTTTGGGCGGTTTAGTACAACCACCGTTAAAAAAGTTGAAGGCAATTTAGTTGTAATGTACACAAGGGTTTCCGGCAAAGGACAGTTCGACAAGAACGATTCGTTGGAAACTCAGCGGAAAGCCATTGAAGAATATGCTGCCCGAAATAATTTAATTATTGTATCTCGTTTTGGCGACACTTATGAAAGTGCCAAAACAGATGCGAGGAAAGAGTTTCAGAGTATGCTGAGTTTTATTCGGCAAAGCAAAGGTAAAATAGGAACCATCTTAGTTTATAAAATGACTCGCTTCAGCAGGACTGGAGGGAAAGCAATTTCTATTGCCGATGAATTAAGAGAGAAACATGGCGTACATATTAAAGCAGTAACTGAACCGATAGATACTTCTAATGCAAGCGGAGTTTTATTCCATGATATGCAATTACTATTTGGGCGTTGGGATAACGATCAACGTAAACAAGTTGCTATGGCAGGAATGAAAGCCAAATTTGAAAAGGGTATTTGGGTAGTGAAACCACCGCAGGGTTATGATATTGTACGGTCGAACGGTGAACGTAAAATAATTGTGAATGCCGATGGCAAGAAAATAAAGAAAGCTTGGGAATGGAAAATACAAGGCTTGAAGAATGAAGAAATTATTTTGAAACTTCAAGCGCAAGGTGTGAAAATGTATAAGCAACAATTACATAAAATTTTCATTAACCCTTTTTACTGCGGTTTAATTTCTCACGGAATGCTAAATGGAAAAATTGTAGAGGGAGTTCACGAAAAAATGATTTCCAAAGAGGAATTTATGAAGGTGAACGACATCGTTTCTTCATCTACCAAATACGGAGTACCACATAAATTAGAAAACATTAATCTTCCTTTAAAGGTTTTTGTAAAATGTGTCGATTGTAATCAGCCTTACACGGGCTATATTGTAAAGAAGAAGAATCTCTATTACTATAAATGCAGAACAAACGGATGTAAGTGCAACAAAAGCGCAAAGTCGATGCATGAATTATTTGCCACCGACTTAGAGAACTATCAAATAAAGGAGGATTTGAACGAAGCCATTTTAATTGAATTAGAAAGCGCCTATTATGAAATGAATAATGGCAACGTGGAGAAGGAAAAAGAACTTAAGGCGAGAATGGTCGATCTTAAAAAGAACATTGAGAAGTTGGAAGAGAAGCATTTTATAAAAGAAGAAATGCCGAAGGAAACCTATGATCGTTTCTTGGCAAAATACATGGCGGATCTTGCGAATTTGCAGAAGGAAATCAACGGTTGCAATATTTACATTTCGAACCTAAAAGAAATGCTAAATGAAGCCTCGATATTATGCCGAAACCTGCGTAAACTGTGGGTAGATGGCAGTGTTGGCCTCAAGGAAAAATTACAAAATCTACTCTTTCCTAACGGTCTGGTATATGACAAGGAAAAGGGGGCATTTCGAACTCCGGATTTGAATTACATTATTGCTGAAATCGCCCGACACACGGGCGATTTTGCTATAATAAAAAAGGGACTTAGCTTTTTTTATGAGCCAAAGTCCCTTTGTGCGGAGAAAGAGGGATTCGAACCCCCGGACCTATTACAGTCAACAGTTTTCAAGACTGCCGCATTAGACCGCTCTGCCATTTCTCCGGGGGCAAAAGTAATATTTTTTTTAGACCTGCAAGCCTCTTTCTTATTTTTTTTTTCTACTTTTAATGGATTGGATTTTTCGTTCGCAGCATATTCTCGAAAAGCATTGATAGCATTGCTTTTCATGGCATTGGGTGTTAAAACACTAAACGCTCAAATCGGCGCCTATTTGGGATACGCCAGTTTTAACACCCCAAAAAACGGCCCTTATCTCGAAACTTACATCACCTTTTTAGGTCAACAATTTCAAAAGAAAAAAATAAAAGGGCTTTATCAAAGCTCCGTAAACATTGGTTTAAAAATCATGAAGGATACCGTGATTGTAAAGGCACTAAGATATAACCTAAACGGTCCGCCCCACAACGACAGTGTTCAATCGCCCGCGTTTATTGATAACCAGAGGATTAGTTTACCCAATGGACATTATCAATTGTTGATTGATATTAGTGACAATTACAATGCCAAGGCCAAAAAACAAAGCATACGTTCAGAAATCAACATTGAATACAGCGATTCGGCCATTGAATTATCTGACATTGAATTGGTTGAAGGATACAGCAAAACAAGCACAGCGAATATTTTAAGTAAAAGCGGTTTCGACTTAATTCCTTATAGCGTTCGTTATTATCCCGAGTCGGCCACCGAATTAATTTTTTATACCGAAGCCTATCACTGCGACAAAATTTTGGGCACTAACAAAGCATTTATATTCACTTATCGTGTTGAAGCTGCCGATCCTTCCTCGAAATTTAGTGAAGTGGCCGGCTTTAAAAAAATGCTCTCAGCTGAAGTAAACCCATTGCTGGCCAAGTTAAATTTGGCCGGCCTTCAAAGCGGTAATTACCGTTTGCTGATTGAACTAAAGGACGAGAACAACTTGGTGCGCGCTCAAAAAAGCATTTACATTCAAAAACAAAAGAAAAGTGCAGATTTAAATGCCGGATTGAGCAAAAGCCAATTGATTGAATTGGACAAATATTTTGGCGCCTGTAATAACAGTGATACTTTAAGAATGTTTGTTGAATGTTTGTGGCCCATTGCCAATGGAGTAGATAAGGATAGGATTATCAACCAAGCCATCAAAAAAGACAACCTAGCCATGAAGAACTTTATTATTGATTTTTGGACACGCAGGTCCGCCGATACCGCCAATCCACTTAAAATGTGGGCAGGTTATTATCGTCAGGTGCAAGATGTGATGGCACTTTTTCGTTGTGGTAAAATGCCGGGTTATTACACCGATCGCGGAAGGGCTTATTTGCAGTACGGTCCACCCAATCAACGCTCGCAGCAACCCAATGAAGCCAATACTTTTCCATATGAAATTTGGCAGTATTATAAAATTACCGATAATGTGAATGGTCAATCATTTTCGAACAGAAAGTTTGTTTTTGTGAGTAAGAACTTGGCCGACGATTGTTACCAATTGGTGCACAGCGATATGCGCGGAGAGATCAACAATCCCCGTTGGCAATTTGAGGTCACCCGCCGCAACAGCAATGGATTGGCCGACCCTGACAACACCACGCCTTCAGGCACCGAAACCAATCACTTTAACGAAATATACAACAACCCCAGATAAAGATGAGTACTGAAGCGCAAGTGGCGGTTGTGATCCTAAACTACAATGGCAAAAAATTTCTCGAAAAATTCCTGCCAAGTGTATTAAAACATTCAAATCAGCACCAGGTGTATGTGGCCGATAATGGCAGCACCGACGACTCCATTGCATTTTTGAAGCAACATTACTCTCAAGTGATTCAAATTGAAAACAAAGGTAATTTTGGCTATGCCAAAGGCTATAATTTGGCATTAAAACAGGTTCAAGCAAAATATTATGTGCTTTTAAATTCTGATGTAGAAGTGCCGCAAAACTGGATTGAACCGGTGATTGAACTGATGGAGGCCAAGGATAAAATTGCCGCCTGTCAACCCAAAATACTCGACCATGCCAAAGCTAACTGTTTTGAGTATGCCGGAGCAGCCGGCGGTTATATCGACCGTTTTGGGTATCCTTTTTGCAGGGGAAGGGTGTTTAATTATTTGGAAGAAGACCGCGGACAATTTGATGATGCGCGTGAAATATTTTGGGCCACCGGTGCTTGTTTGTTTTTAAGGGCTTCAGCCTTTTGGGAAGTTGGTGGTTTTGATGATGATTATTTTGCCCACATGGAAGAAATTGATTTGTGTTGGCGCTTAAAAAATATCGGATATCAAATTTATATTGAACCCAAATCGGTGATTTATCATGTTGGTGGCGGCACATTAAACAAATTATCGAAACGCAAAACCTATTTAAACTTTCGAAACAATTTAACCACACTCACCAAAAATCATCCCAACAAACATTTGTTTTTTAAAATATTAATTCGCTTGGTTTTGGATGGTGTGGCCGGTATTAAATTTTTATTGGATGGTCAACCCAAACATTCATGGGCGGTGTTTATGGCGCACATGACCTATTACCGCTGGTTACCAAAAACATTAGCCAAACGCAAACACCAACAACAATTGCCAAATTTTAAATTCAATTGTTCTAACATGTACAATGGCAATGTGGTGTTTGAGTACTTTGTAAAGGGAAAGAGAACTTTTTCAGAATTACAAAAAGGATTTTTTTCCTAAGACCCTTTTTTTTGCTGTGTGTATCTTGTTTCAGAATTATTTTTTGGGCGTGTCCCCGCCTATCGTCTTTACATGGAAGGCGGGGTCGGGTTACTACGGGCGCGGCTATCGCCTTGGTTTTTTAAGGCGATAAAAGAGGCATCGCCTTAAAAGAACTAAACCCTCCGTACCCCTCACGCAAAATCACCCAAAACATTTAGGCTCTTAAAATCCCCAAACAATCACAGTCCTTTCACTAAGGGTAAGCATAGCACTTCCCTACTGCTTTCATTCCACAAACTAGGCAGGATTTACTGCATCCTTATTCGAAATAAATTAGATTCCAAAAAAAGGATTTTTTTCCTAAGACCCTTTTTTTGCAGCGTTGATTCTTTTACAAATTTTTTTTTTGGGCGTGCCCCCGCTTATTGTCATTACAAGGAAGGCGGGGTCGGGTCACTTCAGGCTCGGCTATCTTAGCACATACTCGCCCAAAAGTGCACCGCACTTTTGTCGCAGTTTTTTAAGGCGATAAAAGAGGCATCGCCTTAAAAGAACTAAACCTGCCTGCCGATGTGCAGACCCTATAGCG
This sequence comes from Sphingobacteriaceae bacterium, assembly GCA_947453445.1. GTDB lineage: Bacteria > Bacteroidota > Bacteroidia > B-17B0 > Aurantibacillaceae > Aurantibacillus. Next base: position 9,123 of record CANGGP010000047.1, read on the forward strand.
GCAGGCAGGCCTTCCGTGCCCCTCACGCAAAATCTCCCGAAACATTTAGGCTCTTAAAATCCCGAAACAATTCCTGTCCTTTCACCAAGGATAAGCATTGCGCTTGGAACTTCTTTAATGCTTTAATTCCATAAACTGCGCATGATGGGCTTCATCTTTTTTAGAAATAAAATACAATCCCAAAAAGGTAACAATGCCGTTGATTAATATTAATTCGTTGCCAATTTTATAACCATGAAAGATGGAAGCCGACAAATCTTGTAAACCCAATTGCATGTGTAGTTTTTTCTCGTACCACTCCGGACTGCAACACACATCAAACGCCAATACCAATAGTGGAGCCAAAATACATACCGCCCAAATAAATTTTTCGTTGATTTGACGTTTGGTTAATATACCGAATGAAAACAAGGCCAGTAAAGGTCCGTATGTAATGCCTGCAAATTTTAAAATAAAATCGATGATTAATTTATCGTTGATGGCTTTAAAAATGAGCACCATTAGAAAAAACAATACTGCAAAGCTAAAGTGCACCTTTAAGCGGGTTTTGCGTTTTTCTTTTTCTGTGCCTTCGCGTGCATTCAAGTTTAAAATATCGATGCAAAAACAAGAAGTGATGGATGTGATGGCCCCATCTACACTTGGAAACAAGGCGGATATTAAAGCCAAAATAAACACAATGCCAATGATGCCGCTAAATGCCTCGCTCAAGGCAATGGTGGGAAACAAATCATCGGGTGCCACTTGAATACCTTGGGTATCGGCATATAAATAAAGGATACCGCCAAGGAACAAAAACAAAAAATTAACCAGCAATAACACCATTGAAAAGGACATGATGTTTTTTTGTGAATCGCGAATGGTTTTTACACTGATGTTTTTTTGCATCATTTCTTGATCTAAGCCGGTCATGGCAATGGCAATAAACATACCGCCAAAAATGTGTTTTAAAAAGAAAGAAGGCGCTTTTACATCGGTGTTAAAAATACGGGTGTATCCTTTGGCTTGCATTAAATGCAGAGCGCCCGCAAAATCAATGTTCATGGCCTTCACAATCACGTAAATACAAATCACCAAGCCAAACAACATGCCCGTGGTTTGCAAGGTATCGGTATAGATAATGGTTTTAACGCCGCCTTCAAAAGTGTACAACAATATTAAGACTAAAATAACCGAGGCTGTTAATTCGAATGAAATGCCCAAACGGTCGAAAATAAAAATTTGCAGAATGCTGATGACCAAATATAGCCGAGCAGTAGCGCCTACCAAGCGCGACAAAATAAAAAAGAAAGCCCCTACCCGATGGGCACTCATGCCAAAGCGTTTTTCGAGATAGGTGTAAATAGAGGTGAGATTGAGTTTATAATACAAAGGAATCAACACAAAAGCAATCACCGCATAACCGAGTAGATAACCCAATACAATTTGAAAATAATAAAAATTACCGGTACCTACTCCACCCGGCACACTCACAAAGGTCACACCGCTAAGGCTGGTGCCAATCATGCCAAAAGCCACCAACATCCAATTGCTATTTTTATTACCAATAAAAAAAGATTCATTGTTGGAATTTCGTCCTGTATACCATGCCACCAACAATAACACCACAAAGTATGAGATCACAACGGTAAACAATAAAATAGGCGACATGCTCTTTTAATTAATTGATTACAAAGATTTGTTTATTCTAAAAAAAAAGAGTGTCGGTACACAATAGTTCTAAACAATTAAGATTGAATAAGTAGCTGTTTAAAATGCCTTTGATTCATTACTTTTACGGCATTGGAATTTAGTTCGAAAATAATTGAAAAAGCGGTAGAGGCCTTTGCCGGCTTACCGGGTGTTGGCAAAAAAACTGCCTTGCGTTATGTATTGCATTTAATTAAACAAGATGTGCAGGACATTGAGCAGCTGAGTAAACTCATTACACAACTTAAAACCGATTTGCGTTTTTGTGTAAAATGCCACAATATTTCGGAACAAAACGAATGCGACATTTGTTCGAATCCCACACGCAACCAAAGTGTGATTTGCGTGGTGCAAGATTACCGTGATGTGTTGGCCATTGAAAACACAGGGCTTTACAAAGGTTTGTACCATGTGTTGGGTGGACTCATTTCTCCCTTAGAAGGCATTACCCCATCGAATTTAAACATTGAAACGCTGGTGAATAAATTGAGTAGCGGACAAGTACAAGAAATTATTTTGGCTTTGAATGCCACCATGGAGGGCGAAACCACTTCCTTTTATATTTTTAGAAAGGTGGCACCTTACAGTGTGAAGCTAAGCACCATTGCCCGCGGTATTGCTGTTGGGGATGAATTGGAATATGCCGATGAAATTACCTTGGGACGCTCCATTACCAACCGCATTCCATTTGATTCGATGCTTAAAAAATAAGCTTAATTTTATTGAAGCACCATGATTCCCAGAATTGAAAATTGCTCGACTGAAGAATTTGAACAAGTGAAACATTTTATCACTGCATTCGAACTCGATGACCGTGTGTTAAAGCAAGAAGAATTTTTGGTGATTAAAAACAGCGAAGGTTTATTGGGATTTGGCCGTGTGCGCGAATTCGACGGTTTTTCGGAAATGTGTTCACTGGGCATCATCACCCACAAACGCAGCAATGGTCTGGGTCGTTTATTAACCCAAGCCATGATTCACAAAGCCAAACACCACATTTATTTGGTGTGCATTATTCCCCATTACTTTGAAAGTTTCGGATTTAAAGTTTGTGATACCTACCCTGCACAAATTCAAGACAAATTAAATTATTGCACCGATAGCCTGGTAGTACCTGAAGATTATGTAGTGATGGAGCGAGCTGTTTGATTCATCAAACAATTCAGATTCTTTTTAAATTATTCAAATGCCTTCATGATTTTAATCTTCTTTGAAATGCGCTTGCATTTTCCGTAATTCGAATGAATGTTAATACATGCGGCATGAAAACTTCCTTTAATTCTCTTTATAAAGCCCTCAGTCAAATTGCCAACCAATTTGATGAAGCAGCAAACGCTTCAAAGTATACGCTGCTCAATAGTCTTACAAAACAAGCCTTAGCAAATCACAAAGCACTAATACAATATAACGACCTCTTGATTTTTCTTTGCGCACACCCAAACAATGCTACGTTGTTAGGACTTGCTGAAGCTGAACTCAAACGTATTTCAAAATTTTTAAAAAACAAAAACACCGGTGATGCCGAAACGTACACCGGCAGCGGTTTGCCGCATAGCACTATTTTAACCCGCTTTTCGCATGATTTGTTGATTTGGCTTTTAGAAGATAAAAACTATCGCGTGATACTAGACAGCTATTTGGAGGAGGAAGAACATTTAAATGCCATATTAAAATTAAGTTTACCCGTTTTAGAACGGGAGCGCACATCGGCCGGTTTAAATAACAAGGATTTGCTGGAAGCCTTGTACATTCACGAAAAAGAACAATTGCCTTTTTTACTGGAACAATTTTCAAGGTTTAATGGTAGTCCGTTTTTAAAGGACGATTTATTTGACCGTTTGGAATTATACACGCTTGTGCAGGGCAAAGACCATGGCTTTTCGCGGGCCTTTAACCGACTCAAAAACCAAACAACTTATTTTCATCAGGACCTCATTAAAAAATTCGACAGTCTAGCATTGCTTAACACTGGGCTTCCACCGGCAAAAGCACTCGATGCAGCTGCAACCAATGATTTGTCGCGCATCATTAAAACATCCTTGGTGTTGATGAGTCGCGAAACAGATCCTGCATCCTACATGGATTTGGGTTCTTTGCGCTTGTTCGAACTTGAGAGAGGCATTTCATTGGCCATTTATGGCATGGTGCCCGAAAGGCAATTGCCGCTTGAATCGTATGTGGGCTATACATTGTTTAAGAACGGATTTCCGGCGGCATATGGTGGTTGTTGGGTGTTTGGGCAAAAAGCATTGTTTGGCATCAACATCTTCGAAGCCTTTCGGGGCGGCGAATCAGGATATGTGATGTGTCAAATTTTACGTGTATACCGCCAGGTGTTTGGGATTAATTATTTTGAAGTGGAGCCTTACCAATTTGGCAAAGACAATCCCGATGGCATTGCATCAGGTGCTTATTGGTTTTACCACCGATATGGTTTTCGTTCGATTGACAAAGAGGTACATCGTTTATCGGAAAAAGAATTTGAAAAAATTAAAAACAAAAAAGGCTATCGCTCAAGCAAACAAACGCTCGAGGCCTTGGCTGAAAGTTATATTGGTTTAAAATTGGGCACGCATCAAAAGCTAAGCGTGAACGATATTTCGGAGAACTTCAGTGCTTTGGTCAAAAATAAATTTAAGAACAAACGGTTAGATGCAGAAGCAGCCTGCATTGCGCGGTTTAAATCGCAAGTAAATTTACCTGAACATTTAAGTGCAGCCGAAACCTTGGCCATGACCGAAATGGCATTGATTGCGGGGGCTTTAAATATTCAAGACAAAGCAGCTTATGATTTACTTGGTGAAATGGTTTTTGCCAAAGTGAAAGATGTGTATTATTACCAACAGTTATTGAGTGAATTTTTGAGTTTGATTAAAGCCTAATTTTCTAAGCCATCATTTTAATACTTCAATTCGGCTGTGATTTAAGACCTTCAAATACTGGTCTGCGCCAGGGATTGAGCCTTTGTTTGAGCTCCTTTGCGCGTCCTGAAAGGCAAGCAAAGAGCGAGTGGCGAAAGCCCGGCCGCGAGGTAAAAAAACATCGGGAAAAATTGACGGTTTTTTTACTTCGCGGAGGCGCCCAAGCAATAAGAATGTAAATCTTTAAAGCTAAAAAACAGCGCTAAAATGTCGTAAAAACCTTGTTTAGCCGCGACAAATCGTCACTTTTATGCCGTAATAACGCAAAATTTACCCGAAAAAGATTAAGGAACGAATTGTGCTATATATTAGTCAAATCATACAATTATGAATTTGAACAATTATACCATCAAGTCGCAGGAAGCCATTCAACAGGCTGTGCAATTGGTGTTGCAAAACGGGCAACAAGCCATTGAACCGGCGCATATTTTAAAAGGCATTTTAGAAGTGGATGAAAACGTGAGTCCATTTATTTTTAAAAAATTAAACGTGAATCCTGTGACCTTTGGAAAAATGGTCGACAGTTTAATTCAATCGTATCCTAAAGTAACGGGCGGACAGCCAAGTTTATCGGGCGCTTCGAATACTGCGCTGTTAAAGGCGGCGAGTTATTTAAAAGAGTATAAAGATGAATATGTTTCGATTGAGCATTTGTTACTCGGTTTGATTAACAGTGGCGACAGTACTTCGAACATGATGAAGGATGCCGGATTAAAAGAAAAAGAATTAAAGGCTGCCATCACCGAATTGCGTAAGGGTGAGCGTGTAACGAGTCAGTCGCAGGAAGAAACCTATAATTCGCTGAATAAATTTGCGATTAATTTAAACAAGCAGGCGCAAAACGGAAAGTTAGATCCGGTGATTGGGCGTGATGAAGAAATACGCCGTGTGTTGCAAATTTTATCGCGACGCACAAAAAACAATCCCATCTTAGTGGGTGAACCAGGTGTTGGAAAAACCGCTATTGCAGAGGGATTGGCGCACCGTATTGTGGCGGGTGATGTGCCTGAAAATTTAAAAACAAAACAAGTGTATTCACTCGACATGGGTGCATTAATTGCCGGCGCGAAGTTTAAAGGTGAGTTTGAAGAGCGCTTAAAATCGGTGATTAAAGAGGTGATAAGTGCGAATGGTGAAATAATTTTATTTATAGATGAAATACATACTTTGGTTGGCGCCGGCGGTGGTGGCGAAGGAGCCATGGATGCAGCGAATATTTTAAAACCTGCTTTGGCGCGTGGTGAATTAAGAGCCATTGGTGCCACCACTTTAAATGAGTATCAAAAATATTTTGAAAAAGACAAAGCCTTGGAACGCCGTTTTCAAAAGGTGATGGTAGATGAGCCAAGTGCGGAAGATGCCATTTCGATTTTGCGTGGTATTAAAGAAAAATATGAAACACATCACCATGTGCGCATTAAAGATGAGGCCATTATTGCCTCGGTTGAATTATCGCAGCGTTATATTAACGACCGTTTTTTACCGGACAAGGCCATTGATTTAATGGATGAAGCGGCATCTAAATTAAGGATGCAAATTAATTCGATGCCCATTGAATTGGATGAAGTGCAAAGAAAAATAATGCATGTGGAGATTGAGCGTGAAGCGATGAAACGTGAAAATGAAAAAGCCAAAGTGGAAGAATTAAACAAAGAATTGGCTGAATTACAAGATGCACGAAATGCCCTGAAAGCGAGATGGCAAAGTGAAAAAGAAGCCATTGAGGGTGTGCAAAAAATAAAACTACAAATTGAAGAGTTAAAACAACATGCCATTAATTTCGAAAAACAAGGTGATTATGGTAAAGTGGCTGAGATTCGCTATGGTAAAGTAAAAGAAGCCGAAACAAAATTGGCAGAACTCGAACAAAAATTGGGTGAAGCAAAAGCAAACGGTTCGCAACTATTAAAAGAGGAAGTTGACAGTGAAGACATTGCCTCTGTGATTAGCGCCTGGACCGGTATTCCGATTAAAAGCATGTTGCAAAGTGAGAAAGAGAAATTATTGAATTTGGAAAATGAATTGCACAAGCGTGTGGTGGGTCAACATGAAGCCATTGAAAGTATTGCTGATGCGGTTCGTAGGAGTCGTGCGGGTTTGCAAGATACCAAACGTCCGATTGGTTCATTTATTTTCTTGGGTACAACAGGCGTAGGAAAAACAGAATTGGCGAAGGCCTTGGCAGATTTTTTGTTTAACAATGAAAATGCCATGACACGTATCGACATGAGTGAATACCAAGAGCGTCATGCCGTGAGTCGCTTGATTGGATCGCCTCCCGGTTATGTGGGTTATGAAGAAGGCGGACAGTTAACGGAAGCTGTTAGACGCAAACCTTATTCGGTTGTGTTGTTGGATGAGATTGAAAAAGCACATCCCGATGTATTTAATATTTTGTTGCAAGTGTTGGATGATGGCCGTTTAACGGATAACAAAGGGCGCACGGTGAATTTTAAAAACACCATCATTATTATGACTAGCAATATTGGTTCGCACATTATTCAAGAAAATTTTGAAACGCTGACTGATAAAAACAGAGATACGGTGTTGGCCAAAACCAAAACAGAAGTTTATGAGTTATTAAAAAAATCAATTCGTCCTGAGTTTTTAAACCGCATTGATGAAGTGATTATGTTTGAGCCTTTGGACCGCAAAAATGTGACTGAGATTGTAAAAATTCAATTTGAGCACATACGCAAACAATTGGCAGCGCAAGATATAGAGATAAGTGCCACTGAAGAGGCGATTGATTGGTTGGCGCAATTGGGATATGATCCGCAATTTGGTGCAAGACCGGTGAAACGGGTGATGCAGAAGCAGGTGCTGAATGAATTATCGAAACAATTGCTATCGGGAAACATTGATAAAAACAAAGCCATCCTATTGGATGTGTTTGAGAACCACTTTGTTTTTAGGAACGGGTAAGCATTTGCATGGAAAAGTTTAAAAACTTTTCCATGCAAAGTGCTAAGGATTGGCCCAATCGAGAGGAAAAGTTTTTAAACTTTTCCTCTCAATTGGCATGGGCACGAAAATGCTTGATGGTTGCACCCGGCGACATGAACATGGGTAATTGACGCCAATCTTCGTATTTGGCTATTAATTCATCTTCTAAATCAGGATTTAAAGCTGCTTTTTTCATGTCTAAAAAATACATTTTAAAATCATCTACAGCCTCAATGCCTGCAATGTTGCCGTGACCGGGAATGATGGCTTTTATCGGGTACTGATTCATTAATTCATCAAAAAACTTTAAATAGGCTTCGGCATCGGCTTCACCCATCAATACAGGTGCTTGATGGTTTAATACCAAGTCGCCGGTAAACAAAATTTTACGTCTTAAGGCATACACCATTACGTCGTTGCTGGTATGAATGTTTTTGGCCATGTTGATAACCAAAAGTGTGTCATCATCCAATGCAATGTGCATGGTATCTTTTAACCAAATACTGGGTAAGGTTTCTTTTTTCGAGGCTTTGAGCCAGGCTTCATTACCGTAATTGCCGGCAATGATGGTGGCGTTTTTATAAAGTAGATTGCCATCAATGTGATCGGGATGGTAATGCGTGTTAATAATGATGAGTTTTTTACCTTTGGCCATTTCCATCACCTGCTCATGTAGTTCCTTAGCAGCTTCATCCATTTTGGTATCGATGAGTACCACCAATTTTTTGCTTGTATAAATGCCTGAATTTCCGCCACCACCGGTAACAACTCTCAAATTATTATTTAGCTGAACCTGTTCGGTTTGTTTCATGGCCGTTAAGAAAGGTCGCATGTATTTAAAATATACAAAGGCACCGGTTGCTGCTAACAACAGCATAATAACACCAAGAACTTTAAGAATAATTTTGAATTTCGATTTCATGCAACGAAAGTAAAAATTTATCAGGGGAAGAAAAGCAATTGTTTAAAAAAAAAATCAGATGACATTCCCTTTCAATTCGATTGTTTGGGCTTATGTCGCAATAAGTATATCAATAAAAGAAATGTAATACTTGTGATTGGTGTAAATATTAATTTCTCATACTTATTTTCTGACATCAGGTTGCCTAAGGTGTTTAAAGCAAAGATGATTGCCATTACATAAAGTAGTATTTGAATTATCTTAGGTGGAATCAATGTTCTCAAAAGTTTCAGACGCATCAAAATCACCATCAGAAAAAAAACATTCACTATCAAAGAAATACTTTCGAATCGAATCATGTCGCTCCTGCTCTTTAATTGTCCACCCCATACCATATGGTAATCAACCACACCGCTTATGACAAGAAGGTGAAACAACAAGCTCAATGTAAAAATTCCAATCAATCCAAATTTTGCAATTTTCATACAATAAAGATTGGAAAAAAACTCGGTTTAATTCGTAGCGAATTATCGGAAATGCAATGTAGTTTTTTGAATTTTGAATATTTTTTATTTCTTTTATCAAACCAATGAAAACAAAAAACCCAATCATTCTGCTTTTAGTGTTTTTGTTTTCCAATCTGCTAAACGCACAATCTGACACCATAATTACCAAAGACGGCCGAAAAATAGCTTGTAACATTCGCGATGAAGAACAAACCATGGTGGTATTTTTTTTAACTGCCCCTGACTCGGCTAAAATTCACACGATGGCTAAAAGAGATATTAAAAAAATAAAGTATTTAAAAGTTAAGGAATCGGAAGTAAAAAAGATCCCCTTTTTAAACATTAGTGCCGGTTGCGGTCCTGCCCACGGCTATTTGGGACTTCAAACCATTTTAGGTTACAACAATACAGGTTTAATTTTAGGTGTTGGTACAACAGAATATGCCACACCATTGGCGGGAACAATAGGCTTTCAGCTTGCCGTGAAGTGGTTTTACGTTAATGCAGGTTACGGCACAATAGGTATAGAGCAAACAAACAACGAACCAATTGTGAGTATAAAAGGTCGATATCTGAATTTTGGCACCATGATTAATTTAAATAAAAAGAAAACCTTTTACCTTGAACTTGCGTATGGTTTGGTGCATTATGATCCGCCGCGAATTAATCCCTATTATATATATACCTATCGATACGAAACCTTCGGTGCTACACTGGCACTTGGCTATAGAATTGGTAAATTGTATTAATCAAAAGCCAAGCTGCATTATTGAATACCATATTGGCTTTGAGAAGGAAATCATTTCAGATTCTATGACTTGGCTAATAGGCTTTAGAATCATTTAATAATCACATCCTATTACTTATTTTTAACAATAGTAGCCATTGAGGCTCCTAGCTGTTGCACAATTCTTAGTAAATTCGCCTCCTATTCTATGAAGATTTTATATACTTATTTAAAACAACACAAAAGCTTATTGGTTTTGGCTTTAATTTTGGCAGCCATTAATCAATGCTTCTCATTGTGTGATTCAATTATTACCGGTAAACTCATCAACAAGTTTAGCACACCACACAATGAACCCGGTGCTGAACATTATTGGCATGTGGGTGATACCTTAAGTCAATTTACAAGTCACATTCTAATCTTCTCAGGCTTATCCATTGGTGCAGCCATGATGTCGCGCATTGCGAAAAATTTTCAGGATTATTTTACCAACATTGTGATTCAACGCACCGGTGCGCAAATGTACACCGACGGTATTAAAAAAGCCCTATCACTGCCTTACAAGGATTTTGAAGATCAACGCAGCGGTGAAACTTTAGGCAAATTGCAAAAAGTAAAATCAGACACAGAGAAATTTGTTAATCTTTTTATCAGTCTTATTTTTCAATCTTTAGTCGGTATCATTTTTGTGTTTGTATATGCCATCAACATTCATTGGTTGTTAGGTCCATTATACCTAGCCACAGTACCGGTTATTGCCAGCATCAGTTCGTTTTTAGGCAAGAAAATCAAAAACATTTCGCGTCAAATTTTGGGCGAAACCACTGCCCTTGCAGGAGCCACCACCGAATCGTTGCGCAATATTGAATTGGTAAAAAGTTTGGGATTAATTGAACAAGAAGAAAAACGCTTAAACAGTACCACCTTAAAAATATTAGGTCTTGAATTAAAAAAAGTGCGTTTTATTCGTTCACTTAGTTTTATTCAAGGCACCACTGTGCATTTGGTGCGAACAGCTCTGGTATTTGCATTGTACACCTTTGTATTTAATGGTGTGATTAAAATAGGTGATTTAATTACTTTGATGTTTTTCTCTTTCTTTATTTTTAATCCTTTACAAGAATTAGGCAATGTTATTACCGTGTACAATGAAACAAAAGTGAGTATGGATAATTTTGCCAAATTGATCACTTCTAAATCAGAAGATGTTCCTGAAAATCCATCTAAGCTTGGTGAAATAAAGGACGTGTATTTTGAAAACGTTTCATTTGGTCACAACATCGCAAACGGTTATGCAGTCAAGAATATTCAATTACATATTAAAAGCGGAGAAACCATCGCCTTTGTGGGCCCCAGCGGAAGCGGCAAAACTACTTTGGTAAAGCTGTTATTGGGTTTGTACAAAGCCAATGAAGGACAAGTATTGTACAACAAGATTAACTCCAACGATATTAATTTAACCGAGTTGCGCATGCAGTTGGGTTTGGTATCACAAGATTCACAACTGTTTAGTGGCACCATTAAGGAAAATTTATTATTTGTAAAACCAAGCGCCACTGATGAAGAAATAAATGAAGTATTACAAAAGGCAGCCTGTGGCAATTTATTAAGAAGAGCTTCTGATGGTATTTTAACCACCATAGGCGAAGGCGGTATTAAATTAAGCGGTGGTGAAAAACAACGTTTATCAATTGCCAGGGCATTGCTGCGTAATCCGAAATTATTAATTTTTGATGAAGCCACTTCAGCATTGGATTCATTAACCGAAGAAGAAATTTCAGAAACCATTCGTGCCTTAAGTGCTAGCAAATCACAAATTACCATTTTAATTGCCCATCGTTTATCAACCATCATGCATGCCGATCGCATTTTTGTTTTAGAGCAAGGCGAAATCATTGAGCAAGGCAAACACGAGGATTTATTGCAGGAAAAGGGCTTGTATTACGCGATGTGGAGGCAACAAATTGGTGAACGTAAAAAACTCACTGTTTAATTTTTGGCATGCATCTTGCATTTTAATCTCAATTGTAGTATCAACATTTAAATTTTGCCTTGCATTCAGCTCATTTAAGATGCTGATTTGATTTTATTGGTCAATGCAATCTTTCAATTATTAAAACAGGCTTCTCACCTAGTTAAAAAATTGATTTTGGCTTTTTTTGCATTTAACTTAGTAAAAGTTAATCGCTGTCAATTTGATTTTGTAAATAAGTTCTTCGTTTGCAAATTTCATCAAGAACATTGACGCACAGCACCGGAACTCTTTATTCATACGCATTTTGGCGTTGCAGCCTTGCGTCAACCTTTTGCCGATTTTTTGGCTTAGAACTATAATTGTGTTTATTAAAAACGAATTTATGAGGACTAAATTTATTTTAGGCATGCTTTGTTGCGCCTTGTGTTTTACCAATATTACTGCTCAAAACGAAAACAACAATTGGTATTTTGGCAGTTATGCGGGCTTAAATTTCGCCACAAATCCACCCACAACGCTTACCAATAGCGCCATGTACAGTTCAGAAGGTTGTTCAACCGTGAGTGATGCAAATGGTAATTTATTATTCTATACCGATGGCATTACCATTTGGAATAAATCACATCAAATTATGGCGAATGGAACAGGTTTAATGGGACATCCATCTGCAGCCCAGTCAGGCTTGGTTGTGAAACAGCCCGGCAACCCAAATTTGTATTATGTATTTACTGTAGATGTAGCCGGCGGCACTAACGGTTTTCGATATACCATTGTGGATATGGCTTTGGCTGCAGGCATGGGATCAGTCACCACAAAAAACAATTTATTGTATTCTCCATGTACCGAAAAACTCACAGCCGTTAAAACATCGAATGGCAGTGATTTTTGGCTTGTCACACACGAATGGGGTACTGCCAATTTTCGTTCATACAAATTAACGGCAAGTGGTGTAAACACAGTTTGCGCTATTTCTAACGCAGGCACCATCCATGGCGGTAACAATATTCAAAATGCTGTGGGATGCATGAAAATTTCTCCCAACGGTCAAAAGTTAGGTTTGGCCATTTCTAATTTTCCATTTAACATTGTTGAATTGTTTGATTTCAACACCTTCAATGGTGTGGTTTCGAATCAATACACGCTCAGTACTGCCGGTTTTGTTTATGGCGTTGAATTTTCACCAAATTCGAGTAAATTTTATGCTACACAAATAGGTTTAAATTGGGGTGTCATCCCTTGTTTAAAACAATGGGACCTAAGCAGTAACAACAACTCCACCATTGCCAATTCAGTACAAAACTTTTACTGTAGTAATGGTTTAGAAAATTACGGCATGCAATTGGCGCCAAATGGAAAAATTTATGTGGTGACACACAACAACAATTCATTAACTGTTATTAATAACCCGGACCTACCCGGGGCAGCATGTGGTTTTTCAATGCTGGCCCAACCTTTGGGCAATGCAAATGCCCTAATTGGTTTACCGGCATTTGTTTCAATGCCGTATACATACAAAGCCATTTCTGCCAATTATAAAAACCCAAATTGCAGCGGCGCTGTTGACTTTAATTCACCGTATCAATTAAATACAGTGATGAGCAACAGTGCCGTTAGTAATTACTCAGTTTTATCGGTGCAGTGGAATTTTGGCGATGTAACCTCACTCAACAATTCATCTGTGGCATTTAACACCTCACACATTTATGCAAGTGCCGGAACTTATTCAGTGCAACTCATCATCCATTTTTCAAGCGGCGTTGCCAACGACACTTTAAACACCACTGTGAACATTCAAAGTGTAGCACCGGTTATTGAAAAAAGTTCAAATTCGCCGCGATGCGAAAATGAACAAATGCGTTTTGGCATGGCCACCAATTCGGTGATTACTCAATTTTATTGGACCGGTCCGAATGCTTATTCAAGTTTAAATTTTTCAAATACCATTCAAGTTGCTGCTCCACTCATGAGCGGCTATTATCAAATGCATGGTCATTATGGCAATGCTTGTCCAATTCGCGACTCCATCTTTTTTGAAGTGAATCCCATTCCGCATTTGGTTCCCAACAATGCCACAGTTTGTTTACAACAAGAAATTGACCTGATCGCGCAAGGTGCTAACGCATACACTTGGTATGGTCCGCGTGGTGACTCGAGTCATTCACAAAACTATCATTTACAAATTACTGCACTCAATTATGCCGGTAATTATACCCTATGCGGTTTCAGCAACAAGGGTTGCAAAGCATCTATTATTCAAAATTTATTTGTGAGCACCTTGCCAATTATGGAGGTGAATGTGTTACCATCTACTAAGGTTTGCCTCAACGATGTCATCACTTTTATTACACCCTCACAGGTTAGCACTGAATGGCATGGCCCTGACAACTTTTATACCAATAAACAAAACATCAGTTTTTGGGCCAATCAACTCAACATGAGTGGTAATTATTCATTAACACTTAGAAATGAACTTGGCTGTCAATCCAACACTGTCATTCCTGTTCTAGTACAAAACTTGCCTGAATTGTCACTTTCGGGATTAAGCAATGCAGCTTGTCCGCCTTTAAAATTACATTATGAAGTACTAAACAAAAGCAATTCAATGACCGTGAATTGGAATGTACAAAACAACAAGAGTAGCGGAAATTATTTAATATACACTTTTCAAAATTCAGGAACATACAACATTACAGCCAAAGTATACGATGAAGGCAGCCGGTGCACCAACAATTTCACATACGTGGTTCAAGTGTTACCAAAGAGCAAAGCAGAATTTGATTATAGTCCTTTAGAACCCGTTGAAACTTTAGATGAAGTAAAATTTCACAACAAATTAAAGTACGACGAAAACACAATGTACACTTGGGAAATTAGCGATGGTTATTCTCTTGACAATGCCAAAGAACCAAAATACACGTTTGAAAATTCAGGTTATTACCATGTATTGTTAAGCACAATCAATACTGAAGGATGTGTGGACACCTGCACAAAACTAATTAAAGTTAAACCCAATGTAAATCTTTATACGCCCAATGTGTTTACGCCCAACCACGACAATGTAAATGAAGTTTTTAAGCCCGTTTTATATGGCGCCAATGCAATAAAATTATGTGTGTTTAACCGTTGGGGTAATAAAGTTTTTGAAAGCCATGATGAAAAAATTGAATGGGACGGCAGCTACATGAATCAGGCCTGCAAGGAAGACACTTATTATTGGACCTTTGATTATGTTTTGGAAAACAACATCAGCAAATCAAAATCAGGTGTGGTTTTATTAATGCGTTGATTAATCTTTTAAAAATTGCGGTGGATTGGTGTGAATTTTGAAAACCACACCGCCAAAAAGAAATGCACCTCTATCAAAACCAACTTCAAAATTAAAACCAAGGTACTTAACCGGATAAACACGCATGCCTAAAGTGCCCGAAAAATAAGTACTTAAGCCCGATTTGTAATGATAGGTGTCGGCCGGCAATTTTTTATCAGGATAGTCTGATTTAAACCCAACGTTGTAAGTGTATTTGGTTAAGCCAATTGTTAAGCCGCTGTATGGATCAATCACCTTTCGTTTTTCACCACCAAAAAAATGATAATTACCCCTTAAACCAACAGCCATGGCCGACACATCAAAATGGTAGGAATCCAAAAAATCGGTTTTCACATTTGTAACCGGATGATTATCGTTATAATTGTGTTGTAAATCAATGCCCATACTCCAATAAGAAGCAGCAAAACCTAAGCTCAAATTTTCATGCACCCCATACTCGAGTTTGGCATTATACACGCCGGTATTTTTGATACTAAACTGATAAGAGTTATCGGCCCATTTACTTTTGTAATATAAATTTAAACCAACCTTGATAACTGCAGGCGTAATTTGCGGTGCGCCATAATTAAAATTCATGCTCAAATCACCCAACTCATAAGCTTGCGCTTTTGAAAGAGCAGAATTTAAAATCAAGAGGTATAAAATCCAATTTCTCATAAGCATCATTTTCCTGATTCAAAATTAAGAAAATCTCTGTACGACCGACAAAAATTGACAATCAATAATTTGAAATATCAATGATGAGACGAAACGGCTTTGATAAAATCACTCATTAAATAAGCAATTAATTTACCGGTTTTGTTATCTGCCTTTAGATGCGATAAAATGGGTGCGCCTTC
>CANGGP010000048.1 GCA_947453445.1 Sphingobacteriaceae bacterium
CACGCCTCCTACACACAGTTCTCAAATTCAAATAGTTTCAATCATCTCAATTCCCCGTGCGGTGGGCTTGGCACGGCGCGATGCCGAAGCGGGTGAATTGTTTTTTGGTAGAAAGACTGCAAAGTCCGCAATGCGCAGGCTTTGCGTAAGCTGCGGTTTCAAAGCTGCTGTGTGCGAGAGACAGTATGATTGAATGCAGCTTTAGTTACTTCGCTAGTCTTTCAACAAAAAACAAGAGCGGGAAGGGTTCGCCGTGCCTTGAGTCCCGAGTTTACCTCGGGATTGTTTCTTTTCTTTAACAAGAAAGAAAAGAAAGAAGTATTTTTATTTTCTTTTGCCTTGATGCAAATGAAACAATCCCGATGGTTATCGGAATCAAAGCTGACGAGAAATTTCTTGAAAACTACGTCGCAGCTTTCTGTTGCGCGTGAAGGTCGCGAGGGCTGCTCAAATACTTTTGTTGCAATAGCGACTGACCGCGCGCTAGAACGGCAGAAAGCTGCTCCTTGTTTTCATGCGAAATTTCTCGAAGGCCACCCCTGACCACCATTACCCGAAAGCCGTTTAAGGTAGCAGAAAATTACAGTAATTTATTCAAGCTAATTGCAGTCTTGCTTATTAACTTAAAGGTTCGTAAGCGCAATATGGTAAAAATACTCTAGTTATTAAAAATACTAATTAAAATTATCCCGGACAGTAGTGATTCTAAATATTGAATTTAGTTTAATTTTCTTTTTATTTATTGGCTTTTAAAAATTTTTTGATGTATTTATTTTTTTCCTCGGCGCTTAATGTATCGAAATTTTCAACTTTTCCATTTATGTGCAAAAAGTTGTTTGGTTTTCGGGCCGGTGGAGCTTGTTTTAACTTGAAACCGGTGACAAAAATGGAATAACCGAACATGGCGCCAAAACCAATTTGATTCATTGTACCCAGCAAATCGGTTGTTTGCCATTCCTGCATCACCTTTCCATCCTGAATTTTTCGCATAAATATGCCGTTAACCACAATATTTTTATTGTTGTTGGGGGCTCCCATAAATTTGCCGGTATTGATCACCTTTGAAGAAAAGCGAATGGCAACCATATTGTTTTCTGTAATTGTTTTTTCGAGTATCATTTCAAAATTTGAAAAGGCAGCCCTCATTTCTTGCATGAATCCAATGTACTGGTCTTTAGTGAAAACATAACCATCACCTGTATAAGTAAAATTCTGATCAAGTAAGGTGTCAAGTAAAGCCCAATCGCCTTCCAGGATTGAACGCGATACCGAATACGCGGTTTGTGAATTTGCGTTTTTGTTTTCTTCTAAAATGGTTAATGTTGCTTTTTTCATGTTGTTTTTGTTAAATTTTGATTTGTTTGACACGTTTTTATAAGTATTGTTTTTAAAATTTATTCTGCAGCAAATATATCTTATATGCTTACCTTTACTGATGTACTTACCAATATGAAAGTGCTTTCTTTTTGGTAAGTACTGTTTTAATAATATATTTTAAAATCAATTTTGCATCATGAAACGATATAACTTAAATGGTACTTTTTATTATTGTCCGGTTGATTTAACATTACAAATTGTTGGTGGAAGGTGGAAAGGAATTGTTATTTGGAATTTGAGAGATGAGAAAAAACGTTTTAGTGAACTCAAACGGATACTTGTAACCATTAATGATAAGATGCTTTCGCAGGTTTTAAAGGAATTGGAAGAGCAGGGCATTGTTAACCGAAAAGTTTGCGAACTCGTACCTCCAAAGGTTGAGTATAGTCTTACCAAGGAAGGGAAAAAACTATTACCAATCATGCAGGCCATGAATGATTATGGTCAAAAGTTTGCAGTTTAATGCTTGATGCAATTAGAGGAAAATTATAATCGCAAAGAATAAGTCAATTTAATTTTACGCTTTTCGATTACCTTTTAATTAAATGTCAAACAAAATGAGAATCGCGGAACATTAACAATTTGATTGTTTGTTAAGGGAATTGTGAAATATAACATCTCATTAAAATACCCAAATATGGATAATCCGATACCAAGCATTATTCTTGGATCATTTTTCACAAAATCGGTATAGTTAATTAAACCGGCTTCAGCCCTCCCAAATATTAAGGTGTAGGCATAAGTAACTTTTGGTGCTAAACAAAATTGTTTGTTGGTATAACTGCCTAACAATGCATAATTCAATGAATGAAATACCGCCAAATTCTTTTGATATGTCCTATTTGTTGTGTCGATATGTGTTCCGGAAATGAATTTTTGTGCCAGACCAATTTCTGCAAAGTTTTTTATTTTTAGAGATTTATCAGTGGGCTGAGCGGTGCTAAAAGTGCCACCAATTTTAAAACGCATTAAATATTTAAAATCTTTATGATTTACAAAATAAGTTCTTTCAGATAAAGCTTTTGCATGATCATAGTCTTCGTATTGTTTGTAGATCGGTAAATTTTTATCCTTTTTGTAATATAAATAGGAATTGAATTTATTTTCAAAAAGGCTATCTAAATAATAAATATCTGCTTCCGGTAATTTTTCATTTCGCGAATTAAAGTATTGAATATGCGCCGTTTCTCTCCCATATTTAAAGGCATAGTATAAATTACATTTTTTTAATGTGTCTTGAAGTGTGAAGTGAAATATTTCGCCATTTAATAATATAGGACCATTCTGCTGATTGCTATCATTGTATGGTTTGTAAGCAATGTCATCGGTTTTCCAACGCCTTGCTAGCGGTTCAAAGAGCGCTTTGCCTTTGTGATAATAAATATATCCATAATATTTGGCATTTTGTTTTGCACAATCATAAAATAAGGAATCGAAATAGATGGGGTAAAAACCAGACTTTTTACCTTTTGAGTTTAATTCATTTAAAGTATCAATCGTATTTTGAGAAGTCAAAGTGCCTTTGAATGCCAGTAAAAGAACTAAGCATAAAAAAATATTATTTTGAAAGGGCTTCAAAGAATGTTTTGCAAATTGATATTATTGAAATGTAAATTTAACAAATTCATCAGTTGCTTTATTTCTTAACGTTATTGTAAGGACAATAACCTAGTGAAAGTAATATGGTCATTTTACTCTGATTAAATGTGTTCAAATTGTACTTTGATTTTGACAAGTACATTTTTTTCCAATTGGGATGACTGAGGTCCCATGCATAGTCTATCATCATTGAAAAACAAAAATGTTTGAGTATTATTTTTGGTTGCAGTAAAATTTTAGGCGCAAAAAATTGATTTTTCACATTTAAGTTATCGAATTGGGTTAATTTGGTGCGGCCTGTATTAAAGCCAAGATAAGCGGTTAATCGAAATATGTTTGATTTTTTAAAAAAGGCTTTGCCGAAGCCACATGCGTAGGAGAATCCGGAAATATTTGATTGAATTGTGTCGTTAATGAGCACCTTGTTAGTCATAAAATAGGTGTAATTCATTTGGTTGGAAAAACTTATCCATGGGGTGGCGGCAACGTATGCATTTGAAAAACCGATGCCAATTTGTTGAACCGGGAGGCTAAAATTTCGGGCATTGATACTATTTAATTGTGAATAAAAATTCTCTCTGAATATACTTTTGCCATAATAGAGGTCAAGTGACAATGGATTTATTTTGTGATTCCTTTTTAACTTGTCTGCTTTTTTTTGAGCGTTCAAGCAAAAGGAGGTTAACAAGAATATGAGGAGAAGTTTTAATTTCATTCTTATGTTTTTTTTGAATGGCCTAAATTTAGTATTTATGATTTTAAGCCTATTCAAAGCATTCAGCGCATATTTTTAAATATACTTTATTCCTCGCCCTTGGTTTTTATTTCGTACCAATTTATTTTTCTTGATAAATACATGATGGTAGCTAATACAACAAACAGACCTATACTTCCCATCAAAAGGGCGTAATCTTCCATTTGAATGATGGAATAGATAAACAAATAAAGTGCTGTAAGGATTAAGCCTACAAGTCGCGTTAATAAAGCCCTGTGAAACATACTTTTTGTGTACAATGTAATTAAACCAATAATAGAAACACTTGCAATGAGATAGCTGAACATAAATGATATGTGTTCAGACAGAGCAATTAATAAGGTGTAAAAAATACACAAGGCCAAGCCAACCATGATGTATTGAATGGGGTGTATTTTCACGCCATTAAGTACTTGCACAAAAAAGAAAATAAGGAAAGTTAAAGCAATAAACATGGATGCATATTTTGCAGATCGCATGCTTTTTTGGTATTCGTCAACCGACACAAATAATTTTACACCGAACGAGGATTCGTTGATGCCCTTGGCTTCTCCTTTAAATTTTTGAGGGTAGGGACGATTGAGGTGCAATACTCGCCATCCGGCAGTAAAGCCATCATTGTTAATTTCTCGTTTATCCGGTAAAAAAGCGCCTTCAAAACTTGGTGTTTGCCACTTGGATTTAATATTGACTTGTGTAATTTTTCCCAGAGGAATAAAGTTGAGACTCGAACTACCATTAAAATTTATGTTTAATGAAAATTCAATCTTTGAATTTGATGAGTCAATGGCATTTAAAGGCAGTTTGGCACTAATGCCATTTTCAATCACGTCATTCGATTCTACCCCCGGATTAAAAAAGTATTGTTGACCATTCCACTTGATTGAAACTTCATCTTGAATATTTCTTAAATCGGATAAACCCAAAGAAACAAAGGCATTGCCCCATAGTATGTTTGCATTGTCTATTTTTAAGTCATCAAAGTTTGGTGCCAAGAATTTACCACTCACATTCATTTTAGAATTGTAAACGATCACTTCATAAATGCCTCTATATCTAATTTCAGGCACAATGTCTCCATTAATGTCTAATTTTTCGGGTAAAAAGTGTGCGTATTCAATCGATTCAACCAATTTAAATTTATCGGTTTTTTCACCTTCAAAAACCTTATTGTAAGTTTTGTAAGGAATGGTAAGCACAAGACCTTTAATGGTTTGTTCTTCGCCCCATTTTGAACTGACTTCTTGAATGGCTTCCTGTTTTCTGCTTTCACGTTCGCCGATCAAATTTTCGACCATCGAAATAGGAATCAATAGGAGCAGAATTAAAATGCCAATCGTCATCAGTCGAATGGTGATTGATTGTTTTAACCAATTATTCAGTCTTTCTAAGAAGGATGGTTTTTCTGTTGTCATTTTTATTTTTTTTAATAGACAATTTATTAATGGGTAAAGTTCTATGCAGACGTCATATATATTAATGTCGAGCTAAGTTCCAGCTGTCACGAATATTCAACTAAAATTACAAAGCTTTTTTTGTCTCTCAAACTAAAGAAATGCTAATTAACAGAACTTATCAAACAATGCCTGATTCAGTTATAGAGGGGCTTGTGTTGCAAATAGTGCTGATTTTGAATGTACGGAAAAGGTTTTTGTTATTTGCCTAAGCTTACAATTTATTGTTTGGATCAAATTCAACCATCCACTCAATGCCATATTTATCTCTAAACATGCCGAAATAGCTTGCCCAAGGACTCTCAGAAATGGGTATTTCAATTTGACCGCCCACCGAAAGCCCATTGAATAATTTATCTGCTTCTTCTTTGCTTTGCGCGTTCACTACAATTTTACTTCTATTCTCGTTTTCGTTGGTTTTTCCCATCATTTCAGGAACATCATTTGCCATTAAACTGCTACTACCAATTGGCAAAGCAATGTGCATGATTTTATTGGCTTCATGCGCTGCCACCGGAAAGTTGTCACTTGCAATATCTTTAAAACGAATAATTTTTGAAAACTCTCCGCCAAAAACGGATTTGTAAAAATTAAATGCTTCTTCAGCATTGCCATTGAAGTTAAAGTGTGGATTGATTTGTGCCATATTTTTTTATTGAATTTTTGGTTTTGTTATTCATTATCATTTAGTGAATGAATGCCTTGTTCATTGAGTTTTATCAATGCCGCTTTCATGGCATTAATTTGTGCTATGGGGTGTGCTTGCCAATGGCTCACTTCACCTACTATTTTAAATGGATGCGTGGATCGGTATGATTTGCTGGGGTTACCGGGAAATTTTTTGTCAGTTAAGTCGGGGTCGTCTTCAATAGATCCCATCGGCTCAACCAAATAAATTCTTTCCCTTGCATCACCAAAGGCAAGTTCAGCGCCCCAAATCGCTGCATCTAATGTTGCAGAAAGAAAAATGTATTTTGCGTTTTTTCTTTGTCCGTAATTTGAATGAAAACCAGGCTTGATTAAATCACCAATTTTTAAGTCAGCTTTAGTGCCATGAAAGTAGGTTTGCGCAAAGGGTGCAGCGGCTGCTTTGTTTTCTTGTTCTTCGGTGCCGGAATTTTTCATCATTATGTTGAGAATAAAAATGCAAATTTTGTCTTACAATGCCTGTTTCACACACTTGGTTTGTTTTTTAAATGCAATAACAGCCGATTTTCAACTTGAGGTGAAAATTTATTTTAAACGTATAATAAAAATACAAATGTTTTTTGACCATGCAAACTAAAAAATGATGCATGCTATTTAGCATAAATCTTTTAGAGTTAGAATTAAGCCAAGCTATATATCAGCGGCTAGATATTTGATTGATCAGATTGATTATTTTAATTCCATAATTTGTCAATTGCATCCTTGTATTGTTGCGCACTAACTGTTTTTAAATTCAGCCTAACCTCGTTTTTACTACTCACGTCAACAACGTCATACTGCACAATGTTTTTAAGAATATCGTAGTTAAAGGCGATTAAATACGATTTTTTGTTTTTTATTTTATCAATTGAAAAATTGGCATCATCAGAGTTGTTTTGGAAATATAAGGCCTTAATGTCTTTAAGGATTAAACGATAATTCATTCGAAGGGTATCAGGATTTGACACAAATAACTTTTCGTAAGCCAATTCGTTATAAAGCAATTGAATTTTGTCGATGTTATAGTTATAATTAATTTTTTCGATTTTGGAAAAATAGTTTGCCTTTGTGTTCAAGGTGTCTAAGAAGTTATTGCCAAATGCACGTCTTAAGGCTTTATTTGTTTGGGCGGTATCTCCGTAATCACCATTCAATCCATAAAAAAAGCTCATCACAAATTTCATTGTTAAGAGATTTCTGAGTTCATTTTTGGACCAATGTTTTGAGGTGTCTGATTTCATGCTGTACAAATCCATGTTCTTTTTTTTGTTTTTTGTTGGTAATGCCATGTAAAAAACAGAATCCTTTTTTATTGATAATTCACCATTTGTATCAAAAGCTCTAATTTTAATCATGCCGTCGGTTTCTAAAATACCTTGGTCAGATAGTGTGTGAAAATTGTTTTCAATCATGTCGGATAGTGAATAGGCTTCGGTGATTTCAACGCGGATGTTTTCTACCGGTTTGCTTCTTATGCTCGAAACCAATGTTTTAGCAGGGATTCTAATTTTTGCACCGCCTCTGCTGGCGATTTTTAGATCCTTTGAATTGTCTTTAAAGTAAAATGTTTGTGTTTTCTTCGCTTTATCGAGTGCTGCCAATTCTTTTTCTGTATAGATTACAATTTCTGTTCTTCTATTTTTTGCTCTATCGCTTTCTTTATTGTTAGAAGCTAATGGGAATAGATAAGCGTAATACTCAATTTGAATTTTTTTCTTGTCAATGCCATTTTTTACGAAGTACGACTCAATACAAAGTGTTCTGCTTAGGGATAGTTTTTTATTTGCATCTAAGCTTCCGATTGAGTCGGTGTGCCCAATTAGCAAAACTTTGGCACCGGGTTTTTTTTGAATTTTAACAATCAATGAATCCAGTTCTCTTGTCTGTTTTGAGTTTAATGCAGATTCATTTGAATTAAAATAAATAAGGTGCCGATCTTTTTGTCCAAATGAGCCAATTAAAGTAAAACAGATTAAACAAAGGCTTAGTGTGTTTTTCATCAATTGTATAATGGCCTCTGTTTTAAAAGTTACAGATTAAGTATTTAACACCTTCACACTTTAAGGCAGCGAAAGGTTTTAGGGACCTTTATAGCACATAATTTTCGAATTTTAAAATGGTTGAGCTTAATTAGCGACTTGTTAAGGCTTGCAAAATACCCAAGCTAAGAAGGCCCTTGGGGACAAATTTGGCGCCACAATGAATGGTTAAAGACCAGTAAAAGTTACCTAGTGCAGAAAATGAATTCGAAATATTGCTGTAGCCTGCATAACCCTGTATGCCATAAAAAAAACGCCCAGCTTTTGTTACTTCGATGTACCTTTTATAAGATAAACCAAAGTTTAAATCGTAATAGCTTGGCAGTTTTTTAAAATTGAGGTTTGGTTCTTTAATTGAGATTTGTGCTAAGGCGAAACCAAGAGTAGGGGTAAGGCTATTTTTTTTATTCAAACCTATCTCATAGCCAATGTCGAAGTTATGTTTAATCAGGTTGATGCCATATGGATCTTTTGTTTCCCAAAACGTGTTGGTGTATTTTCTGATTGTATCTCCATTGTGATTACTAAATGGTTTTTTAACGCGCACAATTGTGGTTGGGTTAAAACAATAAGAAAACACAATATTTTTGTAATAAAGAGCTGTGCCTAAATATAAATTGCCATAATTATCGAGGTAATTCATGGTTTTTGCATTCACAAAATTGTTGGTGAAACCAATTCTTAAATCACAATGCCAAAGGGAATTCTCGAATGAAATTGAACTTGTATCGAGGCTTTGTGATTGAATGGCTGTTACAATAAATATGAGGGGGAAAATTATTAGCTTTTTTTTCATTCTCATTTTGCGAGCTGCCTTTGGTTTTTACAAATTTAATTGAATCGAATTTCAATTGAATTAGCGTATAAATATTCATAAGGTTAAATAATGATAAATTAAATGTATTTGGGCATTTTACGAATTCAAGATGAATTAAATTATTGTTCACACTAAAATAAACTTCAATTTAAATTTATTTAATGATTAGCACTATTCGAATCATTGCCGTATTGCTTGATGATATCTGGGTCAACATTGTTTTCGCCAACTCTTTCTCTGGTAGAAAACATAATATTTCCGGCGGCATCTCTTTTTTCTCTTGTTTCAAAATACCTAATTTGGCTTGAAGCACCGGGCGTACCTTTACAAAAAGTTGTTTTTTCTATCTTCACAATTCTCCCATCTCTGTCTCGAATAATATTCACATCATACACCCATGTTTTTTCTCTTTTTGGCACTTTAGGTGCTTGTTGAGCATAGCCTATTTGATGAAAACAGAACAATGCAATGATTGTACTTAGTTTGGTGAAGATATTTGGGTATTGTATGATAATTTTGATGAAAATTAATTGTTCTTTTATTCTATTGAATTGTTGTATAAAGCAACGAAACCATTTTAGTTTGTGATACTATCTATGTTTTGTGATTTTTGTTGAATTAATCTTTCTTCCAAATCAGGCAATCTGTCAATTAAATAACGGTTCTTTACTTTTTTAAGGCCAAGGCGAATAATGCTTTTATATTGGCCATAGTCATACCTTGCTGTGAAATTTCCATGGTGTGTTGAATCTGCCTCAATGCTTAAATTTTTTAGCATTAAGGTGTCTACCATTTGTGAATCCAAGAAAGGGTCGTAATCCAAATCGTCAAAGGTAAGACTATCTAAGTATTTTCTGAGTCGAACTGAACAAAATAAAGTTCGCACCGAATCAATTCTGCGCTCAACAGATTTGTCAATCATTGAACCTTCGGTGATCCAAGCGGAATAGAAGTCTTGCAACATTTTCATTTCATCTGAATGATTTACTGAGAAATATTTTACGGACTGAGGGCTTGAATGGTTACAGTCAGAAAATAATGCAGATAACAAAATGAAGATGAAAATATTAAAAATGTTTTTTCTCATCAATTAAATCATTTATAGGTTGGAATGATTGATGGCTTTGCCATTTTTTGCTCTATTGAAAGTACAATAAAATACTTTGTTTTTCAACTTTACTAATCCCTTGTCATGCTTAATGTACTGTTTTTCTCACAATCACCTCATTGTCTAAAATCACATTGCTTGACCATATAAATTCAGCGTCGTTGCTGGTATCATCAAAAATGTTGGTGAAATTTGTAAAGGCATTTTTGCCGTCAACACCGATGGTGGCATTACTAAAAGTGCTTGCATTTGGCCAAGAAGAATCGTCAAAGGTTTTATTCATCCATCCTGCAGGTACTTGCCAATGCAATGCTGCATAGCCGGCTCCGTTTCTAACATCACTTGTATTGCAGTTTGAAGAATTTCTTGTTGTTCCATCTTCTGAAACGCAGCTAAAATCTTTGATTGGGGCAATGTAAAAAGTTTGTGCTTTCCAGTCTGCATCGGTTTTGCATATTATTTTTCCGGAGGCATCTTTAAAAACGGCAACCATGCCGCCATCACCGGGATGATACTTTTTTAATTTGTTTTTTTCACATCCCAAACCTAATCTTTCTTCCCAGTCAACAAGTTTCATGGCAATGGTAAATGGTTTCAAAACTTTAAATTTTACGATGTGAGAATTAAAATCTGTAAAGGGTATTGCATCTTTTCCCACGGCAACACCATTGATATAAAGTTCAAAATAATTATCGGCAAATATAAAAGCAGTGATTACTTCTCCTGAAGTGTCGATTTGAATAATATTGGCAGGATCAAAGGCCGCTATAGCAGCATCGCTATTGTCGAATTTATTACCGTCAGGATTATACAAATCTGATGCCGTGGGGAAACTTGGATTATTAAAATTTACTTCGGCAGGCACGGTCCAAACGGATTTATCACTGGCCGTAATAGATCCAATTCCGGCTAGTCTTATTCCCTTTGAATATAAATTTTCAGTTGTAGTTGATGCTAAGCCTACTGTTACTGAAGCAGTGCCGGTATATTCTCCTGTAACGCTTTTCTTGCAAGAATAATTCAATACAGTTAAGCCGACTAATATTAAAAGTTTATGCTTCATTTTTTAATTTTTGTAAATATAATTGACTTTATTAGTTTATTGAATCATTATTTTACTGGTAATTTGGTAATAGTTTTGGGTTATTCAATTGTGTTCATTGTGCTGCCTGTTTTGTGGTTAGCGTCCTCAAATTTTTTTTAAAGGATTGGGAAACAATGATTACAATTGTTTTTTTGCTTAGCAAATTGTTTTTCCCAAGTACAGATCTAGTTGAAGCGTCGCCCTGAGCTTCTCGAAGCGATACGCTGAGCTTATCGAATTGTGTGTGTGGGCTTTTAGAACTTAGCCTAGTTTATCTAAAACATTAAGAAAAACGCTTAAGCTTGTTCTAATAATACGTGTATGTAAAATTACTTTCCTCCAATACCACTGTTTTGTCGCCACTTTCTGTGGTGTAGCCTGTTGTTAGTACACGAATGATCAAACCTTTTTCGTTGTAAAATAATTCGTCTTTCCTTGGGTACTTACCTTCCTTAATTTGTTCATGCAATTGTCCTTTTGCATTGTAGTGAAAGGTATAACGCGTATCGTAATGGTTCTTTTCTATCATACGGCCTTTGGCATCATACACTTGTTTAATTTTTGCTTCACGACTTGTATTAAATTCCCCACTCAATATTGCTTTGATAAAATTTGGCGGTAAAGTGCCATAGCTAAATTCTTCGGGATGTAATGAAATATATTGTTCCATGGCAGGGCCATAATCAATATCTCCGAACTCAATGAGGTGGCCGTTTTTATCGCCTTGGTAATAATTGGTTTTAATATCATCGGGTGATTCGAGACGACCATACACTTTATACTTCACAACAATTTCGTATTTGCAATTGTCTTTGATATAGGTTTTTGTTAATGTTTTATTTCCTCTTTTGCGCCCTTTTTCATCCACATCTTTTGGTCGATACTTGTATTCAATTTTATAGTGGGCATTATTGTTTGTGCTATCGATCACCTGCGAAATGGTATAAATGTCTTGGTAGCCATAATCAGTGGTCTCCCAACGGGTACAGTTTTTATTTTCAGAAACTAATTTACTTTCCTTGTCAACATAAGTATTTAATCGCTTTTCTTGGTAGTAGTTTTGCTCTGTTTTTAATAATCTATTTTTATTATCGTAAATATAATTCACCCAACTTTCAATGCTGTCTGTTTTAGCGTAACGAATCGATTTAACACAAAGCGCTCCGGCATAGGCATAAGCAATTCGGCCTTGTTGTGTGAGCATGTCAATCACTTGCCCCATTTCATTAAAAGTAAATTCTCCGTAGGCGAAGGTATAAGTTCTGGTAGTAACAACTTGCTTCACTGATTTGACCTTGTTTTTTTTTACCATGTCCACCAGTGCCGAATCGTGACTAAAATTGTGAATGCCGTCGAATAAGGTTGTTCCTCTTGGGTAATTCAATTGTGCATTTAAGCAGTTGCCATGGAGGAGGAGCAGAGCGGCTATTAAAATAGGAAATTTCATGTGAAGCAATGGTTTGAACAGTTAAAAAAATGACTGACTAAAAATAAGTGTAGGTGTACAAAAATTCGAGTTGTTGTTTTGGTTCAGTCTCATTATCCACATTCCAATTGCTTTGCAGCGTTTTTGTGATAAGTCCCTTGTCATTGTACCAAATTTCCATTTTTGCACGGTAACCTTCTTCGCCTTCTAAAGTGTAATCGCTTACTTGATGCTTGGCATTGTAGTGCAGGTTGTATCGCCAGTTGTCTTGTGTTTTTGTTTCTATTTGTCCTAAGGCATTGTAAGTGATTTTAAGTTCTATTTTTTTCTTGCCTGTAATTTTGCCGGCGTATAGTGCCG
This sequence comes from Sphingobacteriaceae bacterium, assembly GCA_947453445.1. Classification (GTDB taxonomy): domain Bacteria; phylum Bacteroidota; class Bacteroidia; order B-17B0; family Aurantibacillaceae; genus Aurantibacillus. The sequence continues at coordinate 12,706 of CANGGP010000048.1, forward strand.
CAATAAAGGAAGGGGAGTAAGTTCCTTCACTGTAATCTTCAGGATGTTCTTGTGCAAAATCCATAAATGCTTCTTCATAAGTAATGGTACCATATTCCAGTAAGCGTTTTTTGTCGTCATACAGCACATAAGTACTTGAAATTTCAATGGCTCTTTGATTTTTCCCGAATGCACGGTAAGTTATATTGTCGCTATACTCATTGTTGTTCTTTGCGTAACTGCGTATCACTGTTCGTTTGCCTAACTGCTGCTCTAACTGCGGTGCAGAGCCTTGGCTTTCGAAATTAATGGTGTATTTTAAATCACCGGCAAGGCTGTCGTACGAAAGTGTAATACTTGAAGGCTCGGGCCTGTAATCAATATAAGATTTATAGCGACGCACTTCAGCGCCTTTTTTGTTGGTTGAATAGCTTGCCTCAATTGATTTGCCTTTTAAATCTTGCCCGCCATAGTGTTGTCCTCTTTCCTCAAGTAACAAACGGTTTTTGGCATCGTATGTTCTTTTTTTCCAAAACTCAACATGTGTGGTATCGCCATTCACATAACTGATGTCATCTATGATGGCGTTGGCATTGTTATAAGTGAAATGTTTACGGTAAAACACAGTATTGCGGGCAGTTGTTAGTTTAATCACCCTGCCTTTGGCATCAAATACATAATAACCGTTATAATGTTTCACGCTATCTTTCTGCCATTCGCTTACCGTACGTACCTTATTTGTTCTGATGCCTGCCTGCAAGAGTGTATCATAAAAAAAACTGTTAATGTCTGAAAATTGTGCTTGCGCTGCAGTGCAGAAGAAGAGGGAAAGGAGAATGAGATTTTTCATTGTTGCTTATTACATTTTGGAAGAAAATAATGACTTTAGGTAGGCTTAAATAAATCTAAAATGTAAAGTTAATAAAATTGAATAATAGCGCAATTTGTCGAAGGTCGCTACTTCTGCTTAGGGTACATCTTCTTCTGCTTGTATCTCTCTCGTACCTATGAATTGATTGAATTACGGGACCGTAAGAGAAAAGCCTATTACAATTTACTGATTCTGCCACATTGTAAATATTTAATTTTTATTAAATTGCAAATAAATAAGACATTCACCAAGTTAATATGAAATTGGAATTGAATACTTTGAAAACAATAATATGCTTTTTTTTTGTGCTGATTATTTGTCAAGAATCTTATTCTCAATGCAGTTTTGTTTCCGGTAAAAATCCTTCTAAATTATTGGTTAAACGTGGGCACAGGGTATTTAATATGAACCGATTTAAAATGCATTTGGTCATGTATGTTGTGCACCAAAGTAGTGCAGATAGTTTGTGTGATGTGATAAGCGATAGTTTAAAATACACCCAGGATACTTTAATCGTTAGAGTTTGTGACAAAATATGGAATCGTTGCAGCGATACACTTATTCCCAAAGGTGAGCGATGGCTTTTAATGAACAATGGCTACTGGCTAAAGATACCCATAAACCGTCTTTACATGCTAAAATCAAAACGCCAACCTTTAGGCGCAATAACAGGTGCTTTAGTTGCTGCTTCATATTCTGCTTTTCTGGGTGGCCTTATCGTTGGCTTAATTTCAAAAGATGAAAAGACCCAAGAGGCCGCATTTGGGTCAATGATAATTGGCGATCTTTCAACCATTGTTAGTTTTTTAACCAATGTTTATGTTGCGAAAAAGAGATTTAAGTTTAATCGATTTGTGATTAAAAATAAGTACTGGGTGGCATTTTAGAATTATATATGCATTCTTAAGTTTCATTTTGTTTAGTATCCCAACTATTGATACTTCAAAATTTTGGTTCTCAAAAAATGCTCGACTTCGTTTTGCTTTATTTCCAAAAGTGTGCACATGGTAAGCATTAAGTGATCATTTTCAGGAGCAGTGTCGAGTAATTTTATTAAGCCTACAATGCCGGCTTTTTCGTAAACCAATTTACAGATGATGGCGCCTGTTGTATAATAAGCTGCAAATTGCCAGCCCCATCTCTTGTTTAAAATATCATCAAAACTGATGCTGTCGTTTTTGGCAAGTTCTTGCGCAAGTATTTTGGCTCTTTCATCAAATGACTTGTCCATTGCGCCCCCAAGCAAGGTGGCAAAACCTTCATTAATCATGCCATGCCGCTCTTTATTTTCAAGCAATAAATGCACAAATTCGTGCGGATACCATTCTGAATCGAGTCCGCTCAACAGTATTCTTTTTTCATTAATGCCCATGCCGCTTGTGTAGCCTGTGAAGAAAAAGTCAAAGCCTAAAAGTTTTCCTAATTCATCGCCACTTTTTGTGATGTAGAAATCAAATGGTTTCCAATCCGGTAGTTGAAATTTCGAAACAATACTGTCACAAAATTTATTGGCTTTGTTTGCTAAGTGCTTGTTGAATGTGTGTTCCGGGGGATAAATAAAATTTATTTTGCCGATTGTTTTCCTTTTCCAATCCTGCGTAATGATTGAAAAAGCATTTTTTAGTTTCCAATAATTATTTTCTTTTACAGCGTAAAGTTTGGTAATGCACCAGGGATTTGATTTTTTATAAGGCCCGTCAAGACCTTCCGCATTAAAGAGTGTACGGATTGAATAATTTGCGCCTTCCTTTTCTATCGATAAAATGGTAGGCTTGTAATAATTTAAAAGTTGTTCGGATGGAAATTGATAAATAAATCGTCGCGTAAAATCAAAATCGTGGTATTTCCTTTTCTCTGCTTCATTCCAGTATGGATTATTATAAATACTATCAGGCTTAGAAGATAAATAATTGCTGTAAAGCGCCACGATTTCCTTAATCTCCGGATTACCGATATCAACACGGGCATGCACGCTTATGTCGATGTTTGGTTTTTGGGCAAATGTTTGTACAAAAATTGTTGTAAGAAGCAATGTGGTGAAATGTTTGGTCACAGCGTAATTTGTTTTTTCATTTTGTTTGGCATACCGCAGTTTTTTTGCAGCTTAATTATTTCCTTACATAAATACTAACATAGCCGTCGTCGACCATTTGAGCCATTAATAAAGTGTCTTGACTAATAAAGCTTAAATATTGTTTTGAATTATAAGTGTCATTTTTCTTTGATCCGTGTAAAATGAATTGAATGTAGTAACCAGGTTCTTGTGGTCTGTATGTACTATCTTTTGTAAGCACATAATAAATTTTATCGATGCTTTTACCGTTTTTGATTTCGGTGAAACCTCCTTGATTGTCAAATTGCATGGCATATGAATAACCGGCAGATGCAGGGGTAATTAAAGCACCGGTAAATCCTCCCGAACTCATCACCCATTGCCATGTGCCATATAAAGGTTCAAGATTTGGTTTTGGGACCGAAAGTGCCACATCTCTTTTGCATGCCGATAAGAGGCATATCATCACCAAGAGGCCGATAAATCGGAAATTTTTATAAGTTATAAAATCCTTCATCTTAAATTGATTCTAAGCTGTGTTAACTAAGTTTTTTTCTTAATGGTCAGATACAATTGCCCAACAAATGAAACAAGTTATTTCGGGACCTTCTCTTAAAAGTACAAATTTTTTTTGTTTGTCAAACTAGAATTTAGTTGCTAAGGATTGCGGTTGATGTGTTGCTTTTCTACTGGAAAAACTTAAGTGAATTTAATATTTTAGAAGCCTCTGTTGCTAATGTAACTTGGTTCATCTCTTTTCTACTTAATTCGCTCCATGCAAAGCCACGACAATTATTCGAGATGGGTTGAAAAATAAAATAGGTTAAAAGGTAATCGCCCTTGTATTCAGGAGATTTAAATTGGTCAAAATTGATAATGCCCCTGAGCACATAGTACTGTTTATTGTCAAAAATCTCCATTTTGATGGATGTGGTTCTAAATGTATTCACTTGTCTTTTCAGTGACTGATTAATTTCATTGATGGTTTCTTTTTCATCTGACAATACACTTTCAACAAATTTAATTTCATGCGTAACCACTCCACTTTTATTTTTTTGTTTGAAGCCGCAATAAGCGTTATTACCCGGACAGTAAGTAACTTTAAATACCGAGGGCACTGCCGTTGAAAAGGAGGTAGGGGCTAATTTCCATTTTAGGCATTCGTCGCGGCTTACAACAACAGTTTGTGCATTTGTTAGTGATGTGTTTTGTTCTCTATATTTAATAGGAAAGAGCACCTTAAACCCAATAGGTGCGGTATGTTTGATATAATTGATTGCCTCTTCATTTTGTAATTCTAAGGCCAATAGAATATCTTCCTTGGCTCCTAATACATCATTGAGCATAAATCTGGCTACGCCTCTCCTGAAAATCAAATGGCCTTTGTCGCAGTTATTTTTTAATCCTTCATTTGCACTCTTGATGGCTTCTTTGAAAAATCCATCGTTTAAAAAGGTGGCTGTTTTTTGTATGTGGGCCAAACAATTGTATTGGTCTAATGCAATGGCTGAGTCATAATCTGCAATGGCGCCCCTGAGGTCGCCGAACTCTTGCCGAAGATCACCGCGTCGTACATAATAACCGGGTTTATTGTTGCTTGTACCAAAATTAATAGCCTTTGACATATTCTCAATGGCAATCAAGTACACTTTTTGAGCGGCAAAATATTCAGCATATTCAACGTAATAGCGGGCATCATTGGGATTTATTTCAATCAATCGTTGAATGCTCGAAATAAACAAGGCAGAATCATTTAATTCGCGATAAATCTGCGCAAGATTTAAATGCGCTTCTTCGGTTTCGTATATCCCCATTGCATTCATGAAAAGCCCAATTGCATCTTTGTGTTTTCCATTGGCTTCTTTAATCATCCCGCCTAAAAAATAATAAGTGTAGTTTTTTGTGTTCGTGTATTTAAGCGTGTCATAAACTTTTTCGGCTTTTGCCGGCTCTTCCTCAGCCATGAATTCAAAAATTTTCTTTTTGGCTGCAATAAAACGCAGTTCTTGGTGTTCAGCACTTTCTTCAGTTTCCTCGCTGCATGAATAAACAAACACAAGAGAAAACACCAGTAAAAAGATAAATAGCCGGTTTAAATTCATTTGACTTCTTTTTTAAGCGCTAGCATTTGCCGCTTTGCGTTTGCCGCTCCTGATATGGATATGTTTAAGATAAATGTAAATTATGATTTGCCAATTTTGCTTCTGTTCACCAATTCATCTAAAGATTTTAGTAATCAATTGTCAATGTATTAACAGTTTGTGTTTGATTTTTATATGTAAAAGAAAAATTTGAATACTTTCCCTTGGTGATCTCATCACACAAGCACTTTTCAACACGTTCAGTATAGGTGCAATTTAGGTGAGAGAGTGTATCTGATTTATTGTTATGGCTAATAATAAATTTTTTAAGCTGAACCTCATTAATATCGGCGCCGCGTAATTTAACGTATGGAGTGATAAATATCACTGAATCATAAGGGGCATTGTGAATGGATGAATCAACGATGATATTATTTTCTACAACATACGTTGTAACCTTAAAATTGGTGCCTGGGAAATTTTTAAATTCAATTCGAATATTAGGATGATTTCCAAAAGAATTAGACTCCGGACAACTCTTGCCGCTACCGAAATCACAACAACTTTGAAGGGTTAGTAAAGCCAAAGACAAAGCGTAGATTAATTTAGGTTTCATCAATCAAATATAAACCATTTTGGCTAATGTTGAAAGGTAATTTCGTTGATGCCTTGATGTTTGCGTGGATTGTACTGCAGCGCTTTCATGAGGTTAATGGCGCTCAAGATTTAGCTTGTTTTGAATGTCATTAAAGGGAATCGTGTTTATTAGAACAATTTAAATTTTACAATTCCGTTCATTAGGTATGAAACAGCACTTCATTTTTTTTGTCATGTCAATGATTTGCCTTGATGTTTGGTCGCAAGCCAAATTAAAAAATGAATGTAAGTTTGGGTTTAAATTAGGTTCAGGAATACAAACGATTACAGGCTGTCCCTTTAAAAATAAACCAAGAGTTGCTTTCATGGGTGGAATTTGGGTTCAGTTAAAAATTAGTAAAAGTTGGACGATGCAGGCTGAACTAAGCAACATTGGCAAAGGAACCGGGCTGGGCCTTCAACAATCCAAGTACGGCGATTATTGGTTAAATCTATATTATTTTGAAGTCCCAATTTTATTTCAATATCATAAGCAAAAAGCTTACATGGAATTTGGTCCAAGTTTAGCAGCATTAATCAATTCAGGTGAATATACAAATGGTGGAGCGCTTCCTTACCAAGCAGACCTTTATCCCATCAGTAAAAAAGACTTTTCTTTCAATCTGGGTGCCGCTTATGTGTTGAACGAAAAATGGCATATAGGATTGCGGTTGAGTCACTCACTTCTGCCTGTTCGAAAACAATTACCTGCAACCTCTCATCCGGTTTACAATAGAGGGATTATCTTTGCTGTAAGCCGTCAAATAGACTTAAAATCCTTTAGAGCCAAACAATCGCAAGTTATTGAGTAAAATGGACTTTAGTATTTTGTTCAACAAAGTGTTTTTGTTTTCGGAATTGATTCGCCACTTGCTAATAACGTTCGGCGGATTATAGCTGCATGACTTTCAAAGTTTCCATTGTAAACCGCATAATTTGTCCCGAATTCACTCGAGAAGATTTAATAATGATACGATTTTTTTTGTCATGCAAACTTAAAAAAGCGCTAGCGTAAATTAAACTAAAGGCATACATTGCCTATTCAATCTTCCAGTTGGAGTCGCTGTTAGCTTCATTTGGCTATCATTCCTTTCTCACCTCCAGTTCGAAGAAGGATTCTGAAATCATAAAGATAATTTTGTCTCCAATTTTTTTGGTAGTTATTTCCATCAATAGCGGCTTTTTTAAGTTTTTGTCTTTCCATTCCTGAATCAAATATGATTTTGTAGCTTCTTCATATTTCCAATGTGCTTTAGTAATTTTCAAATCGTCAATTTCTAAGTTGAAGGTAAAATTGTGATCTTCTTTAAAATAAAATACAGATTTCAGGAAAGCGCTCTTTAGTATTTCTAATTCTGCTTTTTTATCTGTTGAAAATGGGTTGTTAGGCTCGACTTGAATTTTAAGCACCTTCCATGTACCTATTATTTCTTTTTCATTTAAGTCTTGTGAACTGGCTCGAAACTTGCAAATAATAAGCAATGTGATTAATGCCAATGTTTTTATTTTCATCATTCTATTTTTCAGATATCGCTACGTATTTTTTTAATTCAGTTTGATTTTCAGCCTGTTTTATTAAAAAGTCTGCTACATCAGCTCGATTAATGCCGCCTATATTTATTCCTTTGAATAGTTTGTTTTCAATACGGTATTTCTCTGTCAATTCTTTGTCTAATAGCCTTCCCGGCCTTACAACTGTCCAATTTAAATCTGAATTGGTAATAATTTCTTCCATTTTAGTTTTATCTGCATAAACGTCTTTTAATAAGTAGTTTAAAAACAGCTTTACTAGCCAAGAAACATAATTTTTACTTTCTCCGGCGCCAAAACCGGTGACAAAAATAAATGGGATTTCTATTTTTTTCTCCTTATGTATCTCCACAATTAATTTTGCGAAATCTGAAAAAAGGCTAGTGGTTTTCATATTCTTACTTGTGCCCAAAGTAACAATTAGGGCATCAGCGTTTTGAATTGATTTGACTAGCTCAGCTTTATTCGTTGCATCACCAAGTATCATATTTAACTTTTTTTTCTCCGCTATATTAATTTCAGATCGAGAAAGGGTCGTTATCGAATGATTTCTTTTTAATCCCCTTTTAACTGTTTCTAATCCTATTCCTGCCGAGGCACCTATAATGGTTATGTTCATTTTGCTTTTTATTGTTTTCTATGTTGCCTTCACCGCTCATGTTTGGCGGCATGGTCCTTATTTGAAAAGTACAATTTACAAAATGCCGAACTGAAATCAAAGTCTTGATAAATGTGTGAATGCTTGCCTAGTCAAAGTTATGCTTTTAGCGTTTAGGCGCAAAAAAGGCGTTTGACCATTGTGAGTGATAATTCAATGTTGCGTCGGAATCTTAAAAGCGATGTATTTAGAGTAAAAATAAAAGCCCCTAAATTTTCATTCAGGGGCTTTTTAAAAATAAAGGAATAATTTGTAAAGTCTAGTTCTTGATCAATCGTTTAGTTGTTCTTGCTCCATTACTTTGTATTTCTAACATGTAAATGCCTGTAGTAAGATCCGACAGATTAATCATTTTCTCTTGTTGCATATCGCGAAGGTCGATTTTGTTGATGAGTCTCCCATATACATCATAAATGGCTAAGTAATCTAATTTAACCTTGTTCGAATTTTTGATGCTCACACTATTTAGCGCCGGGTTTGGAAACAGAGTGATTCCATTTTCAAGGCTAAGAGCAACTAGACCTACAGCAGTGTTATTATTAATGCTATTGCCGTCTAACGTAACAGCGCTTTGTGCAAGTGCCTTACCATCAAACGCTGCTCCTGTTTGTATATTGATCATGGTTTGACATAAAATGATGCCTCTGAAACTGGATGTTGTTCCAAGAACCGCCTGGCCGGCCACTTGCCAGAATATGTTGGATGACTGTACACCTCCACTTAGCGTAATGGTGGCTCCGTTGGCTAAAGTTAGATTCTGTGCGATTTCGAAAATAAAGATATCGGTTGGGCTGCCTGAAATAGTAAAACCTCCTGCAGATACCAGAACGCCGGTACTCCATTTATAAACGCCGGTTGTTAAGGTCTTTCCGGTAAGATTGCCGGTGTACAGTTCAGTATAATCCGGTGATCGTCCGGCTGCGTTGGTGTATGCAGTTTGCATATCACTAACGGCGGCAGTCATTTTAGCCGGTGTTGGGGCTGCATAATTTGCCGCATAAACTTTTCCGGTAATTAAAGATGAAGTTGCAAATTCATTTGAGGCATCTGCAATTAAGCCAAATCCGGTGATGGATGTAGCGTTATTAGGACTAACTCCAATATCTCCAACGATGGAAGTGTTTCCTGTATTTGTAATGCCTGTTTTTGCCAGAATCACAAAATTACCGGAAGTTCCAAGATTCACTGAGGCTGGCGAGGTTTGCGATAAAACTGTTGCCGGCATAATTAAAGCAATCAAGGGAATTATTCCGAGAAAGCACTTTAAGTTGTTAAGGGTTTTTTTTGAATTTTGTGTAGTTGTTTTTTTCATGATTTAATTTAGACTGAAAATTACATCTACTTGTTATGAATAAGTTACATGGGTATGCCTTTAACTTACATCTTTCACGCATTCACAATCGCAATGTTTGGGCTATTTTCCGTTAGGGATCGCAGTGGAAATCCTTTTTTGCTGTCTCTTTGCAAAAAAGATTGGAACGTAGAGCCCGGGCCGAAGGCAACGGCCTAATTTGACTTACACGCATTGTGAGGGTAGGCGAGAGGTTAATTGAATTTTTGCTTTGAGTAAGGAGGTGAAAATTAAATTGCAGAGGCAAGGTATAGCCAAAATTGCCATCGGCAAGAATAAGATTGAGGCGATTGCTATTACTATTCTTTTTAATGTATAAGAAGGAAAACTAAAAACAGGGTTTCGTTTGAAGCTTGGTTAAGTTTGAGAAATTAATTATGCGACTGCCCTGAGTTTGTTAATGCGTTGCCCTGAGCTTGTCGAGGCGTCGCCCTGAGCTTGTCGAAGCGTCGCCCTGAGCTTGTCGAAGCGTCGCCCTGAGCTTGTCGAAGGGGGGGGAGGGGGAGACAGAATGAGAAAGAGAAAGTGAATGAGAGACATAGTGAGAAAGAGAGTGGAAGGAATAAACGCTATAATCGCAACGCAAGTATACACAAATGCAACCTAGCACTTGAAGCAGGTATTATTAAAAGTTACAATTCTTGTGCTAGTATTTAAAAGGTGTGCCGCATGTTATGATCAATCTATAACCATTGGGATAATAAGTCATTGTTGTTACTAAACTTATTATTAATTCATTTTTATAGTAAACATCAAAAGTCGATGCTTTTCCAACTGCATCCCACATTTCAAACTTATCGTATCTAAACGCTAATCCAAGGTTTTTGATTTTAGAAATGAGCGAATCAAATGAAGCGTGCATATTTTGGGATGTCTTGAAACTATATTCAAAATCAATCCATGTAATCCTTTTACGTTTTCTCATAAGCTTTATAAAACTTGAATTCTTGCGTATAGGGACAAGTTCAATAAAAATGGAGTCGGGCTCAAAGGCAGTGATACCTTTACCATTAAAATAACTGTAAAACCGCAAGTTGCTTGTGCTTAAGGTATCTTTATCTTTAAGAACGAGTGGTATTTCAACAATTCTCTTGTCTGTTTTTATTTGTTTGTAAAGTGAATAATATGGTATTTTAATATCAAAGCCTAGCAGCAGTTCTCGGATTAATGAATCTGCCTGAGCCCCTGTATTGTTTACACACAAGAAAGTGAAGATTACAAAATATTTTATTGAACTTTTCAAAAATTTGGTTGTTAATGAGCAATTGGTATTAAGGTTTAACAGCTTACCGATTGTGCATACCACAAACGTTTCTGCTGAAGCTTAAGCAAGATACAAAAAAGCGGGCGTTTAGCTAGATGCTTTGATTGGTGTCTTACCGTCGCTTGTTACAATGGTCCTGTTGCAAATGAAATTGTCACTGCAACTTTTTTGTCTTCAATATTTTCAATTCTATCAAGTGTCACAAAACTCCTGATATCTTCACTTCCAAATTCAATTTCTTCTCCAATGCGCAAATTCTTGTATGCGTTTTTACTATCACGTAAAATATAACTGTCAAATCGCACAAGTCCTTTTTTGATGTCAATCGGTGCATCAAGTCCGCCAAGAATGTTTGTCATTAAATTGTTCGCAGCACGAAACCAAAATGCAAGGTCCGCTGTGTCGCGATGAAGTCGGCTTGTTTCGAAGCGAAAAGTCAGAACATAGTATTCGCAACCCCAATTGCGAATTATAAGTTTGTCACTGTTTTCAAAATATACAGTTTCAATAGCAGATATGCTGTCGGGTTGTAAAACAAATGTTGTGTTAGGATAGTCCGATTTTTTAATAAGTGGTTTCGCTTGTCCACGAGCACAATCCATTAGCCCGTCGACTTTATTCTTATTCTCTTCGTCTTGCGTTTTTGTAGACGACTTGTCGTCAATTGATAAAGTTTTCTCAATTCTTTTGTGATTACTATCAGTTGATGGGTTACAACCAAATAATCCAACAGTTAAAACGAAAATGAATATGCTGATGGCTTGTCTCATATAGTTAGCACTAAGGTTTTACGGATAGTTGCTAGATGGCTTACAAAGCTTCTTATATAGAACCATGCAAATGTCCTGAGCTCCTTCCGGGAAATGTTTAATAAAAGTACAAATGTATTTATGCTTTGCAAACAAATAATAGCGCGCCTGCACTGAGCTTGATGAAAGATTAAGCCATGAACCCAAGGCAAGCTTTTGCCAATTCCGCCTATCGCTCGGAGCTACTGTTATGTGCTGTGCTTTTTAGTAAAATATTCAAAGTGTCTAAAGAAATACCAAATATTAAGAACGCCAAACTACTTGTTTGGAAGGTTTTTGGAATTGATAAAATAAATTGTCCATCCCTAGCTTGTTCCCAATTATTTGAAAGGTCGTAGTAAAAAACTAATGGATGAACTACAAATAATTGAATGGCCAAAAATAGGAGAAATTTGTTTGGGTTAAAGTCCTTTGTTTTTTTTATTTCTAAAATGAAAACTCTAAAAAATAGAATTGTGACCGTTAAAAAAATTATAAATAGAGTTATTAAGATTGACTGTCCCACTTTTGGATAAGTTTGACCTCCAAATATTGAAGAAAAAAAAACTTCAAGTGTCAAAGGAAGTGGAAGCATAATAAACATGGGAATAACAAAAGTATAGTATGACAAGTAGCAAAACAAAGACATAAAGAGTCCCATGATTGTCGCTTTATATTTTGCGAACGGATTATTAATATTTTTATAAGTGTCCATTAGTATTGCACCTAACGTATTGCAAATTGGCGACCTTGGGCTTAAAATCTTCCATTGTCTGCCCGTAAACCTGTCCCGAAACCGTTCCGGGTAAAGTTTAATAAAAGTACAAATGTTTTTTATGAGGACGGCAAAAATCTTGAAGTCCCGATAACCATCGAATTAGCGTCAAGTTAATTTTCACAAAATCAACGATTGGTTATTGATAATTAGGTAAATGGGAGGAAAAAGAGGTTTCCCGATTGCAGTAATTTAAGTGTGCTAACA
>CANGGP010000049.1 GCA_947453445.1 Sphingobacteriaceae bacterium
AGCTGATTAAAGATCGGCTGTCCGCTAAATAAATTACTTTTGCTCATGGTTTTTTTAGTTGTCGTAAACCAAAATTACCATTGCGAAGGGAGTACTCAAAAAGTATTCCCTTTTATATTTTTTTTATTTTCCCCGGACAGTAGTGATTAAAAATTAATAATTAATGAGGCAGGACGAATTGAGTCAAGAGTTAAGACGCTTTCGTTAACCCGTTGAGCGAAGCGAAACGCCTATGTTTTCTTACTAAAAAAATCTCTCTATGTTAACTATGTTTCTATGTGGTAAAAAAAATCGAGTCAAGACAAATTGAGTCAAGAGTCAAGATACATCAGTTAACCGATTGCGCGAAGCGCCTAAGTGTTCTTCTCTCACTCTCAACCTTAGTGCCTAAGTGGTGAAAAAAATCGAGCCAAGACAAATTGAGTCAAGAGTCAAGACGTATCCGTTAACCCGTTGCGCGAAGCGAAACGCCTATGTTTTCTTAGTATAAAAATCTCTCTATGTCAACTATGTTTCTATGTGGTAAAAAAAAATCCGAGTCAGGACAAATTGAGTCAAGAGTCAAGACACATCCGTTAACCGGTTGCGCGAAGCGCCTAAGTGTTCTTCTCTCACGCTCAACCTTAGTGCCTAAGTGGTGAAAAAAATCGAGCCAAGACAAATTGAGTCAAGCGTCAAGACACATCCGTTAACCCCTTGAGCGAAAGGCCTTAGTGATCCTCTCCTCAACCTTCGTGTCCTAAATGTAAAAAAATCCTAATCATCATCATTCACATTTTCCGGCGACATCTGCGAACAATAAACCCCTTGCCAAATCGAAGCGAAATAATTAAATTTGTTATAATGCCAACAATTCTTTTTATCAATGGATGGAGAATTTTTTCTATTCAAACGAAGGTGCAGAACCAATGCATGTGCACGCTGAAATAGGTGAAATGGAATGCAAGTTTTGGATCATTGCCGATGAAATTGAAATAAAGGAAGATTTTTCGTTCAATATGGGACCTGCATCAAAACGAGAAATAAAGAAAATAATTTATCAGCATTTTGATTTAATCGTTGAAGCCTGGAACAATTACTTTAAAAAATAAAAAATGATTGCCACACATCTTATTCAAGATATACAATTTGAAAACAATACCATGCAATTAAAAATTGATGGCAAATTAATTTCTTTTTCGCTTGACAGAATCTCCACGAAATTGCAATTAGCAAATGATGTACAACGTAGTTTATATAAAGTGTCACCCTCAGGTTATGGTATTCACTGGCCTTTGATTGATGAAGACCTTTCAGTAGAAGCCTTGTTAAAATTAGCCGTGAAATAAATTGCTTTTGATGATACAGTGAAGCAAAAGCGCAACGCCACTGTCAACTCAAACCTTATTTTCCCTTATTGATCTTCTCCTCAAATTCATCCGAAGTGTCCGATAGCTATGCGACTTAGTGGTTAAAATTCCCTATCCGCGTCAATCCTCATTTTCAGCGTCATCAGCGTTCCATTAAACCGAGTCAAGACAAATTGAGTCAAGAGTCAAGACACATCCGTTAACCCGTTGCGCGAAGCGAAACGCCTATGTTTTCTTAGTATAAAAATCTCTCTATGTTAACTATGTTTCTATGTGGTAAAAAAAAATCCGAGGCACGACAAATTGAGTCAAGAGATAAGATGGTGATTTGGAAATTCTTCCGCCATTTCTGCGTTAGGGACGGAGCGCATGTTTGAGCTCATTTGCCGCCAGAATTTTCGGGATGCGGCAAATAGCGAGTAGCGACGGCCCGACCGCGTGTTGGCAAAAGAATTGATTTGAGGCCAACATCGCGGGAACGCCCAAGTGATAGAACAAAGATTAATTATTCGTGTTCTATTATTTCGAGGCAGGACGAATTGAGTCAAGAGATAAGACGCATCAGTTAACCGGTTGCGCGAAGCGCCTAAGTGTTCTTCTCTAATTCTCAACCTTAGCCTCAACCTCAACCTCAACCTCAACCTCAACCTCAACCTCAACCTCAACCTCAACCTTAGTGTCCTATAGATATCGGACTTAGTGTTAAAAAAATACCCGCGTCAATCCTCATTTTCAGCGTCATCAGCGTTCCATCCCCCTACGAAACCCTAAACCCACACTTCCCGCCACCAAACAGCCCCACAATTTTTAAAACCTGCGGTATCACCAATTGCTCCTCATCGTTGTGAATCACAAAATCACTCAATGCTATTTTTTTATCCTGCGACATTTGCGCCGCCATGCGTTCTTTTACCTGCTCAGCTGTTAGTCCATCGCGCAGCATCACCCTTCGAATTCTTAAATCATCAGGGGCCACCACCACCACACGTTTGTCGACCTCGGCTGCTAAACCGGCTTCAAACAATAAAGCGGTTTCTTTTACTATAATGTCCTGCGGATGCGACTTGCTGTATAATTCAAATTCTTTTTTTACTTCGGGATGAATGATGGCATTGATTTTATGAAGTAAATTTTTATCGTTAAAAATTTTGTTGGCAATAAAGCTTTTGTTTAATTGGCTTTCGCTTAAATAGGCTTCTGCGCCCAACAAAGCCACAATTTGTGATTGTATGTGTGGCTTAAAATAACTTTGTTTGGCAAGGTCATCGCTGTTCAAAACCTTGCAGCCCATGAGTTCAAATACTCTGGCCACTGTGCTTTTGCCGCTGCCTATGCCACCTGTTAAGCCTATGGTCATTGTTTAAAAATTAAAACTTCAACTTCTTTCGGCTCCATACTCATAACCGTTATGTTGTTCGGAACCGTACCCAAAAAAACTTTGTATTTATTGTTTTGTTTGTTCACTTTGCCCTCGTCAATCAAGGCCTTAAAATGCGCCGTGTCGGCCAATTCCATGTTGTTTTGTAAGGTTGTATATCGCAGTTTTACACGGGGTGGAAAAATATTCATGGCGCGCCCCTTGGTGCCACCAATGCTGTGCACCGGAATTAAAATTTCTTGTTCAATCAATTTGTCAACCTGCACCTGCACACTTACTTCATTTAAGCCGGTGTACAAATTGTTTTGTGGTTTAATCAAGGTCAAAGTTTTACTGAAGCTTTCTTTTACTTGATTCATCTGCAAAGCGGTGGTGTAAATGGTGTCGGTTTTTTTTACAGCCGAAGTGTCGCCCCAAATGGTTACAAAGGCCGGTTGTACAAGGGGTTTTAAACAAGCATAACCGGGCGCATATTGTATATACATGGGCACTTTTACCGGCACAGTTTTTTGAAAGCCTGTGTTTTCTTTAAAGTAAAGGGTATCAGGACTAATATGCTTTACCTGTGTTTCGATTTTAAAAATGGAATTTAAATTGAGTTGCGATCCCGATAACACATAAGCCTGGTTGCGGTTCAAGGCTTTTAAATTATTAAAATCAATTTCCAGTTTTTTAAAAGGTTTGTTCAACATCAATAAACTGAGTTTTAAGCCGCTTGCTTTTACATCAATCGATAAGCGCTCGGGCAATGGTTCAACAGGTTGTCTGTGCACCGGCACATTCACAAAACTCACATCCACTTTAAAATTTTCGGTGTACACGGTGTTTAAAGCGTGTATCAACCAAAGAAAAGAGGCAATGAATAAACAAATAAAAAAAGCCTTGGTTTTGCCAGGCTTTTTTAATGGAATAATATTTGCTTTGATTTTTGTCAAAATTAGTTTTGATTTAAACCTACACTGGCATCGTTTGATACTGCTGATTTTGCAATTTTCATTTTGGTGCCGTCTTCCACTTCCATAATTAAAGTGGCATCGTCTTTTACTTCAACCACCTTGCCGTAAATACCGCCAATGGTTAAAATTTTATCACCTTTTTTTAATCCTTCAATGTATTTTTTTTGCTCTTTGGCTTTTTTCATTTGAGGACGAATCATAAAGAAATAAAACACCACCACAATGGCTACCAATGGTAAAAAAGACATGATTCCGTTTTGACCACCTTGAGGGGCCATTAAAATAAATAATTGATTCATTTTGTTATTTGTTTGTTTTTTAGTTTAAAATTATTTGGCGGTTTCAGCCACAATTACTTCTGCTTTTATTTTGATGATTTTTGTTGATGGTTCACAATTGGTGACAATGGTTACGGTTTTTTCTTGTAATCCGCGCTTGCCTTCGCTGTTAAACACCACGTTTATTTTTGCCTCAGCACCTGCTAACACCGGTTCTTTAGGCCACTCAGGCACTGTACAACCACAGCTGCCACTGGCGCCGCTAATAATTAAGTTTTTCTTTCCGGTGTTTTTAAAAGTAAATTCATGACTCACTTTTTCACCTTGTGTAATTTTACCAAAATCATACTCCACCTCAGTAAAGGTCATGTTTGGTAAATCGCCGTTAATTTTACCTTCGGCACTGGCATTGTTCGATACTTCATCGCTGCTTAATCCGTTTTCGTTTTTTGAATCGGAGCAAGCCCATAAACTTAAAGCTGCAATTAAAATGATTACCTTTTTCATAGCGGCGGTAAAGATAGGTCAATTATACTTTAGAGAAAATAAAATATCTTAAAAAATAAATAACAATGCCTGTGAATGGCTTAATAACGTTTTTTAGTTCGGCGAATTTTTCTGTTCTTGCTGAAATAGCCTGTGTTTTTGCGGGTTTGGAAATTGTATCTTCCTTTAATCACATAACTATATGATACGCTTAAAGCCATAAAAGCATCCTTATTTTTCTTTTCACCACGCTTATAACCCCAGTTATGGGCTGCGTAGGCTTCAGGATTGGCAGCAATATCGGCTGCACTCAACTCATCTTTGCGGATTATTAAACCACGCATATAATCATTGCCCGGATCAGCCGGATAATCACCGCTAATGTCATCCAAATAATCGGTAAATGTTTTGCGGTAATTGAGCTCTACACCCAATCGGTGACGCTTGTGAATGGTAAAATAAGCGCCAATGCCCATGGGAATATCGAGTACATAATGCTTGTATTTATAACCTTCGGTGGCCAATGGCTGCAAGGGTACCCAAATGCCTTTGTAAAATGTTTTTGGATTTGAATAGAAACCGCCCAAACCACCAAACACATATAAATTAAAACTGTTCTTAAAACGATAAGTACGCCCAATGTCGTTGTTTTCAAACAACATGTAATGGTAGGTGAGGGTAAAATCGTAAATGTCGTTGCGGAAATTAAAATTGCGAAATCTGCGCGAAGGATTGCTCGATAACTTATCATCGCCTTCTAAGCGGATATAATCTACGGCAAAACGCAAGGCTGCTTTGGGACTTACTTTATATCGCACAAAACCGCCTACATTCCAACGGGTTTTGGCCAATTTCATATCGGTGATAAACTTTCTGCCTGTGCCTGCACCACCGCCAATATCGCCCAAATAATTGGTTGCACCCAAGGTACCGCCAACATCCCAAGCATACTGGGCTGAGGCAGTGCCAATGCATAACACTGTGAAAATTATTAAGCAGAACTTTTTCATTTCCAAAAGAATTAACAAATATAGGAAAAAATAGCAAGTACCTGCCTTTTAAGCCTTTCTAATTTTTTGAGGATTCTCATTTAAAACACTTAATTTCAAAAAAAAATACCACATGTTGAACAGAGTTTGCCAATTGTTTGGCATCGAAAAACCAATTATTCAAGCGGGCATGATTTGGTGCAGCGGCTGGGAATTAGCAGCTGCCGTGAGCAATGCTGGTGGATTGGGCATCATCGGTTCGGGAAGCATGTATCCCGACGTTTTACGCAGCCACATTCAAAAATGTAAATCGGCCACTGCCAAACCTTTTGCGGTAAATGTGCCATTGTTGTATCCCAATATTGAAGAACACATTCAAATTATTATCGACGAAAAAGTACCCATTGTGTTTACTTCGGCAGGAAATCCTAAAACCTTTACCGCCAAGCTAAAAGCCGCAGGTATTGTGGTGGTGCATGTGGTGAGTGCTTTAAAATTTGCACTCAAATGTCAAGAAGCAGGCGTAGATGCCATTGTGGCCGAAGGTTTTGAGGCCGGTGGTCATAACGGTCGCGAGGAAACCACCACCATGGTGCTCATTCCGCAAATAAAAGCGCACATTCAAATACCAATCATTGCTGCCGGAGGAATTGCCACCGGAGCGCAAATGGCCGCCGCTTTTGCCCTCGGCGCTGAAGCTGTGCAAATAGGCAGCCGTTTTGTGGCCAGCCTCGAAAGTAGCGCCCATCCGAATTTTAAACAAGCCGTGATCAACACCAACGAAGGAGATACACAACTCACCCTCAAACAACTCACGCCCGTACGTTTAATTAAAAACGATTTTTTTAAACGGGTGGATGAAGCCGAAAAAAAAGGTGCCGATAAAGATGAACTCAATGCTTTACTCGGACGCGCCCGCGCCAAAAAAGGCATGTTTGAAGGCGATTTGGTTGAAGGCGAACTCGAAATAGGTCAGGTGAGTGCCATGATAAAATCACTTTTACCGGCAGCAGAAATAGTAGATGAAATTTATAAGGACTACCTTCGTACCCTCCGCGAACTTAGCCAATTGCTATAGTGGAGTTGATTAAACAGGATTATACCATATGATAAAATACGACAAATTTGTACTGAAAAATAATTTGAAAGTAATTGTGCACAACGACGAAAGTACACCCATGGTGTGCGTGAATGTGCTGTACGATGTGGGTGCACGCGATGAGGATGAAAACAAAACCGGTTTTGCCCATTTGTTCGAACACCTCATGTTTGGCGGAAGCATTAACATACCCAATTACGACGAACCTTTACAAATGGTGGGCGGCGAAAACAATGCCTTTACCACCAACGATCTCACCAATTATTATTGTACCGTGCCTGCCAAAAATATTGAAACAGCTTTTTGGCTCGAAAGCGACCGCATGCTCAGCTTGGGCTTTAGCGAAAAAAGTCTCGAAGTGCAACGCAATGTGGTGATTGAAGAATTTAAACAACGTTACCTCAATCAGCCTTATGGCGATGTGTGGCTCTTGCTGCGTCCGCTGGCTTACAACGTGCATCCATACAAATGGAATACAATCGGCAAAGAAATTAAACACATCGAAGAGGCCGTGATGGATGATGTAAAGGCTTTTTTTAAAAAACACTACCAACCTGCACATGCCATTTTGGTGGTGGCCGGTAAGGTAAAGTTAGAAGAAGTTAAAGCCTTGGCAGAAAAATGGTTCGAACCAATTCCCGAAGGGCAAGCATACCACCGTCAATTGCCTGTTGAACCGCCACAAACCGAAGCGCGTTTTTTAAGCGTTGAACGCGATGTGCCGGTAAATGCCATCTACAAAGCATACCACATGTGTGCCCGCCTCGATGCCGAATACCACACCGTTGATTTAATGTCGGATGTGCTGAGCCGCGGCAATTCATCGCGCCTCAACAAAGTGTTGGTGAAAGAAAGAAAATTGTTCAACGAAATTAGCGCTTATGTGATGGGTGAATTCGACCGTGGTTTATTTGTGGTGAGCGGAAAAGTGGCCGATGGCGTTGATGTGCAATTGGCCGACAATGCCATTGTGCATGAATTGGAAAAATTAAAAACACATTTGGTTGAAGAACATGAATTGCAGAAATGCAAAAATAAAATGGAATCGAGTTTGCTTTTTAGCGAAGCCGATGTGCTCACCAAAGCCACCAATTTGGCCATCTCCGAATTATTGGGCGATGCCAATTTGGTAAATACCGAAATCGACAAGTACCAAGCCGTTACTGCCCAAGGTATTCAGGCTTGCGCCAATAACATCATTCAAACTAACAATTGCAGCACCCTTCATTATTTAGCGAAGAAACATGATAACATTTAATGACCATACTTTTTTTGCGGAACAAAAGCCTTTGAGCCTTTGCATCACGCACGAAATGGAGCAGTTTAAATTGCATCAAATGCACGCCTTTCAAACTTACCGCCAGCAACGTGCCGATTTTTTAAAATCGCAAAAACACAGTGATTTAAGTTTTGATTTTTTACAACAATTTCAACCTAAAATCGCGGTGTTTGCAGGTAGCTTCAATCCCTTTCACAAAGGGCATTACAACGTGTTGCAAAAAGCCGAACGTATTTTTGATAAGGTCATCATTGCTTTTGGAAACAATCCGCAAAAAGAGAATAGGGCATGGCCCCGCCCGCAAACCATACAAAACAGGCAGGTGGAAGAATACAATGGTTTGCTTACCGATTTTATTCAACGCCTCGATTACGAAGTGGTGGTGATTCGCGGTTTACGCAATACCACCGATTTTCAATACGAACAAAACCAGTACCGATATATTCAGGAATTAATGCCCAGCATTAAAATCATCAATATTTTTTGTGACAAAGAATATGAACACATCAGTTCTTCGGGTATTCGCACACTCAAAGAATTTAATAAACATGAGAACTACATTTTAAAATAAATGTTACACAAACTCGATTCGGCTTACACAAAATGGTTTTGGTTGCTCAGCGCCTTGCTCACGCTTTTAGTGGCTTTGCGCGCTTACCTGGTGCCTTTTTCGCACGACGAAGTAGCCACTTTTTATTTCTACATTCAACCGCAACGTTTTATTCCATTTTATTCGCATGTTGATGCAAATGGTCATTTCCTCACCAATTTAACTTCTTGGATCAGCTACAAATTGTTTGGCTCTTCACCTTTTGCTTTGCGTTTGCCAAATATTTTTGCCTTTGTGTTATTGTGTTATGCCACCTTTAAAATATCGCAATTACTCAACGGTATTTTTGCCAAAAGCATTTTGTTTTTTGGATTTATTGCGGCTTATCATTTTATTGCCTTTTATGCCTTGTGCCGCGGCTACGGCTTGTCGATGGCTTTTTTACTTTGGGCCATGTACCATTTTTTTGCTTATGTAAAACAACATGAGTTTAAACACCTCGCCCTTTTTGTATTGGCGTCACAACTGGCCTTGTCAGCCAATCTTACCTTGGTGTTTGTATTGCTCATCTGTTCATGCATCCTCATGCTTTTTCAATGGCAAGCCAAATCTTTGTTGCAAGCAAAAACTTTGCTGTTGTGGTCTGCGCAATTTTTACTTTGTGCCTTCTGGATCAAGTACGCCTTTTATCTGCAGCACAATGGCGCGCTTTATTACGGCAGCGGCCACAGCTATTGGCAAGTGACTTTTGTAAGTTTAATCGAAACCATTTTCTTTAAAAACAATTACCTCAATATTCTTGTATTGGCTCTTTTTGGGGTGTTGTGCGTGTATTGGTTGTATGCCTACAAACAGCATCGCCTGCGCTTCATCACACACAGCGGCTTTGCTTTATCATTTTTGATTTTTGTAATACTGTTAATGGCTTTTTTCTTGCTTAAATTATTACTTCATGTCAATTATCCTGAAGACCGCACCGGACTGTTCTTTTATCTCTTTTTTGTTTTGGCACTGGCATTCAAAGTGAGTGAAGCGCGTTATTTGTATCAGAAGATGAGTGTGTTGTTTCCTGTATTTGTGATCATACATTTTATTTGGCATGTGAATCTAAGGGTTCACCCTTGGCGCATTTACGAAACATTTCCGCCTAGTTTCATCAAAACCTTGGTAGAAGAACAAAAAAAGTCGCCTCAAAAAATTACAATCGCCGGTCACCGTTTGCGCGAATTTATTTATGGTTTTATGAATTACAACAGCGGCGGCGAACTTAACCACATTACTTCGCCCGAAGCATTGCAAATGAATGCCGACTATGCCATTGCCTACAAAGCCGATGCGCCTTATTACCGCGATTATTATCAGGAGTTGGCATCTGAAAACACTTGGGACTTTGTTTTGTTAAAACGTAAAGAAGCCATTCAACGTGAATTGTTATTCGAACAAACACAAACCACCACTTGCAACGGTGAGGCTGAATTTTACAATGCTTTTGAATGTAGTGATACAAGTTTTGTGGATCAAAATCCTTTGTTGGCTGAATTTAATATCAAGTTTAACCAAGTACCAGTGCCCTTTAACGCCTGGTTGGTGCTTCAAATCGATGATGCTTCACCCGAAAAAGCCAATTGTTTGGTACGCGTACCTTTAAATTTGATTCGTAAAAATTTACACAACCAAAGTCCTATGTGCCTTCAGGTGCTCAGTGGCAATGTTCCTTTGCGCGCCAAACGTGTGGTGTGTTACTTATGGAACATCGATAAAAAACCAATTCAAGTTCAAATTACCAATTTCAAATTATACCACCTCAATGCCAATGGTATTCAGGTGCTTTCACAGGCAAAAATTTAATTATGTTAGACAGAAAAACAGCACCCGCATTTGTAACCATCGATAAAGTAGATGTAATGCCCGTTAAGCAGCATCAATTGAGCAACGGCATCCCTTTGTACACCTTGTCGGCAGGCTCGCAAGAAATTACCAAACTTGAATTTATTTTTAAGGCGGGCATGTACCAACAAACCGAAACATTGGTGGCTTCGGCTACCAATTCAATGATGGAATTGGGCACCAAATCTTTTACAGCCAATCAACTTAGCGAAGGCATCGATTTTTATGGTTCCTTTTTAGAAATGAGTGTGGAGCAAGATTATGCCAACATTACCATCTACTCTTTGAATAAAAACTTGCAAAAAACATTGGCTTTTGTGGAAGAAATTTTAAAGTATCCCACTTTTCCGCAGGATGAATTTGAAACGTATATCAGCAATAAAAAACAAAAGTTTTATGTGAATTCCCAAAAGGTGAATGTGATGGCCCGCCGAAAATTTGTTGAACTACTTTACGGCAGCCAACATCCTTACGGCAAAAATGTGGTGGAAAAAGATTTCGACCGCATTCAATTGACGCATTTGCAAGATTTTTTTAAACAGCATTACAATGCTTCTCAATGCAGCATCATCGCTTCAGGCAAATTGCCCAATGATTTACAAAACACTTTGGAAAATTTCTTCGGACAAGCCGCCTGGTCGGCCGGTGCCAATGCATTGAAGGATGTTACGCATTTGGTGCAAACCACCACGCAACGTTCAACTTTTTTGCAAAAGGAAGATGCCGTGCAATCTGCCATTCGTATTGGTCGGGTGTTGTTTAATAAAACACATCCTGATTATTTTAAATTTCAAATTTTAAATACGGTTTTGGGTGGATATTTTGGTTCGCGTCTCATGGCGAATATTCGTGAGGACAAAGGCTACACCTATGGCATTGGCAGCGGATTAAACAATTTGGTGCATTCGGGTTATTTTGGCATTTCTACCGAAGTGGGCGCTGATGTTTGCCAAGCCGCCACTGATGAAATTTATAAGGAACTAAAAAAGTTAAGAGAAGATTTAATTGATACCGCCGAACTCGAAACCGTTCGCAATTATGTATTGGGGCACTTTTTGCGCAGCGTCGACGGACCGTTTTCGTTGGCCGCCAAATTCAGAAACATATGGGAATACGGATTGGATTATTCTTTTTACGATAATTATTTTCATGCCGTAAAAACCGTTAATCCCAAAGAACTCCGCGACCTCGCCAACAAATGCTTCCAACAAAACGACATGATTGAATGCGTTGCAGGTAAATTCTAAGCAATTAAAAATTGAACCCTGTCACATCGAGGAATTGGAGTGTCACATCGAGCGTCTCTGCGGTGTCACATCGAGCGGTATTGGCGTGTCACCTCGAGCGAAGTCGGCGGTGTCACATCGAGCAGCCTGCCCTGAGCCTGTCGAAGGGGAGTCGAGATGGACACTTACACTAAACATCACATTATTTACACGGTCTCTCCCGATAACAATCGGGATCCCCCGAAACGAGTTCGGGGCAGGCTGCTCGACCTGACACGACTCCGCTCGACCTGACACAACATCCGCTCGACCTGACAAGACTCCGCTTGACTTGACAAGGCCACGAAACGCAGAGCCAAAAAAAAAGCCGTTCAATTCGAACGGCTTTTTAATTTTGAGAAACAAATTATTTTTTCTCAGTATCCTTTTTTTCGTCAGCTTTTGTAGCGTTTGACTCAGAGCCTTTCTTTTTGCAACAAGCTTTATCACCTTTTTCGCAGCCTTCTTTTTTCTCGCCTGCGCAAGATTTTTCACCTTTTTTGCAACATTCTTTTTTGCCTTTATCTTTATCGTCACCCTTTGTGTTGGCAACAACTGTGCTTCCTAACAAACCTGCGAAAGCAGCCATTAACAATAATTTTTTCATTTTTTTAATTTTAACTAGTTATGATACAAATATACAGCATAAAGACATCCACAGATGTTAAAAAGTACGAATTAAATGTGCACGTCGGCAAAACAATAAAGCAAGGCAAACACAACACCCGGTACCCATACCAAAATGGTTAAAACCAAATCCAACCAAAAATTTTTATCAATGCTGTTCTTCACTAAGTAAACAGCCAAAGGGGGGATAAAAATGCATAAAATAATGGTGACAATATCTGCCTCATCACCACCCGAAGGGGCCTTTGTTTTCGATTTCCCAAAAAATGCTTTTTTCGATATTGGCATCATCGCTACTGCCTCGCTGCGATCAACATCCTGCTTAACATTCGCCTTTTTACGCAATGCACCAAACAATTGATGTTTTTCTTTTACAGCTATCTGTTCAGTTTCTATCGTCGAGTTTTGCACCTCAAGCTTCGCCTCTCCCTTAACCTCATTCTTAACCTCAGCCTCAACCTCATTCTTAACCTCAACCTTCACCTTGCCCTTATGCACCGCCAACTTGTTTTCGTTTTGATGACATGGTTTACTTGTACTCACAAAATACCCTTTATTGTACTTGCGTTTTACCAGCGAAAATTTTGTTGAACAACTCGCCAATACCATAATGGCAAGCAATACAGTGATAATTCTTTTCATAAAGTTTTGATTTTAGCCCAAAGATAACAAAATCTAATTCCAATCTATGTTATCAAAATAGGCCGTGATGGGGTAGTGGTCGGTAAAGGTTTCATTGCTGCGTTTGTAGGTGTAACAATGCAATGCCTTATCGTGTAATATATAATCGATTCTAAACTGCGGCCACTTACCAGCATAAGTTCTGCCAAATCCATTGCCCTTTTCAACAAATGCATCCTTTAAATTTTTGCTGAGCTTTTGATAAGCATACGAAGCCGATGTATCATTAAAATCACCACACAAAATAATTTTATACTTGCATAATTTCATGTGTAAGGCAATGGTTTCAACTTGTTCGGCACGTTTTAAAAAGGCCCGTTTTAAGCGGCTTAAAATGTGTTTACCATGACTCACTTCATCTTCCACTTCCTTGGTTTCGCTCACCACATCGTTGTAAAATTTATTGTCGCCTTTGGTAAAACTAATCGATTGCAAATGCACATTGTAAACCCTAAAGGTATCGCGGTTCACCACAATATCTGAATAAATACAAAGGTTATTGCTGGTGGTATTAAACATAATTTTACCCTGATTAATGATCGGATACTTGCTAAATGTACCAACGCCCCAATGGTCGAAACCCCTTAATGTTGTAGTGTACTCAACATGGTAATAATTTGTTTTGAGGGTTTTAATCAGCGTATCAATGTTGTTGTGATCGCCTTTTTCTTCAGAGGTATAAAACTCTTGCAAGCAAATAATATCGGGATTAATATCTGCCAAATTGGTCACTATTTTTGCCCTGCTTTCAAGGTTCTTGGTCCAGTTATACAAATCAAACAGCATACTATTGTAAGATGTTACCTTGAGTAATTTGTTTTTGGGTTTATCTTTTTCGTAACTAATTTGCACATAGCTGTAAGCCGTTGGCAGACTTAAAAAGAAAAGCACCAAACCAAAAATGAGCACCGGCTTAAATTGGGCCAGCCAATAAATAATAAACAGTATATTAATGATGAACAATATCGGGAATGCCAATCCAAAAAAGGCAATGGGCCAAAACAGGGCAGGCGATACGTACTTGGAGGAAATAGAAATCAATAAACAAACAATGATAAAATAGTGCACCCACAACAAAAGTTTATTGAAGATGGAAAGCTTTCTTCTTTGTTTTTGCTTTACAATATGCCTTAATTCGGCAAAAGATATTTTGATTGTTTTGTTAATGTGTAATTACTTTAATTGGGCCAAAGCTTCTTCAATGTAATCGTAGGTGCTTAAAATGCTTGGTTTACCGTCAATCACAGCCACATCATGTTCAAAATGCACGCTTGGTTTTCTGTCTGATGTAACAATGGTCCAACCATCAGGCAATTGTTTAATGCTTTTTACACCCATATTAATCATGGGCTCAATGGCCAATACCAAGCCTTCTTTAATTTTAGGACCGTCGCCACGCTTACCGTAATTTGGTACTTCGGGCTCTTCGTGCATTTTACGACCCAAGCCGTGACCTACCAATTCGCGCACCACCGAAAAACCGTTTTTTTCGGCATGTTGCTGAATAGCATAACTAATATCACCAATGCGATTGCCGCTTACCATTTGTTCTATACCCAAATATAAACTCTCTTTGGTTACATCAATCAGTTTTTGCACCTCGGGTTTTATTTCACCTACCGCAAATGTGTAGGCATGGTCGCCAAAAAATCCGTTTTTCTTTACACCGCAATCCACCGAAATAATATCGCCTTCACGCAAAGGTGTTTTGGTGGGAATGCCATGCACCACCGCTTCATTGATTGAAATACACAAAGTGGCCGGAAAATCGGGTACACCATGTGGACCTTTATAGCCTTTAAAAGCAGGTATGCCGCCATTGTCGCGGATATACTCTTCAGCCAATTTATCTAAATTAACAGGAATGGCTCCCGGTTTAATTTCTTTTGCAATAATGGCTAAAGTGCGTGATACCATAAGGGCTGATTCGCGCAATAACTCAATCTCCTCGCGGTTTTTTAAATAGATCATTTTTTACCGAATAATTTTTTAAACATGGAGCCTTCGTTTTTTGCGAAATTGTGATGGGCCAATTCATTTTTTAATTGATGCGCAAATTCACCGCCTTCGGGATGCAAAGTATTCCAAACCTCGCTCCAACCAATAAAGCCGCCTACATTGCGATCATCAATAAATATATCCGCATTTAATTTTCTGGAAGTTTTTTCATCCAATTGTTCTTCAGGATAATTTTTGTTCACGGCATAAAATTCAACACCGTTTTGTTTGCAATAATCCACCGCCTCGTCAAGCAAGGCACCCGTGCGAATGGTCCACAAAATTAATTTATGGCCTTTTTGTTGCAAAGCTTTTAAAGTGGCAAAAGCAAAAAGCATTTCCTTACCAATGGCCGGATATTTATGCTCCACAATGGTTCCGTCGAAATCAACGCTGATAATTTTACTGTTGTCGTTTACAAAGCCTTGCATGTTCTTATAAATTTTTTACACTCAATACTTTTAAATTGGCATCCAATTCATACAAGCGGGGTTGTGCCGTGCCGATTTCAAATTCTAAAATTTGTTCAGGACTCATTTTCTCCAAATGCATAATTAAGGCCCTTAAGCTATTGCCATGGGCTGCAATCACCACATTTTTACCGGCCTTTAATTTGGGTTCAATTTCTTGCTCAAAATAAGGCAACACCCGGGCTGCTGTATCCTTTAAACTTTCACCATTGGGTGGTGGTACATCAAAACTGCGACGCCAAATTTTCACTTGCGCATCACCATATTTTTCGGCTGTTTCGGCCTTGTTTAATCCTTGTAAATCGCCATACATGCGCTCATTGAGCGCTTGGTTGTAGGTGGCTGTAATAGCAGGGTGCTTGGCCGTATCGAGTGCCATGCTCAGTGTTTCTTGCGCACGCTTCAAAGCCGAAGCGTAAGCGTAATCAAAATGATAACCAACCAATTTTAAGCCGGCTTGTTTGGCTTCTTCGATGCCTTTTTCACTTAAATCAACATCAATCCAGCCGGTGAATTTATTCTCTAAATTCCAAATGCTTTGTCCGTGACGGAAAATAATTAACTGTGCCATAATAATAGGCCACAAATATAGAATATTAAAACCAAAGAAAAGATGAGGAAAGGCTGCACAACAAGCGATAATTTTTTGTAAAATAAGCCAAGGTTTTCTGATTTTAAAGGCAGCTTATGCTTTGCTGATCGATTTAATCACACAAACACATCTAAAACCCAAATCGTTGTTTGGTGCATCGTACAATTGGTCCTTGCCCACACGGCATTCTTCCAAGGTGTTTTTCCATCCGCCGCCTTTGCAAATCGGTTTTTCCAACACCATCTCCCGCAAATTGCCTATCATGTTTCGTAATCCAAAATAATTGGGTGCGTAAGCTGTTACATTTTGTGGACCTTTATAAAAGGGCACTGTATCATTAAATACACAATTGGCATGAAAGTTTAGGCGGTATTCGTGGCTGTCTTTTTTCTTGTTGTAACTGTGCGTAAAAGTGTTGCTTTGATTCATCACCCCGGCACCATTGTTACTCAAAAATTCCCATTCGGCTTTACTTGGTAATCGGTATTCAAAATCAATGAGGGGATATTTTTTCGATATCCACATGTATTCTCGCACACGCTCAGTTCGCCATTTGCAAAATGCTTGCGCTTGCTCATAAGTGATGCCAACAATGGGATAGTCGCGGTACATCCTAAAATAATACATGCCAAAGGGATATTGTTTTGTCTCCACTTGTTTTTGCCAAACCGTTGAATCGGGTAAAGTCGCCAGATGTTCCTTCGAACCAATGCCATACTTCACTTTGGTCCAATACACATATTCATGCCAGGATAGATTCGAAACTTCAGTTTCATCGCAATACAAAGTATCATTAATTTTTACAGTGCCGGGTGGTATAAAACTTTTGTGATGCTTTTTCGTAAATCCGAAACATAGCAGCACCAATGCTAAGCACCATATTTTCATAAATTCAATGCTTTTTTGAAATCTTGCAAGTGCTCGCTTTGTGCCGTGATGCGCTTCACTAAAAACTGGTGTTTATCGCTGTTAATGCTGCTTTTAAATAAGTCGTCGCTGCACAAATGCACTTCATTTTTTTGAAATACACAAATGATGTAATTGTCGCTTTCGCGGTAACCAAATTCAAATCCATTGTCTCTCGAAAGTCCTATCACAGTAGCATTGCTGCGGTTCACCAAATAAACAGCATCGGGCATAATGGGTGTTTGTTGTTCGGTGCTCACAAAAATTGGACGGGTTAAATGCTCTACAGGCAAAGGTTTGGCACAATCTGAATTGTAAATACCAAAATTAAACACCTCAAAAATGCGCTGTGTTTTGCTTTGATTATTGAGCGAAGCAAATTGATTGTTTAAGTCTTGTTCACGCCTATTGCGTTTGGCTTCCAACATTAATTGTTGTTGTGCGGAAAGGGCCGCTTCTTTTTCTTTTTGGGCTTTTAAAAAGGCAGCCTGCTTGAGTTCCATTTCCTGTATTAATTTTTTCTCTTCCGCCATGCGTTTGGCTTGTACCGCTTCGTATTGGCTGAGTTTTTGTTTATACAATACCATGGCCTTTTCATAATTGGCCCCCACAAACACAGGGTACACAATTAAACTTTCTTTGCGCTTGCCGGCTGTTAAATTTAAAAGGTAGTTTTTGCCTTTTTGCGGACCTTCAGAAATTTTAATGTCGCGCCAAGTTACCTGATGCAATTCGCTCGTATAATTTTTATTTTCTTCGCCTACTTCAAACACAACATTGTCGAATGCATTTAACTCAGGAAAATCTTGGGGGTCGCGGTCGATTTGAAAAATGGGTCGACCGGGTTTTGAAGCGGCCGGAGCGCTTGGTTTCACTGCCTTTGGAAGGGCTTCTATTTTTTTGGTGTAAACTATTTGTAATGAATCTATTTTTTTTGGCAGCTGCGCTTGTAATTCATCAAAATTGCCTGTGTGTTCTTGTGCTTTTGCAGTTGTATTTTGTGTGATGCCTTTGTTTGGTTTTGTATTCAACTGAATATTATCGCGTCGAATGTATTTCCAATTACCTGCAACACTGTCTAAATAATATTGGTTAAAACGGTCTTCGGCATTGTCAGAAGCATAAGCCACTTCAATGCTTTTGCCTTGATCAATAAAAACAGCTTCATTGTTTTGAAAGCCTTTGATGTCGAACATGCCGGCGCTTTGTAATTGTAATTTTTGTCCTGCACTATCGTATTGCATCGGAATGCCGCTGCCAATAATTTCGGGTACATTGTTAAACTCGCGGTATTGTATGCTCACTTCACCCACTATGTTTTGGCCGTTTTTATCCACAAAACAATTTTTGGGCACCTTTATTTTGGTATTGCTGGGGTGTTTAAATTCGCCGCCGGTACTGTTGTTCACCTTGTATGTAGTGTAAGGCACATCAAGTGATTTTTTAGGCGATTGAATAAATTGTTGTTTGGGTTTTTGTGTGTTGTTCGAAGTAATTAATGTTTCATGCTTTTTCTCTTTGTTTTGAATGGATAAATAAGTAACGGTACAAATCACTGTGATGCCGGCGATGATGGCGGAGTAGGTGATTTTTTTGTTCTTCCACCAACTCTCGTCGCCTCTGGCTTTTTTTAAACTCTCGGCTTTGAATTTTTTTACCAGAGCATCAAAATCGCGTTGCTTGTTTATTTCCTCGTCACTCAGTTTGGGGCGATTAAGATTAAATTTTAAACTCATGTTACAATTTTATTTTTTTCAATTCTTTTTTCAACTTTTCAATCACGCGGTGCATCTTTACTTTTGCATTCACCTCCGTGATGTTTAATATTTCGGCCACTTCCTTAAATGGTCGTTTTTCAAAGTAACGCATCTCCACCAATTGCAAATCTTGCTCCTCGAGTTGGCTGATTAATTTTTGCACCAACGGGATGTACTCTTCAAAAAAGGGCTCCTCATGACTTTCGCAAATAAAACGCAAATCGCTAACATCGGCATTTACAGCCCTCAACTGCTGATTGCTTTTAAACAATTGCATCACCTCATTATAGGCTATGCGGTACAACCAACTGGCAAATGGCACCCCTTTAAATTCATACTTCTGAATATTGCTCAAAGCTTTTAAAAATACCTGCGCCGTAATATCAAAGGCGGTGTCTTTCGAATCCAAACGTTGATACACATAAGAGAAAATGCCCTTGTAGTATTTGTTGTAAAGCGGGGCAAAATGTTCAGGATTTTCCTTGGCCGCTTCAATCCAAAGCAACTCTTCTTGCAGCTGCTCTTCGGTGTGATGGTAATGCGGGTTAATGGCCATGCCTGTTTTGCTTAAGAGGTTCTTTTACTTTATAAGCAAATTCTGCACAATGGTTACAATGAAATGTCAAATAGCTTATCACTTATAATTAAATACTTGATTATCAGTTACAAAATTTTTCGAGTCAACGAGTGAAATTAGCTTTGGTAAGGGTGAAATATTGTTTTGATTGAGTGAATATTCATTTTTTATTTTCTAAACTATCCGAATCAAAGCCCAAAGGCAATAAATCTTTAATGCTTTGGCATGATAAAAAGGCTTCTGCATCATGCATAAAAATAATTTCAATGCCACTGCCTTGCTTTTGTTCGTATTCAGCAATGCTTTGTCGGCAGGCACCGCAAGGACTCACCCTGCAGTTTAAATCACCCTTTTCAGATTCGGCGATGACCAAAATGCTTTTTATTTTTTGATCAGGATACTGCGCTGCCGCATAAAATAAGGCCACACGCTCGGCACAAAGTCCCGATGGGTAAGCCGCGTTTTCTTGGTTGTTGCCGCAAATGATGTCGCCATTTTGTAATGCAACAGCGGCCCCAACTTTAAAACGCGAGTAGGGGGCATGTGCTTTTTTTAAAACTTCGCGGGCTTTTTCAAACAATTGTTGAGCTTCTGCACTGAGTTCAGTTTTGTTTTTATAAAGTCGAAAACGACTTTGTATGATCAATTCTTCCATTTTAGTCAATTAATTTTGCGGCTGCTTCACCCACCATGCTGCCTATGGCCACGCCCATACCACCCATGCGCACCGCCAACACCACATCTTTGCTGTGTAATTTTACGATGGGTTTCTTTTCTTTCCCTACACCCATAATGCCGGTCCAACGGTAATCTACTTCGTGTTTAGTGTTTGGTAAAATCATGGTTTTGAGCAGCTGGTCCAATGCCTTTTGTATGTTTTGATTCAAATCAAACGCAAGTGTATTTTCCTTTTTAAAATCCATGTTACGGCCGCCGCCCAATAAAACACGACCATCAATATTTCTGAAATAATAATAGCCCTTGTCGAAATGAAAACTGCCTTTTAATTTTAAACCTTCAATTTTTTTGGTAATCAACACCTGGGCCCTAGCCGGCTCAACATCCAATTGCGGCAACAATTGTTTGGCAAAACCATTGGTGGCAATGACCAATTTATGAGCAGCTAAATTTGCCAAATTGGTATGCAATTGCACACCGGTTTTTAATTGCTCAAAGTTTTTCAAGCCACAATTAAACAACATTTGTACACCCATTTGATGCGCTAAATGGGCTAAATTTTGCATCATCAAGCCCGTATCAATTTGTCCTTCGAATTGATTTTTGAGAATGCCCTTGATGTGCTGAAATCCAAAATTATTTTTTTTCACCGGCACAAAACAATTCTTTAGCCCAATGTTTTGCTTCAAGCGTTTGTTTAAGTAAGTGATTTGTTCGCTGCATTTTTCGAGTTCAAGCGCAGCCTTAAACACTTCGTAACCCCCATATGGCAGGTAGTTCATGTGTTTATCACCCAAACGTTTGCGTAATTTTTTCAAGCCCTTGTAGCGCATTTGTACGGTTTCCCAAACCAAATCTTCGGGCATCGTCTTTAAATCATCACATAATTCGCCAACGCTGCCAAAGCATGCAAAGCCTGCGTTTTTGGTACTCGCCCCATTGGCCGTGCTGCCTTGTTCAATGATTAAAACCGAGCGTTTTTGATCCTTCTCTTTTATGGAAATGGCGGTGCTTAATCCAACAATACCGGCCCCTACCACCACCACATCATAGTGTTTAAACAAGTGCTTCTTTTCCCAGTAACTATGGTTGAAATCTTTGTTAATATACATATTTTTGAATGCGGCATTAAAGTAGGAATTATTAGTAACTTTAGTTCCTGTATTTTATAAAAAGCGTTGTTCCAATATGTTAAATA
Source organism: Sphingobacteriaceae bacterium (assembly GCA_947453445.1). Lineage (GTDB taxonomy): Bacteria > Bacteroidota > Bacteroidia > B-17B0 > Aurantibacillaceae > Aurantibacillus. The sequence continues at coordinate 21,001 of CANGGP010000049.1, forward strand.
GGTTTACGGCAAGTTTCCTTTTTTTCTTACTGCTTGTTTTGTCGGTCCCCCAAGCCCTATACGCCCAGGCTTTACCCATTAAGGTTGAAGGTGATATATCGGAGGAGGATAAACCCGTGGCTGCTGTGGCCATTCAGGTAGTTTGTAACGGTAAAGTAGCCACCACAGCACTCAGCGATGCCAAAGGCGAGTATGCTTTTCAATTACCCCAAGGCAAAGATTATTACATTGTATTTACAAAAGAAGGTTATGTGGCCAAACGTTTTACTGTATCAACCCGCAACATTCCTAAAGAATTAGAGGGCAATGAATTCAGCACCTTAACAGCCAGGGTGGTACTTTTTAAAAAAGTAAACGGTGTTGATTATTCAATGCTTGAGCAGCCCATGGTGAAATATTATTTTAATGTTACCAAACGTGAATTTGATTACGACATGGGTTATTTGAACCAAATGTTGGCCAAATTGGAAGCCATTAAAGAGGCAGAGCGTGCCATTAAAGAAAAAGAACAAGGTTTGGTGGCCGCTTACCACAATCTCGTTAAAGCTGCCGATAAATCATTCGAGCACAAAGAATACCAGGATGCCTTATCAAAATACACAGAGGCATTGGCCATGAAGCCAAAGGAAATTCATCCCCAAACACAAATTACACTTTGCAATAAATTAATTGCCGATCAAGACTTATTAAAGAAAGAACAAGCCGAGCGCTTAGCAAAAGACAAAGCTGAAGCCGATGCAGCCAAAGCCAGGGCAGAAGCTGACCGTTTGGCCAAAGAAAAAGCCGATGCCGATGCAAAGGCCAAAGCCGATGCTGATGCCAAGGCCCGAGCCGATGCCGATGCTGCCAAAGCCAAAGCAGAAGCCGATCGTTTGTTAAGAGAAAAAATTGAACGCGAATTGGTATCGAAAGCTGAAGCCGATAGGATTTCGAAAGAAAAAGCAGAGGCAGATGCCAAGGCCAAAGCGGATGCAGATCGTTTGGCAAAACAAAAAGCAGATGCCGATGCAAAAGCCAAAGCCGATTTGGATGCCAAAATGAAAGCCGAAGCCGAGCGACTGGCCAAAGAAAAAGCCGATGCAGATGCGAAAGCAAAGGCAGATGCTGATCGTTTGGCAAAAGAATTGAAAGAAAAAGAAGCCAAAGACAAGATAGAAGCAGATCGTATTGCCAAACAAAAGGCTGAATTAGATGCCGCCAAAGCCAAGGAAAAAGCTGAAGAGGCCAAAGCCAAAGCTGAAGAAGAACGTTTGGTGAAAGAATTTTTAGAAAAAGAGGCCAAGGCAAAAGCTGAGGAAGATAAAATTGCCAAAGCCAAAGCAGCTGAAGAAGCCGCTAGATTAAAAGCTGAGGAAACCCGCATTGCCAAAGAAAATGCTGAAGCCGCGCGCAAAGCCAAAGAAAAGAGTCTGCAAGATTCGCTTAAAGCCAAATCAGAAGCTGATCGTATTGCCAAAGACAAGGCCGAAGCCGATCGTTTAGCCAAACAACAAGCTGCTGCCGATGCGGCCAGAGCCAAAGCCGAAGCCGACCGTATTGCCAAAGATAAAGCCGATGCCGATGCCAAAGAAAAAGCAGAAGCTGATCGCAAAGCAAAAGAACTGTCTGCTGCCGAAGCTGCCAAAGCCAAAGCCGACACCGACCGCATCGCCAAAGAAAAAGCCGATGCCGATGCCAAAGCAAAAATAGAAGCCGATAGAATTGCCAAAGAAAAAGCCGCCGAAGAAGCCGCTCGCCTAAAAGCAGAAGCAGAAGCCAAAATTAAGGCCTTGGCCGATCAAGAAAAAACAAACAAACAAAATGAGGCCATTTATAAATCGTCAATAGCCAAAGGCGACGAATTATTCAAGACAAAAAAATACCGCGAGGCCGAATTAGAGTACCAAACAGCCTTAACCGTTAAAGGCGGCGATCCTTACGCAAAAGAGCGTTTGATGGAGTGCGAACGTTTAATTAGCTCCGATGCCAATCAAAAAACCGACGAACGCCAAAAACAACTCTTGGCCAAATACCCTGAAGGGGTTACCGAAGAAATTGTTTCAGCCGATGGGGTGATCATTATTAAACGCGTTTTAGTGAAAAGCAAAGTCGCTTACGTTTACGAAAAGAAAGTCTTTAATTGGGGTGGTATTGCTTGTTTTAGAGATGGCGCCCCAATTCCCGAAACCGTTTTCGAACACGATACACAAAAATAAATGGTCTTAAATACAATTCCTTCTTTTATGGCTGAAGACATACATTGTTGTGTTTGTCACAACCATGATGTACAAAAGTTTAAATTAAAATACCAAAAGGAAAAGTATGCCGTGGTGGTGTGTGATACTTGCGACTTCCATTTTATCCCGCCGTATTACCGCAAAAAAATTGAATACAGCAATTATAAAAATGCCAATGTTACCGAAGCCATTCGCAATGGCAACAATTGGCTAAAAGTGCAACGCCATAAATTGCGTTTTCAATTCGTCAGCAAATTTGTAAAAAAAGGCAAATTGTTTGATTTGGGCGCCGGTTGGGGACATTTTATGCTGGCCGCAAAAGAATTGGGCTACGACATTTATGGGGTTGAAATTTCGGAAGAACCTTACAAATACTGTGTGAACGATTTAAAATTACCCGTTGATCACATCGATTTTTTTAACCTCGATGAAAATAAAAAATTTGATGTCATTACCATGTGGGATGTGTTGGAGCATATTGATAAAGCCGATGTGTTTTTACAAAAATGCCACAAACTCACCGCCGATGGGGGATACCTCATTTTACAAGTACCGCAAATTGATTCCTATTTTTCCAAAAAACAAAAAGATAATTGGAACATGATGGGCCTCGACCATGTAAATTATTTCAGCCTGAAAACCATGAAACAAATTCTGGCCAATAACGGTTATGAGATGGTTGCCGTAAAATCTTCCTTCGAAATAAAATTGTTTATCATGTATTCGATTTTGCCGATTTTAAAACGTTTTAAAGGCAATCGAAAAAAATCGGTGCACGAAACCAATGTCAACATCAATGCAGCCGAGCGTCAGCAGTTTTTTAATAAAGTCACCGCCAAGCCCATGTGGCAACTCAAATTATTTGTTTTCATTCACAACATCCTTTACAATTTACTTTCCTTTTTGAATATTGGGGAAGAAATGATGGTGGCAGCGAAGAAGGTATAGCTTATTGCTTATTATTTATTTTTTTATTTGGGCGCCCAAGCGGGCCATTACGGGCTCGGCTATCGCCTCGGTTTTTTGAGGCAACCCTTGTGATTGTCGATGTTGCCTCAAAAGAACCAAGCCCTCCATGTCCCTGGCGCAGCATTGCGGATTTTTAGCATCTTGAAATGCCAAACATTTAAAGAATGGCGATGAACCAAGGTGAGTGACAAGATTGCTTATTCATTTTTAATTCTCAATTTTTAATCACTAGTGTCTGGGATAATTTTAAAGTAACATTTATTAGCACGAGAGCATTTCTTCCATATTGTGTTTATGAACCTTTAAGTTAATAAGTAAGGCCGCAATTTGCATTAAGAAATTTCTCGGCAGCCTTGATCCCGATAACCAACGAATTAGCGTCAAGTTAAAAAACTTAATTTATTGGCGAAGCTGGCTCTGTTCCTCGATTCATAAAGGATTAAAGGCTTGATTTCCTTTAGTTGATTAAGTGTCAAATTCCAATCAAGTTTAGGCATTG
>CANGGP010000050.1 GCA_947453445.1 Sphingobacteriaceae bacterium
CTATACGTAGTGTTAGTTGTTGGTGATACCGAAATGTTGTTTGAATTCGATGTTGTACTCCAAGTATATGTATTTGCGCCGCCAGCCGTTAAAGTTACCGAACCTCCTGAACACAATGCATTTGTACCTGTAATAGACACTATCGGTAAACTATTTACCGTTACAGCTAAAGTTGCTGTGTTACCTATACATCCTAAAGCGCTAGATCCTGTTAAACTATAGATGGTGTTTGAACTTGGTGATACTGTAATTGAAGTAGCATTTGATGCTGTATTCCAAGTGTAGCTAGTTGCACCTGAACCGCTTAATACCACTGAATTACCTGAACATAAGGCATTTGTTCCGCTAATTGATATCAAAGGTAAGGTGTTTACGCTTACTGCCAAAGTTGGGGTATTGCCAATACAACCATTAGCGTTTGTACCACTCAAACTATAAACAGTATTCAAAGATGGTGAGACACTAATTGAACTTGCATTAGATCCTGTACTCCATGTATATGTTAATGCTCCACTTGCATTTAAATTGATTGAATTCCCTGAACAAATTGAAGTTGTACTTGACGACAACGTTAATATTGGCGCTGTTAACACTGTTACACTTGCCGTATAAATAGATGGTGAAGTACAACCCAAAGAACTTGTACCTATAACAGTATATGTACTTGAAATAGATGGTGAAACTATTGCATTACCACCTTGAATAGTAAAACTACTAGCTCCTGAAGGCTGAATTGTAAAGGCATTACCGGAGCAAATACTACCACTGTTTACAGTAATAGTTGGGTAAGGCCCGACTGAGATTGTTGTTGTTACAGGGTTAGAAACACAACCTACAGAACTTGTTCCAGATACTGTATAAATAGTGCTTATGGTTGGTGTAATTGTTACTGAGTTATTTAAGGCTATATACTTAATAATGACTATTCCTGAACCACCATTACCTCCATTGTTATTGGAATTATAGTGTGAACCACCACCACCACCACCGCCAGTGTTAGCACCTGCATTTCCGCCTGGCATGTTGGTTTGGGCATTAATTACTCCACCGCCACCCGGCAATCCATTATTGAAACCAGCACCCCCAGTTGTAACACCAACAGCGCCGCCGCCGCCGCCGCCTATTCCACCATTTCCCCCTATTCCACTATAACCTGCGCCGCCGCCACCGCCGCCCCAATAGAACGGACTAATTGAAGGGTACTGAATACCAGGTCCGCCTGTAGCGGGGTTGACAGATCCACCTCCTGCGGCCCCTCCACCTCCACCTGGATAATAACATCCACCACCACCACCACCACTGAATCCTTGACCAGAAGTACCACTACCAGCCGTTGGATTACCACAACCAGGTGCACCACCGCCAGATCCTCCGCTCAATGCAGCTAATGAAGAATTTGTTGTATTGTATTCTGAACCGCCACCGCCACCGCCAATGGCGGTTGATCCATTAAAAGATGAGTTACCACCAGATGTCCCAGCATTTTGGTAACTACCAGCAAGAGCACCAGTTCCACCAGCACCAACAACGATGTTTAAACTACCCGCATTGACAGCTGAAGATGGCAAATACATAACACCGCCGCCGCCGCCGCCGCCGCCCATATCAGATCCACCGCCGCCGCCGCCAGCAACAATCAACGCGCTTACAGTAAGATTAGTCGGAGCAACAAAAACACCTGAACTTGTGAAAGTATGAATTGTATATCCATTCGAATAAGTTATCACTCCACCTGTAGGTGGGTTATTTATTATGTTTCCTCCAGACCACGTATAAGATTGTGCACCATTACCATTTAGTGTAAACGTTTGACCTGTGCACAAACTTCCTGAATTTACCGATACAGTAGGTAAGTTTACAACCATCACACTAATTGAACCTGTTGAGGCTGAGCAGCTTGGCATAGCTGATACGGTTACAACGTATACTGTTGTAACAGATGGATTAACAGAAATATTAGAAGAATTTGAGCCCGTACTCCAGGTATAATTAACACCTGAGGTTATAAATCCATTTCCTTGGTATGCTGTTGGTGTAGTTACAGGTATTGTGCCAGTATAGTCAAATCTGATTCGGCCATTACTTCCATCTCCTCCTGTCTTTTGTGTCCCGTTGCACCCGCCCGTACTCATACCACCAACACCACCATTAACATTAATATTTGCGCCAGAACCTGAAAAAGTATTCATAGCTAAGTAAATTGCCCCCCCAGCACCTCCTCCGCCAGCAGTTGTGCCACAACCACTTCCTGGAGAACCATTGCTTGCACCGTTTCCATCATTACCTTTAGCAGAAATCGCGCCATTTGCAATCAGTGCAGATGCTGTAAAGTAAACAATACCACCACCATTGCCGCCTGCTCCGGGATAGGCTCCATCTTCATCTGCACCACCTTCTCCTCCAGCCCCTCCCATTATCAAAAGAGTCAAACTTGAATTACCCACAGCATTACCGCCAGAGCCGGGGGTATGCCCCCAATTAACTCCAATTGCACCTGCAAGTGCGCCGCCACCGCCGCCACCGCCGCCCGAGTCTCCACAACCTGTACCGCCACCGCCGCCATTCCCATTCGGATTGTTCCAAGCTGAATTATTGTTACAAGGCCCTGCACCATTAACACCACTTGCTATTCCAGTACCGTAAATGCCTTCACCTTGACCGCCGTTCGCATTCCTCCATAAAGGTGATTTTTGGGCAACGCCTCGGTATCCTTTTCCATCGGCATTGATCGAACCGCCAGTATTAATTGTAACAGTGCCATTCGACCTAAAACAAAGAACACCACCAACAGTACCATTCCATGCCGAACAGGTAAGGGTTCCACCGTTATTTATGGTGATATTAGAAAAATTTGGAACTTCAATAACTTGATGCTTCGACGTAGTTGAAGCAATATATGAATTAGTTAAGGTTTGCGTGAAAATAATAGTATTCGATGAAATAGATGAAATAACTTTAAACTCATAAGTGCCAACTCCATTATTAATGGTGGTGGCGTCTTGCATTGTAATAACGAGCACTTGATCTCCAACCTGTAGACCAGTTGCACTATTTACTGAAATAGAATTACTACCGGCAACACCAATTGATCCAGCAACAGCAGATAAAGTTCCATCTGTGTACACTGTTGTTGTAACTGTTAAAGGGCCACTACTTCCATTACCTAAATATGCACCTCCTGCGTTTGCATTAATAGCTGTTGTTCCCCCGATACAAACACTTCCAGAAGTGCTTGAACTAAGAAATACACCACATGGCGGTGTTTGACTTTTTAAAAGATTAGTTAGAATAGCGAAGACCAGAAACAGTAGTTTTTTCATGCTTTTTTCAACGAAGGAAATAGTAATTCCATGATATTTATCATTTCATTTTTTTCATTTTTTTCATTTTTTTCATTTTTTTCAAATAAAAAAAAATTTGTTAAAACAGCATACAGCAGCTTACTTTTGCATTTGTAATGATATCCTACTTTCTTCGAAAAAAAATAGAATTTTACTACGGAGCCTCTATAAAGTATCCAAAGGATTGCGTATCGCTTGCTCATAATATATACTCAAAAACAAATTCTCGAATTAGTAATTCTACACTTATGCGCGCCTTTGGTATCGTTGAATCAAAAGTATGCCCCAGATTGCACACATTAGACATAATTGCTAATTACATTAACTACAAAGATTGGTACGCTGCTCTTGAAGGTGATAAATTAACACAAAATGACCCCTTTGATTTAACTAATGTCATTCCGCAAGAACTTCCCAAAAATCAATTAGTTAAATTAATGCTGAATGAAATAGAAATTGAATTATTATTTTTAGAGTCGGGATCATTTATGGTTTTAAGCTCGGAAATTTTTTGTTTAAACCCATCAGATATCTTAAACATTTTTCGTATCGAAAAGGGTTTTTATTTAGTATGCGAAAATGTAATTCGTGATGGAAAAAATTTGGGCCCTTTTCTTAGCGAAAAAAAAATCATTACCAAAATTTTTTTTACGAACTAATGGGGTTTATTCGAAACAAAATAACACTGTCACCAGAGTTCGCCCAATCAAAAAAATTTTTCGATTGCAGAAATTCAAAAAATCAATTTAATTTAGATTTTCTGACTTTTCACATTTCCAAACTTCAAACGGGCATATAAATGAGAAATTTTATTTCTAAATACGGTAAAGGTATCCGAAACCCTTTAATATTGCCAAATCAAAACTCTATTAAACTATTTTTAGACAACATGATAACATTTGAAGGTTGTCATATTATTTATAATAAACTAAATTCTATTTATCAAGAAATAAACCTCATTGAACACTATCAAATATTTTCATTCGATCGTAAAAAGGATGATGTTTTTATAGCGTTTGATGAACAAAAAAAAATCTATACACCGCCCTATGGGTATCTATTTAAAATTGATAAACTAATTGAAAATGGCTTGATTCAAGAATCTTCACAAACACCATTAAAAGAAACTATTGACTATTATAACCTTAAAACAAAAAGTAAAATCTCAAATAATAATTTGTTGGAAAATATTTTTGCTGGTTCATTCGGCACTTCTCAACCACTAATTAATTTTCCCAAAGATTTAATCGAACAAAAATTTCATTCAGGTGAAACAATTATTACTAAATCAATCTATCAGCGGATTGTAAATGAAATCAGTCAAATATGATTGCATTTTAAATTAATTTGACTTAATTTTTTACAAGTGAGTACAATAGACGATTACTTCAAACCTAATTATCAATTAATATAGAAATCCTTTTGAAATTAATTTATAAAGAATTGCTACTCGAATATGGTTTTTTCGAGAATAATAAGAATAGTAATAATAAAAATATAATTATTTCTAAGAAGAAAATGGATATCATTTTAAAAAACGATACATTTTGTTGTTTTTTTCAAGGCAAACAAATTGAATTAAAAAATTTAACACAACTTAGAAAGTTATATAAAGAAATAAATGGAGAGCTACTATGTCAAGGATTTGATAAATAAACTAAAGTTTAATGATGATTGATTTCATTTTAATTCATTATTGCCGGCAATAACCAATCAACCTGTTTTAAATATCAAGCTTTTACATTCTAAATGAAATGACTTTGCTTTTTTATAAACTTCAAGATTCTGGAATTCAAACATTCTGCAATTTAATGAGAAACAGAATGACCCCGAAAGCATTCGGGGGAAGAAAAATCAGAGCTTCGATCCCGAAAGCTTTCGGGACGCTCTCGCTGCATCTTTGCTGAAGCTGCCACGAAATCGATTTACTCTTTTCATAAAAGAAAAAAACTCTCCTGAATAAACGGAAGAGTTTTTCTTTTGCTGCGCACCATCTCGCTCAAAAGCCCACCGGGCTTTTGCCGTACCCTCGCCAGGAATCGAACCTGGATTTAGCGTTTAGGAAACGCTCGTTCTATCCATTGAACTACGTGGGCATATATTGAATAGCCCGCAAAATTAACAATTTTGGCGATTGCTTGGTCATTTGATTCAATTCAAGCCAAAGCCAATTTATATCAGTACAATCAAGGGCCATTTGCTGACTTACCTCATGTTTTTTAAGCCCCAGCTGCGCCAAATTTGTAGTACAAAACTTGTATTATGTATATCGAACAAATGTACACCGGCTGTTTGGCTGAAGCCGCTTATTATATCGAAAGCGAAGGAGAAGCCGCCATCATCGATCCACTTAGAGATTTTACCGCCTATTTGCACAAAGCAAAAACACGGCATTCAAAAATTAAATATGTTTTCGAAACGCATTTTCATGCCGATTTTGTAAGCGGTCACGTGCACTTGGCCAAGGAAAGTGGCGCCAGTATTGTGTACGGACCAACAGCTATGCAAACAGGATTTAAAAGTTACATTGGCAAAGACGGTGAAATTTTTACGCTCGGAAAAATAAAAATTAAACTCATCCACACGCCCGGTCACACCATGGAAAGCTCTTGCTTTCTCATGCTCGATGAACACGATAAAGAAGTGGCCATCTTTACCGGCGATACTTTATTTATTGGCGACGTTGGTCGCCCCGATTTTGCACAACATGTTATCGCCGACCTCACCGAAGAAAAATTAGCCGGCCATTTATACGATTCATTGCGCAATAAAATTATGCCTTTACCCGACGACATCGTGGTGTATCCCGGTCATGGTGCCGGCAGCGCATGCGGCAAGAAAATGAGCAAGGAAACAACCGACGATTTAGGCCATCAGAAAAAAACAAATTATGCCCTCAATCCCGAATTAAGTAAACAAGATTTTATCAAAGAAGTGCTCAGTGGTTTAATGCCCCCTCCGGGTTACTTCCCGCAAAATGTTTTGTTGAATATACAAGGCTACGACCACATTGACGACATCATCGAAAAAGGCACCAAAGCCCTTAGCGTTGAAGATTTTTTACACCTCATCAACATTCACCAACCGGTAATTATTGACACACGCAGCGCCGATGAATTCCACAAAGGTTTTATCCCCAACTCATTTAACATTGGCCTCAATGGAAATTTTGCGGTGTGGGTAGGCACTCTGGTTCCTAAAGTAACACAGCCCATTTTACTCATTTGCGATAAAGACAAAGAAGAAGAAGTTGTTACACGCTTGGCACGTGTGGGTTACGACCACGCCCTTGGGTGCCTCGAAAACGGCATCGAAGCTTGGGTAAAAGCCGGACATGCACTCGATCACATCGATTGTATCGACGTAGACACCTTTAATGCCAAGTTGCAATCCGACGATATAACATCGGTGTTGGATGTGCGCAAACAAAGTGAATTCGATAGCGAACATTTGCACGGCGCTCTGAATGTGCCTTTGGATTATATTTACAAAAACACACAGGCCTTGGATAAAAACCGAAACTACTATATCCATTGCGCAGCCGGTTACCGATCAATGAGTTTTATTTCCATTCTAAAATCGAAAGGATTTAAACACCTCATCAATGTTAATGGTGGCTTTAACGCCATCAAGGCTTCAGGAAAATTTGAATTAACGAGCTATGTAGCCCCGGTAACTTTTTTGTAAAATTATTCTTTTACAATTTGTTGTGTTTGCAATTTAATGCCTTGGGCATCGTATATTTCTATAACATACACCGAAGGTTTTAAATCACCAATACTGATAATACTTTTGGCCTCCAATACTTTTTGAAGCATTAATTTACCTTGTAAATCGTAAACATACACCTTGCCTTTCACAGCAGCTTGCGAAGCATAAATATATAATTGATCCTTGCAAGGATTTGGTCCTATACTTACAGGCAACTCATCGCTGCTTTGCACTTCAATTCCCACTGTGCTTACTGTAGTGGCTGTAACCCCCAAAGTGGCATCACGAGCCGGACCAATGGTTTTATTGATGATCCAATTGTTCGGGTCACACACAATGGCCGTTACCGAATCTTTTAAAGGTATGGTGTATGTTTCTACAGCCACATTGTGCATCACGCGAATAACGGTATCGGCTTTGCCATTGGCACGCGATAGTTTATATTCTAACGGCGTAATAAACAAAGGCGTTACACCCGGCATACTTACTGTTTGTGAACTTTTAATTATGCAGTTCTGATTGGTGTAATTGTATTTTACATTAAAAGTTGGATACCCCTCTCCATAATACCATTGGTTAAAAAACTGATCATTGTTTAAACCTAAAAAAGCAGAATGGTAATTTTTAAAATCTCGGGCCGATGCCGTGCTGTTTTTATAAGTGTTCTGAAATCCGCGCAAACAGTTGAACCAAACCGAATCGTTATTGGTTACAAAACGCAAAGTGTGAATAATGGCGCCACCTTTATCATATGTTAATCGGCTATCGAAAATGCGGTTCGAATTCAAAGTATCGCTGCCGGTAAAATAAATGCTGCCACCCGGATTTTGCATCACCGAATTATGCGCAGCATTTAAATTGGTGGCAAAATTCGCCGGATCTAAATACTGCGCCACCAAATGTTCAGTGTATGAAGCAAATCCTTCATTGATCCAAATATCACCCCATGATTTACAGGTAACATTATCGCCCCACCACTGATGCCCCAATTCATGCGCATCCACATAATAATCAAAAAAACCTAAACTCGTCATGGTTTGATGTTCCATTCCCCCACCAAAAGGCGCCATACAATGCCCGTATTTTTCTTTGTAAAATGGATACATGCCGTACATTTTACTTTCAAATTCCAGCACCTGCGGCATTTTATTCAAGCTTACTTTTTGCGAGTTAATCCATGCAGGATTATTAATGGCGCCATCATAAATGTAATTTTGAATTAAAATTGAATCGTTGGGCAAATACATAGGCTTAGCATACAAATTATATTCCTTGTACTTGGCAATGGCCACCGATATTAAATAATACGCAATGGGTTTTTTTGACTTCCACTCGTATCGCTTTTTATTACCCACCGTCACCACATTTTTTAATAAACCGTTTGATCCCACTTTATTGGTTGAATCAGTGGTTACAAACACCCAACTCGAATCAATTTTATCGGTGAGTATTTGTTTACAAGGCCACCAGTGATAGGCCACCAAACTTTCACTCAAACTCCAGGTGGCCTGATTGCCCCACGAACCCGAAGTGCCATTGCTAAAACCACTGCCAATGGCCGAACCGCCCACCGGTGGAATACCATGGTAATACACAATTACGGTAAAGCTCGAGCCGTTAGTAAGTGGTGTTGGCACTTTTACCTTCACCATGCTGTCCTGACGAATAAACCCCAACAAAGCCCCGTTAAAACGAATCGAATCAACACTGTGGTTTTGATGCAAAAGCGTTTGAAAAGTATCTAAACTGCTGGCCGTTACCGTAGCCACCGTTTTTACATAACCACTCACATTTTTATTGATGCGTTCCAAATTTAAATTCAAATGCACAAATTTTACATCATACTTCGCCTCGTGTACCAATTGTAAACTGTTGGCGGAGGCATTGTTTTGAATGCCGATGGCCCGGGCCATGCTAACTTGTTTGGCCTTGGCACAGTAATGTTCTTGCGCAGGGGCAATAAAAGCAAAACTTAAACAGAATAATAAAATAAATTTTTTCATAATCACCTCGCAATTTAAGCCGCTTTTCAGAGTCTAACAAATAAATGAGAAGAACAGTGTTAATTAGAGATTTTTAAAAATGCCGTACATTTGCGCCATGTTACAAAACGACCTGTTATTAAAAGCGGCCAAAGGCCAAGATGTTGAAAGAGCCCCGGTATGGCTCATGCGCCAAGCCGGCCGCGTATTACCCGAATACCGCGCCACCAGAGCCAAAGCCAAAAATTTTGTTGAATTTGTCAAAAATCCCGAGTTGGCCTGCGAAGTAAGCGTTCAGCCTGTTGATATATTGGGTGTCGATGCCGCCATTATTTTTTCCGATATTTTGGTAATTCCCGAAGCCATGGGTTTACCTTACGAAATGGTTGAAGCCCGCGGTCCGCATTTTCCTAAAACCATACAAAACAAACAAGATATTGATGCCCTTAAAATTGCCGATGCCGGCGATTTAGATTATGTGATGCAAGCGCTCAAACTTACCAAAAAAGCCTTAAACAACCGCGTGCCACTCATTGGATTTTGCGGTGCACCATTCACCATTATGGCCTACATGGTTGAAGGCGGTGGCAGCAAAACCTTTAGCAAAGCAAAACAGTTTTTATACACCCAACCCCTTTTGGCCCATGCCCTCCTGCAAAAAATAACCGATAGCAGCATTCAATATTTAAAAGGCCAGGTAGCAGCAGGTGCCGATTTAATTCAAATATTCGATTCTTGGGCCGGGGTGTTAAGTGAAAAAATGTATTACGAATTTTCCTTAAAATACATTTCACAAATCACCGATGCCTTAAGTCCTTTGGTACCAACCACCGTGTTTGCCAAAGATGCCCATTACGCCATTGCCAAGATCGCCGCTACTTCTTGCCAAAGCATTGGTCTCGATTGGACCATCGACCCCATCAAAGCCCGCGCGCAAGCTGGTAACAAAACCTTACAAGGTAATGCCGACCCCTGTTTGCTTTATGCCGATGAAAAAACAATCATCCACGAAACCGAACACATGTTGCGCAGTTTTGGTAAAAATAAATACATCTGTAACTTAGGTCACGGCCTCTATCCTGATCTCGATAAAGGCAAAGTAAAACTCTTTGTTGATGTGGTGAAAGCCTACAAGTGGTAAAACCTTCATGCCATATTTTAAACGGGCCTGCTTCAGCGGGCTTTTTTTTCGTAATTTTTTTGAGCAGCAGACTTTTTTGGGCGCCTTACAAAACCAAAAATCACACAACACACGGCCTATTTGGTTTTGTAACCGGGCTTTCCATTGCGACAAACTCGGCTTTTGCTGTGCCTGTAAGGCTGCGGGGTTTCCGCGCCGGGCGACGGAACCTCCTTACCCAACAGGCATTCAGCAAAAGCCTTCATTTGCCTCCATTACAATCCCTCGCGCGACTTGAATCATAAAATTATTGAAACAGCTGATAATTGAAGTACTACTTAATATAATAAAGGCTTCATGCCGGTTCCCAAAGTTCAATTTTATTGCCTTCGTGATCCATAATGTGCACAAATTTGCCGTAATCATAAGTGGCAATATCGTCGAGTATGCTTACGCCATTGGCTCTTAGCTTTTCAACCAAAGCTTCGATGTGTTGCACCCGGTAATTAATCATAAATGGTTTTTGTGAAGGGGCAAAATAGGCATCGGCCGATTTAAAAGTGCACCATTGCAGGTTGTGAATGCGATCGGGTTGTTGCAAATCACGTGACTCGAAGCCGCAGCCGCCCCATGCATTAAATTCAAGTCCTAAATTTTTACTGTACCAATCTTTGGCTTCTTGGGTATTATCGGCATAAAAAAATATACCGCCTATGCCCGTTACCTTGGCTTCCATGGCATCGCTAGCGGGTTTTGATTCATTTTGATTGTTCATCCCTTTGGTTTTTTAATGGTATTGTTTTAATTGGGAAAGTACTTGTATTCGGTTTTTTCTTCGTGGCAGCCAAAATTAACCGACACCAATTTGTTGTTTTCGAAATAACAATCGAGTACCGCTTCATCGAAACTCACCCTTTTTTCGCCCCACTGGTGCACTTCGGTATCGCTGAGTGCAAAGCCGTTTTGTTGCATGAGTTGAATAATTTCTTTCTCTTTAAGTGTAAATATTTTAAGGTCGAATAAAAGGGTTTCTTTGTTGTCGATTTCAACGCTGCTAAAGCGGTTATTTTTGTTCATGTCGAAAAAAAGCGAAAAACCCTCGTCCCAGTAGTGATACACAAGGGTATTGTTGCTTAAAATATCGTCGTTAAGCACCTGAATTTCTTGGGGTTCACCAAAACTTAATTGTGCGGCTTCTTTATTGGCGCCGAATTGCAGGGAAGAAAATCCTTTTAATAATCTTATTTCGGGAAGGAGGTCTTTCATTTTTTATAAGCGGGTTCAGGCAAGAAATTTACATAAAAAATATTTCCAAAAAATATTTTGCTGGTGAAGATAAGACTGCTATATTTGCAACCCGATTTAAGAGGAACAGTTTTTAAGTCGGCCCGCACACGAAATGTAGCATGTAAATGTTACGGTTCCTGCGAAAAAGTGAGATGATTCCGTAGCTCAGCCGGTAGAGCATTACACTTTTAATGTAGGGGTCCTGGGTTCGAATCCCAGCGGGATCACAGCAAATGCAAAAAATGCCAGCCTTTAGGCTGGCATTTTTGTTTTTACACAGAAGCGTCAAAAGCCTTGCTTTTGTAAGCGGAGGTGTAAAAACAAAAACGACTCGCGCTAGCGAGGCGCATTTTGCATTTTCCGCTTTAACTTGCCCACTTGGGATCAGCGAAGCTAATCCACGTTTTTAATTTTTAGATCAATCTACGTCAAAAGCTTGCTTTTGTAAGCAGACGCATGAAAACAAAAACGAAGCGCAACAGCGCGTCGCATTTAGCATTTGCAACTTTGACATGCCCCCTGGGATCAGCGATAGTTAATTCAGCCGGATCACATCAAAAAAGCACGAAACCTCAGTATTTACTCGGGTTTTTGCTTTTTCAGGAATGGGTAGTATTGATAATATAAATCCAAAAATTACCCCATTTTTATTACCCTAAAATCCCTTTTAACACTATGTTCGAACAAACTTTTAAAAATGTTGATGATTTTTAATTCTAAGACCAATATAAAAAATAAATGACATACAATATTAAAGATAATGGTGATTGGCTAGAGCAACACTCTGCGTCTTTCATTTCAGAAAATATTCCAGCATATGAATTAATATGGCAAAATTATATAGGTCATAAGGGTAGCGGTAAAATTGCTGAAATGTTATCTAAATCAAATGAAGTGAAGAAAAAAGGATAGAATTTGCCCAACATCATTACACAATCCTAGAATCATTATTTTTTATGCAAAAAAAATGTGATGAGGAGTCAAATGAATTTTATTATCAAAGTCATATTTTTGTACACCGAAAAAAAGTTCCATTTATGTTGGATTCAGATAATTTATTCAAAACACCTCGCTTAAAAAAAGGGCCTATAAAACAAGCTAATTACAGTAAATAAATTAAACTTATTCAACTATAATTTTCTTCACGCTTACTTGATAATCTGAAATGGCCTTTATAAAATATACGCCCTTATGAATTAATTCGAATTTTATTTCAAAATCGTTAGGATATCTATTTTCTATTTCATTTCCAAAACAATCGAGAACAGTCAAAACCCTTATGAGACGGTTACTTCTTACATTAATTTCTCCTTTGGTTGGATTTGGGTAGATTAATAAATCTTCATAATTAACTTTTGGATTAACAGCTACAGTTTTAAATACAGAAGCATTACCATCCAAATCTGTTTCTATCAATCTATAATACATAATTTGTTCCAAAAATATATTATCCGTACACCAATACTCTCTCTTAATACTGCTGTTACCTGCCGCTGAAACTTTTTTCACTTCCTGCCAATTAACGGCGTCGGTCGATCTTTTAATAGTGAAATAGGCAGAATTTTTTTCCGAAGCTGTTTGCCATTGAAGGTTAACTTGGTTAAGCGACTGAATATACGAAGCATTAAAATCTATTAATTCAATTGGTAATAACAAGCAGTTAGTACCGCATAAAAATGCATTATCGAAATTTCCAAAGTCGCCCAATCGGGCTCTAAACGTGTAATCACCGGCGGCTACTACAGCGGTGCCGGTTACTTGAAACCAAATTTCATCATTACCATTGGCATTTGTAAAATTTTTGGTATTTGATGCGGCAACTGAACCTGAGCTTCCTACAATCTGTATGGATCCGGTCCAATTGGCATAACTGCCGCTGGCTTCACGGCTCGAAAAATAGCCGTTGAAGTTTAATGTTGTTGTACATGAAACTCTGAATTTTTGATCAAGATCTCCTGCTGCACTTGTTATATCAATGTATTGTGTGCCATTTTGCGCATTATTTGGACCGCCGGGATATGCCGACCCGTCCGTTTTTACAACATTAAATGCTGCACCAGAAGGAATAGTCCAGCCACCCCAACTAGACAAGCCTGTAAGGTTATTTCCAACGCTCGGAACGACTGAAAACTCAAAACTAGGGTTCGTTAATAAATTTGTACTCGAACAAGATCCACCTGAATTACCCGGTTGTATGCCTCCTCCATCAGCACCCGAAGCCACACCCGCACTATTTGTACAGGGCGAAGAATTGTTATTACATCCCGGAGTACCGTTATTAGCCGTAGCTAAAATATTGCTTGTTGGCGTAGACCCTGAAAATATTAATATGCCTTGGGAGCCTGCACCGCCTGCCCCATGTGTCATTGAATAGTTGACTGCAGCGCCATTTCCTCCGTTAACACTAATGTTTAGGGAACAAGTACTTACTACAGAATAGGTATTTACTTGAAGATACATAGTACCTGCTGCGCCACCTCCTCCCGCCCCGTCGAGACCACTATTAGCAGGTGTTTCACCGTTTGCACTTATTTGCCTTGCAGGACTGCAACTACCTGAAGTGATAATTTTATCGGCCTTTAAAAAAATAATTCCGCCACCATCTCCGCCAGCACTTCCTGCACCATCGTTTTGTTGGCCCCCGCCTCCGCCGCCACCCATAAATACCCTGTTTGCTAAAACTGTTTTTAAAGAAATACCTCCCAATCCTCCGCCCGGGTTAGCCGTACATCCGCTTGCACTTCCGGTCCATCCTAATCCACCTAATCCCCCTTGCTCATAATTACCACCGCCACCACCGCCGGCATTGTGATTATTACCACCACCGCCTCCGGTAAGTATTTTACCTCTGCAATTATTAAAGGTATTACTTGCACTTCTATAAATACCTTCGCCTTTAAATCCTTGCTGATTGTCGTTAGCTATATAAACTGTATTGCTAGGGGCAGTGCAAGGGACGGCACTAAAATTAGTAGTGGTGGCTCCTCCCCTAAACCCAATACCATCGGCAGAAATATTATGATTAAGTGTTAAATCAGTTCCTACTTGCAAGGCAATAACACCACCGATGGTGCCATTCCATGCGGTCCCTGTTATATTATTTGTCGTAGTAAATGCAGTTGTACTTAACTTTCGTAATGTAACTACCTGAACCCTTGAATTACTGTTAATATTATAGGTATTAACAATGCCTCCGGAAAAGGTAAGTGTAGTAAGTGTACCGGAACTACGCGTTAAATTTGTGATAATTTGAAATTCATAAAGTCCGGCGCTTTGAATATTACCAATATCACCAAAACTTGAAATATTAGTTGTATTGGTACCAATCACATTGTCTTGCATTTGAATAATAACAACACTTTCGCCGATAACAAAGGTGTGGTTTGTTTCGCTCACATTTGCCACAGTAAAGGTATTACCGCTAATATTAGTAACATTGGCGTAGGCATTATAAATCACCTGCGCATTAAATTCAATGCCAATGAGTAATAATAAAAAAAATACGAAATAGCCCCGCAATTTCATCAGTTCATTGATTTCTAATCAAACGAAGATAGGAAAATTTACGGTACTTTTTGGCTTTCTTTCAGCGTTATTTATAATATAATAAGGATAGTGAGCTTGGTTCAAATTTAAATTATATCCAACTCATTGATACAAAATCCGAAAAAAGCCACCATTTTAAAATTAGTATCGGTTCAATTCACATTCAATAATAGCTTTCATTCAGTTTTTTTAAAAATTGAATTCATAATTGGCTTATCTTTATAAGAGTAAGCCAAAATAAAGCATGAAAAAAATTTGCTTCATCATCTTCTTCTGCCTCCAATTTCTTTTTCAAAAAGCACAAATTGTTTTTTGTCCGCCACATACAGTTTGGACGAATGTATTTACACATAGTTGGCCCAACCAAACCCTTGAATATGAAAATGTGGTTTACACCGGAAAACAACTTTTAGGAGGCGACACAGTGAAGGTTTTGACGCACAACCGTTTTTTCCTTCAGACAAATATGTCTTCAACCGGAATTACTTACATCAAACAAAAAGGTGATACCATTTTTATGAAAAATGCTCGCACTCAAAATAACTGGCAAATCCTTTACAATTATGCAGCCACAGTTGGGTCAAGTTGGAAAAACGACATACTTGGAGGTTTTAGCTTTAACCCAACACTCGTTTCTTACACAACTAATGTACTTTCCATTCAAACCGTCACAATCAATGGCTATCAATTAAAACAATTAAGCGTTTTTGTAAATCAAACAGGCCTGATGCAACCATATGGGGGCTATTTCAATATTACTGAACGTCTGGGTAGTTCTTCTTTTCTTTTTCACTTCCCCGGAAGAGCAGTTAGCGATGGCGATCGTTTTGTAGAGAATTTATGTTACAGCGATTCAATTTTCGGTAATTATCAAATCGGAGCGCACTCCTGTAATTATCTTAACACAATGGGTTTAGAGCAAACAAGTGCGTATCAAAAAAACATCTATCTATATCCTAATCCGGTTGCCGGGGATTTGAAAATTAATCCTGAAGTTCTAACCGATGAAAATTATTTTTACTGCATTTGCAATTTGCAAGGTCAAATCATCTTAAATGGCGAACTTAAAACAGATCAAAATTGTCTGAGTATACCAGTTGCCTGTATGGCAAAAGGCGTCTACATTTTAAGTTTAAGATCCGCCGACAATCAAACAACTTTTACTACTCGTTTTGTGAAAACTGAATAATTGTTTGATTCATAAACTTAGCTTATTACAAGTAGCCGTCGCAACTTGACTGTGTTGCAATTTGAACAACAAGTACAATATTCATAAAACCGATTTATCAAATGTATATTTAAAATTCCTTAATAACACATCATTGAAACCCTTAATTAATACGACAGAAAAAAATTACGCTTAGCTTTAATTTTCGAAAGGACTGTTACAACGCGACTGGCCTTATCTAATAGGCACTAATTTATACGCGATTTTTGCTCCAATTGAAGGCAAGTTAGTTTGAACAAAACCTTATTTTACAATAGATCCATTCACCTAAATGTTTTTGAATTAATGAATCAAATTATTCAATTTAATTTTGGAATTATTTGCCGATAGAAGATGAATGCTTTGTGGGTTTACAATTTTTTGAGCAATTCGTTTTGAATTAAATCAAATTAATACTTCACCAACATTTGTATATGATTTGCGATGATTTGCCATTCAATTTGAATTGCATTGGTTTTGTTATGAATATTTTGCAATGAAGCATCCGCTTCCATCACAATGGGCCAATTGGTGCTGCATGAATGAATGGTATCCATGCCCGTTGTTTTGGAACTAAATTCATCGTAATCGTTTTGAAAGGCAATTCTAGCTTCTTTCATACTTTGCATGTAACTTTTGAATTTCTCTAAGTCGGTTTTTAAATCCTCGCAGTTCTGCGGTTTAGATGTTGCATTTATGGCTAAATATTGATTGATTTTTGACGTATAATCCATGAAGGCATTTTCGAAATGGACTTGGCTGCTATCAAGTAATTTTAGAGATTTTTCAAATTTGTATTTGTAAACTTTTACCTCAACAACTTGCGCCGGTGCAAAGGTACTTTTTGAAAAATAATCTGAGCAAACATCCACCTTTTTTAAAAGGGCATCTTTTCGATTTTGTATGTCCTTCATTTTAGCAATAATTTTTTTGTGTGCCCTTCGCATTTTTTTGAATTCAGGTGTACCTGATTCAATATTGTTTTTACCCTGCGTGTAATTTTGGAAATCAATGTATTCATATGATATTTCACCCCTAATTTTATTCAGTTGACCAAGGTCGTTTTCAATATCTGATAACATCCAATCAATTTGTTGTATAGCGGCCGATTTAATTTCACAATGCAAAGCTTGGTATTTATGCTTCAGTTCATTTAAGCCAAATGCCAATTCATTCGCATTGCCATTGGCATCATTTACGGCTTTCTTAAATAAATCATCAACTTGTGAGGTGGTATAATAAATTGTGCAACTGCTAAGAAACAATGGTATTAAGATTGAAAATATTAGGGTTTTAATACTTTTCACTTTGACAATATTTTATTCCAAAATACTCAATTTATTAAATAGTATGTGATTAAATAACAAATAATTCATCTAAACAGTTAAATGAATTAAGTGCATTTTAGTCCTCAATGGCAGCAAATGCTGATACTAGTCCACATCTTCTTTTTTCTGAAGGGTGATCAAATAATGGTCACAACAACGGTTAAATGGGAAGTAATTGCCAAGGGCTGATTCCAAGCTTTTAAGCACAGCAAACAAACGTGGATAACGCTCTACAAAATTGCTGAAAAATTCAGGAGGCACAAACACACTCACACCCTGTAAACGCAGCACACTAAAATCTTTTTTAAGCGCGCGTTTCACATAAGCGGCATTGTAGTAATAGCAGTAAAAAAAATGGCCTTCAATATGCGCAGGTGTTTTTTTCTTAAATCGCCTAAAAGCAGTTTTAAAATCTCCTTTAAAAATTTGAACCAATTCCCAAGGACTAATTTTAGGCATAATCATTAAGCTTACCTTTCCGCCCGGTTTTAAAAGCGCCGACATTTTACCCAGCACATCTTTCAAATGATCTGTACAATTCAGTCCGCCAAAATTGGAAATGATATGGTCAAATTTTCGATTGCCCAAACGATCAATGTCATGAAATGAACAAATTTGTGCGCTTATTTTTTCTTCCAAATGAAACTGAATAATCTTCTCATTTAGCTGCCCAATCATGCCCGGGGCAATATCAGTTGCGGTGATATGGTGACCCTTTTCAACAAAATAAAGGGCATCCATGCCTGTGCCACAATTTAATTCTAAGATTGAACTGTTCGCCGAAAGATGCGAAAGCACTTCATTTCTAAAGATGCCGCGCAAATACTCCGACAATTTGTTCTCACGATACAATTGGTCAAACACCGGGGCCTGTTTCGAAAAGGCAGCACTCACATCTTCTGTATTTTTATCGAATGACATCTTAGCGTCTTAAAAATTTAAAATTGATGATTACGTGGGGAAAGATTCAGCGAACAAACACATTTTATGCAAGTAGGGTGGGTGTTGGTATTCAACTTTTTTCTAAAGTTAATTTGCTCCGTTTTATTTAAAAGCACTTCAAGCGATGCCTCCTTAATATTACCCTGGGCTTCGAGAAAAAAACATGGGCGAAGCGTTCCATCGGCCTCTATCACTGCCGAAACCCAAGGAGCGTTGCATAATTTTTGCGGAAAGGCATTCAATCCATGATGGGCCGAATAATATTGAACAATCTTATTGATCTTGTTGGGTGATTCAGCAATGTATCGGCTTTCAAATAAGTCGGCAAATTCATGTATTAGTCCATCCACTATTGTTTGCAACTCAGCCAAGTTTTCGCGAGCAATTAACACACTTTCTTGTCTTTCCTTTTCCCAAGTCTCCGGTCGATTAAAAGCTTCGCTGCTCACGTCGGCGGGTAAAAAACTAATGCCATCAAGACCAATTTCGCGGGCAGCAAGAATAATCTCTCGCCAATTTTTGTAATTATAGCGGTGTATGACTGTTCGGGCTTTAATTTCATAATTTGGTTTTAGCGCCTTTATTGCACGAACCCCATTTCGTAATTCGGCATAGGCACCTTTTATATTTCGAATTTGATCATGAAACAATTCATCACCGTCGAGCGATACAATCACCTCATCAACATTTGCAATGATGTTTTCAGCATGGCGGGCCAGCGTTAAACCGGTAGATAACAAAGTAATTTTTATGCCATAACTTTTGATGATTTTGCAGAAAGTGAAAAAATTTTTGTTCAGCAGCGCTTCACCGCCCGACATTAAAACACGTTTGGTTTGAAGTTTTTCGAGCGAAATAAGCAGTGACCGAATATCAGCCTCCTCCAATTGTTTGGAATTTTTATTGCCTTTCCAAATATCACACATCACACATTTACAATTACAAGCACTGTGCGGCATAATGATGGCAATGGGCAAAGCAGTAATGCGATGCGTGATTAGTGTTTGATAACGTTTAAAGGTATGTATCATTGTTTTGGTGCGCATTCTTTAGGTCTAACACAGGGGCTTAATTAATTTTTTCATTTCCCAACATTTCTCCTACAGATACGAGTTGATAAATATAATTTTTTTCCCACTTAATTAATTTTTCTTCAATTAAACGTAATTCGATTCCGGATTCATCGGCAATCGATCGTATTCTCTCAAGATCACATTTTTCTTCAAGAATCATAAAAACTTTTGTGTTTGCATGCATAAACTTCGCTAATCCCGAAAATAACTTTTTAAAGTACTCGCCATTTTCGCCGCAATACCAAGCCATTTGAACATTTGTTTCAACTTTCTTAAAATAATACGGCGGATTAATCACAATCACATCGTATGTCTGCGCCGGCAAATTTTCAAACACATCACTTTGTATAATCCTTGCTTTGTAATCGTTCCCAAAATTAATTTTGAAATTTAAACTTGTGTTTTCTACTGCTTTTGGATCGAGGTCAACGGCAGTAACAAAGGCTCCTTTTCTTTGCGCCAACAAACTTAATATACCCGAGCCGGCGCCTATTTCAAGAAATTGCAAAGCAGAAAGTGTTTGTTTATTTAAAAAAGAATAGAGATACGTACTGCTAAAAAATAATTTCGGATGAAACACGCCTCTCAGCACCTTGAGTTCAAAACCCTCGAAACGTACTTTTGAATCACTTCGCAAGTAAAGCTGCAATACAGGCTTGTAGAGGTAATTATAAAATAAATAAGTGAATGTCTTCATCAAAATCCTTCTTTTTCAGGTTGTCGGTATTTGTATAAAACCTGCAACAAACGCACTTCTTTTGGAAAGAAATAAAATTTTAAGTGATAGCGCCAGGCACTGATTATTTTTAAAATTACTTTTTTTGCAGGGCCCAACTTAATATCCGACACGCTCGGATGGTAAGCATTTAACACCGCTTCAAAATTTTTAATTTTATTGATCATGTAAGGTTTTAACCAGGGCGTTAATGGGTTTTTGCGCAAATCAAAATTCTCCCATTCGCTGCTAATCCAATCTTCGAGTTTTTTTGGAAATCGAAAGCCGCTCGCTTTCACTTTTTCAAACATCTCCGATCCTTCGGCGGGTACAGGACTGTATGTATAAATGATAATTTCAGTTTTTGGATTTACTTTCTTTATCTTTCTTATAAAGTCAATGTCAGCATTAATCTGCGCATTCACCTCCGCCTCAGTTGCAGCCGGAAATCCAAGCACAAATGAATATTCGGGAATAATGTCAAATTGCTTGAGTCGCGCTGCAAAACTCAGAATCTGAGCCGCCGTTTGTGTGCCCCCTTTGTCCATTTTCTTTAAGGCTTCGTCATTTCCGGTTTCGGCGCCAAAAAATATCATCTTACAGCCTGCTTCTCGAATGAGTTTCAGCGATGCGTCAGAATATTTATTCATGGTATCGATGCGGGCTTCGCCCCACCAAATCATGTTTTCTTTCTTCATAAGGTTTGCAAATTCAACAACCCTTTTTTCGGAGACGAAAAAATTATTGTCGTGAAATTCGATGGCTGTAGCGCCATATTTTTCTTTGATATAAACGATGTCTTTGTAAATTAGTTCAGCCGATTTACCTTTCCAGCGTGCATTGTAAATGGGAACCACCGCACAAAATGAACAAGTAAAAGGACAACCAAAACTACTATGATAAGCCAGTGTTTTTTTTCCTAAATATGTTTTACCCAAATAGCGGTTCAAGGGATAAAAAGAATTTAGCTTTTCAAAGGGAAGTTGCGGCAAAGTATCCAAGTCATAAATTGAATCTTTTTTTGAGATGATCATTTTCCCGGCATCCATATAAATGAGATTTGTAAGCTCATTTACCGGTAAATTATTTTCCAAACAATGAATGAGCGCCGGAAAGCAGCGATCACCCATGCCATTCACAATGTAATCCACGTAGCCGGAGTTCAAACATATCTCAGGATGATTGGAAGGAAAATATCCACCCCAAATAATTTTGATCGTGGGAAAAAGTTCCCGAATTTTTTTTGAAATAGGAATGGCCTGCTTCAACTGCGGACCCGGCATGACCGTGCAGGCAAAATATGAGATGGCTTCCTTTTGAAGGATCGAATGAATAACATGCCATGGATCTGTTTCCAAATTGCCGTCCACAAAAACATAATCATAGAGTCCTTCAACACTGGCTGCAATTTGCAAAATACTATTTGGAATACGTGCTTTGTGATTTTGGGCACGCGGGTTAAACAGAACAATCTTCGACATATATTATTTCCTGAGCTAAGATATCTAAAATAAAGATTCTATTTCAAACCCATGAAGAGAACACCTTCCATATATCGCTTATTGCCATAAATAGTGCTTAACTTGGTTTTAAATAATGAGGCTTCTTTCATCATTGATGGCTTGAATTTTCTAATGTTTCCAATTGGGTATACAATTTAGAAAGAAATTCTGTGCGCTTGATTGGTGTTTTGCCATTTAGTGGTACAATTTCATTTGCACTTATTTCTGAAAACCCAATTGCATGCATCAACTGTATCCGATGCATTCGGGTGGGGAAATTCAGCATTGGCCTGAATAATACCAAAAGCCTTTTTACATGAAGCATGAATGCTTTGAATTTCTTCGACCGAAATATCAGCCAAGCAAACAGTTTCATTCAGCACCACTTTTCTGCCGGATTTGAGTATTGATTCATCACTTTTTGCGTCAAGCGGCAGCAATAAAAATTCAGTTCATGCCTCAGCATGCGCGTGATGGTAAGTGGCATTAATCGAAGTGTAATACTGAAGGATGTTGCTTTTCATGTGCCCTGAGATTGATTTGATTCTGTTTTATCAACATCGTGTGCTTGTTCACTCGGACTAAAATACATAAAATCAAAATTGCCCTCAGGGCGCTCAGGTAATTTTATGCTTATTTTTGCAAGGATGCTGTATGTAAAACATATTGTAATACAATGAAAGGAAAGTCTGTTATTGTTGATTTGGGTTATCATCACGCAGAAGAGATAGATGATTACCGTCGGCTTATGCATTTGTATGCGTCTTCCTCCGGACAGCATCAGTATATCGCTGAATCGGTGAATTTGTATGTTATCCGACACCTTAATCAAGAAAAACAAACAAACATTAACGGCGTTAACTACTGGTTTTTGAAAGGAAAGAAGTCTCCCCTATGGCTTCCCTTTCGACTGCATCATCGCATTCAGTCACACAAGCCCGATATTATTTTATTACATGGTTTTGCGCATCCAATTCAATTGATTTTATTGAAAATTCAAACGCGGGCATGCATTGTTCTTCAATACCACGGCGGCGGATTTCCACAAGGCATAAAGGCATTTTTGCATCGCCTCATAAAGGGCTTGGTGAAAAATTATGTATTTGTTGCCGAAGAACAAGCTGAGGAATTTAAAAGAAGAAAAATGATTTCTAAAAACAGTACAATACACTGTATTGGAGAAGGCTCAAGTCACAAAGTGAAAATCGAAAAACAAAAAGCAAGGAATGAATTGCGGATGGATGCAAACGACAGAATTTGTTTATGGGTGGGCAGATTAAACCCTAACAAAGACCCACTAACATTATTAAAAGGATTCGAAATTGTTTTGGAGAAGTATAATAAACTGCGCTTATTCATGATCTTCAACACCAATGAATTGTTGGAGGATGTGAAACAACTAATAAAGCGTTCGCCTGCACTTTCTCAGCATGTTGTATTGGTAGGAAATTTAGCGCACGAATCATTAGATAACTATTACAGCGCGGCTGATTATTTTGTACTCGGTAGTCATGAAGAAGGCAGCGGTTACGCATTATGCGAAGCTTTGGCTTGCGGATGTATACCGGTTGTAACTGATATTCCAAGTTTTAGAAGCATGACCAATGGGGCAAGCTTTGGCGCATTATGGAAAGTTGGAGATGCAGCTTCATTTGCTGAGTGTTTGAACTTGGCCATTGAAATGAATCTAGAAAATGAATCGCAAAAAGCAATTGAATTTTTTTACAAAGAACTTTCCTTTCAGGCTATTGCGCAAAAGCAGCTCAATATGTTCAAATCTATACTTGGTTAAAAAACAAATCAAGGCTCTGAAAAAATAAATTAACTATTGTTTCTCTAATGCATTAGCAATACATAAGTTAAAAAAAAATTGCGTTTGCTTTATTTACTACATTAGTTAAAATTAATTATATGATTAAAAATCTACGCAACATTATTGTGGTTTTGTTTTTAATGAATCACTTTTCGTTTCATGCCCAAACCAAAATCATTCCGTATCAGGAGCTCACCAATTACAATGGTGTAGCAAGCGGATCCGGAATTTATTTTGGTGCCACAATGGCTCCATCCGGTTTTACATTAACCTTTGCCGGCCCATCGGATCGTTGGATAGCATTTGGCTTAGGTGTACCAATGGCTGGTGCAGATGCTTTTATTTATTCTTGCGGAAACCCCGGTAATATTTATCTCACAGATTGGAAAGACTACAAAAACACTTCCAGCGGTACAGTTTTAGACGGCGCTCAAAATTGGACAGTTGTTTCAAGCAATGTTGCGTCCGGACAAAGAACAGTTGTAGCGTATAGACCTTTAAATACCGGTGATGTAAATGATGCTGTTATATCACTGAGTGCAACTTCACTTGATGTAATTTGGGCCAGAGGTGCAACTGCCGATTATACAATTGCGTATCATGGCACCACCAACAGAAGAGGATACATCAACATTCCCTGGCAATCGGCGCCTACAGCTTCATTTAGCGCCAATTCCACAACCGTTTGTCAAGGCAGCACCATTTCGTTCAATAATCAAAGTACCGGTTCATCAAATGCCTACCAGTGGAGTTTTCAAGGCGGCTCACCGGCCATTTCGAGTAGTTTAAACCCCGTTATCACGTATAGCACACCCGGCACTTATTCGGTAATATTAACCTTAAGTAA
>CANGGP010000051.1 GCA_947453445.1 Sphingobacteriaceae bacterium
ATATCCGGAAAGTTCTCTTTAGGTAGAGAGTTATAAGCCATGATACCGGCAATGGTAATAAAGATGGTCAACAAATAAACTGTCACTTTATTATCAATGGCCCAACTCGATGGTTTAAATTCTTTTATTTTATCTAACATGGTTTTATGTATAATGCGTTAATGCTTTAATTGAAGCTCAACAAACAAGTACTTAATGCTTGTTTATTTTTTTAAAATAATCAGGTCACCTTCATGCACCAAATCATAACCGTCGGTTATAATTAAATCACCCTCGTTTAAGCCTGTGCTAATTTCAGCCATGCCATCGTATTCGCGACCAATGGTGACCATTTTTTTCACCACTTTGTTATTTTCCGACACAATCACATAACTTTCGTTGGTTGTTTTTTGGATAAACTTTACAGGCACCACCAACACCGGCTGTGGCGATTGGTAATCGTTTATTTTAAGTTTGGCCACCATGTTTGGATGGTATTCTTTTTTTGTGTCTAATAATACCTCAACACCAAATGTGCGGGTTAATAAATTAATGGCACGCGAAGCATAATATACAGTAGCATTCACTGAATCTTTCATGTCAGGAAATAATACCAACACTTCGTTGCCGTTTTTTACGCGCGAAGCATAACTTTCAGCCACATCAGCCTTCACTTTTAATTTCGAAAAATTCACAATGCTTATGGCTGTTGCACCGGGCGCAACGGCTTGACCCAATTTGATGTTCACGCCATCTACCGTGCCGTCGATTGGCGAGGTAATTTTTGCCATGCGCAAGGTTTCTTGTAAACCGGCAATGCTTGCCTCCGTACCTTCTTTAATGGTCTTTGCTTGCAAGTATTGCAGTTCGGTCCCAATTTTTTGATCCCAGAGGTTTTTTTGCTTCTCGTATAATTGTGTCACCAATGCTAAACTAACTTGAGCAGCAGCCAATTGTTGTTGGGTTGCACGCGAATCGGTTTCTGCCAACACTTGTCCTTTTACAACTTTGTCGCCCACCTTTACATTAATTTTGGTGATGGTTCCCGGCATTTCACTTGATAAGGCTACGCTCTCATCGGCATCCACCCGACCTTGAATTTCAATATAAGTTTTAAACACTTGCGGCTTTAAGGCAGTAGCAGCCACTTCAATGGCTTTCTCTTTAAACAAAGTGGTATCCGATTTAGCCATTTCCTCTTCGAGTGCCGAAATTTTTGCTTCTAAATCTGATTTTTGTTTCTTTAATTTTTCGAGTTGCGCTTTTGGATTCGGCGCACCACAAGCTGTAATAATAACAGTCAGTACAAGTATTGCAAGTGAATTTTTCATGTTTATTTTTATTGATTTGGTCGTCATTTATTTCTATGATATTTTATTTAACTAAAGTTCCGGTGGCTTTTTGATAATCGATTTTGGCTACCACCATGTCGAAAACCGAATTGTAATAGTTGGTTTGTGCTTCTGTGAGAGAGGCTTGTGCATTCACCACTTCCGTATTACTGCCCACACCGCTTTCGTATTTTTTTCTTGACACATCATACACGTGTTGCGCCAATTCCATGTTTTTCTTTTGTCGTTCGAGGGTTAAATAGGCATTGTTATAGATGGTGGCAGCCGAACGGGCTTCCAATTCAGCAGCCATTTCAAGATTTTTAATGGTATTTAGATTTTTAAATGAAGTGATTTTTGCTTGTTCCAAACGGTTCATGCGTTGCCAGCCTGTAAAAAAGTTAAAGTTTAATGAGGCCCCTATTAAGGCAATGTTGTACCACGATTTGGTAACATCGCTGCCGCTCGCCTGGAAAATAGTGAAGGCATTGCGCTGGGCATTATACTGCAATGACCCATATGCCGAAAGGGATGGCAAAAAGGCAAATTTTTGACGTTTAATGTCGAGTTCATTTAATGCCTGCTGCGCTTTTAAAATCTTGTAATCCGGACGCTGACTCACATCCGGTTTCGATGAATTCAATTCCTGAAACGGGTTGTTATCCATGTTTAGGCTATCACTGATTGCAATTGGATCTTGCATCTTATAGCCCATTTGAAATTTAAGCGTCACTTCCGACAATTCAATTAATTTCGCGGTTTTATCGTATTCCGTAAGCAGATTGTTATACTGTACCTCAAGCCTTTCAACATCAATCAATTCCACCAAACCTTGTTGGTTTGACACCTTTGTATCGCTATACGTTTTTTTAAGTTTAGTAATATTTGCCTCAAGCGTTTTGATTCTTTCTCTGCTTATCATTACTGTGTAATACGCTTTTGTTACTTGCGCCACCAGGTCTGTTTTACTGCGCAAGACATTAATTTTCGACAAGTTCATGAATTCGCGTTGAGCCGTTAATCCGAAAAAATAATCACTGCTAATGTTCTCCGAAAAACTTAATCCCGCAGTGGCATTGTACTTCGTGCCGAATTTTACAGGCAGAAAGGTGCCCGGTGCCGCACCAAAAATTTGACCCGGAAGTAAAGACGTGGGTAAATTCAGGTAATCCTTCAAATCAAGACTTCCTGTCACCTGCGGTAAACCCATGCCGGTAATCTCTTTTCTTTTGAAATCGGCATTCTTTAAGTCCAATTCAGAGTTTAAATAATTCGGACTGTTTTTTAATGCATACTCAATGGCCTGCTGCAAGCTAAAGCTGTTTGATTTTGCATCCTGCGCTTTTAAATTATACACCATTACAAGCGCTGCGATAATGAATGTGTATTTTTTTAATTGTGCCATATTCTTGTTCTCAGTTACATTTATAATTTTTAATTCTCAATTTTCAATTCTTAATTAATCACTCGTCTTCATTAATTTTTTTGTACGCATTAATCAACTTGTGTCCCTTCACAGTGCAAATACCATAAACAAACATTTCGAACATAAGTTCATGCGCACGCACAAAACTTATTTTTTCATGTACAAAGTGATTGCCAAACATTAAAGTATCAATCTGACTCAGGCGATACCTTGCGGTAAACTCAATATCAATATCCTTACGGTATATGCCCAAAGCGATTCCTTTTTTAATATTATCCACAATGTTTTGAAAAGCACAACTTTCTTTAAATTTTTGAAAACGTTTAAAGGCTTCAGGATAAAATTTTTGCAAATCCATGAAAAAAATCGGATTGATGTTTTGCATCATTTCCCGCATGGTTTGACTAATCATCATGATTTCATGGATTGGATCTTGGGCCTCTTCATTTATTTTATTAAACATTTGTTCCTGACCCAACATTTCCATTTCACACAACTGATTCACCAAATCGTCTTTTTCTTTATAAAACTGGTAAATGGTTTTTTTCGACATGCCCAATTCCTTGGCAATATCATCCATGGTTACATGCTTGATGCCGTACTTAAAAAACTGATTTAAGGAAGTTTTTAATATTTTTTCTTGCGGCTCCATTGATTTTTGCGGCACAAAACTAGGGAAACTTTTATTGTCTTGCAAGTTTCCTGAAAAAATTATGTTTTTTTTGCATCTTTACCAACCATGGACAAGCCAAAAATTAGCCGGTGGAAGCAAATTTCCATTTTTCTGAACAAACGTTTCAGGCTTGTCATATTGAGTGATAATACCTTTAGCGAGAAATTCTCACTGCGCCTTAAGCCGGCCGGCATCCTCATTGGCATTTTGTCAATCACCATTGTGATGACTAGTCTCACCATTAGCCTTATTGCCTTTACGCCGCTGCGCGAATACATTCCGGGTTATGGCAACATTGCCGAGCGCAAACAAATTTTAAAACTGAGCATCCAAGCCGATTCGCTTGAAGAAACACTGGCTGCCAAAGAACTTTTTCTGAACAGCCTCATGAATGTGTTGAATGAAAAACTCGAAACCAAAGGTCCTAAACCAAAGCGCGATACCAGCGGTAAGCGCACATTAATGAATGCCAAGCCTGGCGCTGCCGACATTGAATTCCGTGAGGAATATGAAAAAAATAAAAACAACAGTTTGGCCAGCATCGCCAAGATAAAACTCAGCGGATTAAGCGAATTGGTTTTCTTTACCCCTGTTTACGGCATGGTGAGCGCTTCTTTTAGTATTAAAGAACAGCATTACGGCGTTGATGTTGTAACCAAGGCCGACGAAACAATAAAATCAACACTCGACGGAACTGTTGTTTTTACTGGCTTCACAGCCCAAGAAGGCAATATCATCCAAGTACAACACAACAACAACCTCATCAGCATTTACAAACATTGTTCGGTATTGTTACGCAAAACAGGCGATCGCATTAAATCAGGTGAAGCCATTGCTGTGGTTGGAAATACAGGTGAAAAAACCAACGGACCACATTTACATTTCGAACTTTGGTTTAACGGCTCTCCGGTAAATCCCCAAGAATTTGTTGCTTTTTAAAATAAGCCGTTGCACAGAATAAGGTATTAAAGATGGTGTAATAGCCCATCCCGGCTTGTGTTCCCAGTGTATCTTCGGTGATAAACGACAACATTAAGATCACAAAAAACACCGCGTACAAAGGCGACAAATATTTGCGCAAATAAAACAAGGGATAAAACAACATACACAAAAACACCAACAATCCTACAATGCCATAGGTCATCATCACCGTTAAAAATTGATTGTGTGGTTTTAAATAATATTTTTTTGAAATTTCAGGAAAGTGCTTTTCATAAATGGCATCCAAACTTGCTTGTACATCGCCACTGCCCACGCCAAAAAACCAATGAGAGGCTATGCTCATTTTAGCTGCTTGCCAATAACGCAGGCGCAAGGCAAACGAATGCCCGTTTACTTCTCCGCCATTTTTAAAATCGGCATATTCATTCACCAATTCATACAAACGTTTGTGCAAATACGACCAATACACAAAATCTACGTTGGTAATGTTATTGCGTATGTTTTGAATATCTGTTGCCGACAAGGCCAATACCCCATCCTCGTCTTTGTTCAAGCCCGCACTCGACAGGTAACGGAGCAATACATAATACCTTTTCAAATTGTGTTGCCCGCTGTAACTAAACGTATCTGTGGGCACACGTTTATTCCAAGTGCGCCGTAAATCTTCCAATTGTATATTACGGTATACATAATGCCCGTTTTCGAGCACACCCAATGAATCAAAACAAATATATGGCCTGCCCTTTACATTCTCCTTTTTCATGGCATTGTAATCCGAAATGTTGCCTTGTAATTGCGAAGCACTCAATTGTAAAATCATGCGCAAACCCAATAAAATTAGCACCACAAAAACTGTCGATGCCAAAATTTGATAAGCTAGCTTTTGCTTCAACAAATAATACAAGCTTATACCGCAAAGCACAATCAACAAAATAACTAAACCCGACATCAAGCTTAATGCATACAATACAAACAACAAATAAAACATACACAATACGTACACCAATTTGCCAAGCACTTCTTTGCTCGTCAACATCAAATATACACAAGCCAAAAACGCCAAATCTATGAGCATACCCAAGCGTATATGACTCATGAAGCGTGATAAATTTCGACCTTCTTCAATATGGTGTAAAACAAAACCATAAATCAAACACCACAGGGTATTTAAAACACATCCTAAAATCAAGGCCATGCAGGTATAACGTATCTCGGCTTTACCGATTGGTGCGCTGCTCAATACCATCAAAGGCAAAGCCAGCATGGGCAGTGCAATGCGTATTTCTTCAATGGCATTGTCTACATGCGATGAATACAATAAACCAACCACATAAAGCAAAAACAAACTGATGAGCACATAAAATAAAACATTGTTTTTTAGCAGTTTCCATTTCTGCGTGAAGCCGCCTTCCAACAACCAATTGGCACCCATAATCACCATGGGTAAACTGCCGGGAAATCGCCCCAACAACAAGCCCAAAGGCGAAGTCACCAAAGCAAATAAATAAATTTTTCTATGAAGTTCTTTTGAAAACAAGTTTATTAATAACGCAGCAAGCCCATAAAAATTATATCACCATAAAAAATCCCGCTAAAAAACTTAGCGGGAATTCTTTTTCATTTAATGCAAAATTAATTTCCGAAGTCAGACAAAAATTTAATGCGCATCACGCGAATTTCTTCTTCACTGTATTCGTTTTCGCCCAATTCTTTTAGAGCCGCTTGAACACTATCGGTTTCACTCTCTTTAAAATATTCTAAAATTTCATCCTGCTTCTCTTCATCAATCATGTCGTCGATGTAATATGAAATGTTAACCTTGGTGCCCGATTCAACGATGGTTTCGATTTCGGTTAACAATTTGGCCAGGGTTAAATTTTTACTCTTGGCCATGTCGCGCAAATTAATCTTACGGTCGATGTTTTGAATAATGTAAACTTTTAAACCAGATTTATTCACCACCGATTTAATCACCATGTCAACCGGCCGTTCAATTTCGTTTTCGGCTACATAGGATTTAATCAAATCAATAAATGGTTTGCCGTATTTGGCTGCCTTACCGGCGCCCACACCAGTAATCTTAATCATTTCATCCATTGTAATTGGATACTGAATGGCCATTTCTTGCAACGACAATTCCTGAAAAATCACATATGGCGGTAAACCTTTTGCCTTGGCTGTTTTTTTCACCAAATCCTTCAACAACGAAAACAAAACCTCATCAGCTGCACCGGCACTGCCTTTGCTGCCAACTGAAATATCATCATCCCCATTGTCGCGTTCCTCATTTAAATAATCATGGTCGCGGGTAAACTTAATGCTTTGCGGACTCTTAATAAAATTCTTGCCTTTATCGGTGAGTTTTAACAATCCGTAATTTTCAATGTCTTTGCTCAAAAACCCATTCACAATGGCTTGTCGGAAAACCGCTTGCCAAAACTTATCTTCTTTATCGTGCTCAACACCGGCACCCCAACTCTTCACCAAATTGTGTTTGTATGATTTAGCGGTTGAAGTCATATGACCCATCACCACATTGATCATGTCTTTTATCTTATGCTTTTCTTTGGTTTCTTGCACCGCTTTTAAGGCCAATTTTAAATCTTCTTTTGCTTCGAAGCGTTGACGCGGGTGGCGACAATTGTCGCACATGCTGTTACACTTTTGTTCTTCGAATTCTTCCCCAAAATAATGCAATAAAAATTTACGGCGACAACTGCTGGTTTCGGCAAAAGCAGCCGTTTCCGACAACATTTGTTTGCCTATTTCCTGCTCGGCCACCGGTTTATCTTTCATAAACTTTTCCAACTTCACAATATCATCATAACTATAAAAAGTAACACATTTGCCTTCACCGCCATCGCGGCCGGCGCGACCTGTTTCTTGGTAATAACCCTCTAAAGATTTTGGAATATCGTGGTGAATCACAAAACGTACATCCGGCTTATCAATACCCATCCCAAAAGCGATGGTGGCCACAATCACATTCAATTCTTCCATTAAAAACTGATCTTGTGTTTTAGCCCTTTCTTTGGCATCCAAACCGGCGTGGTAAGGCGCGGCTTTAATACCGTTCACACGCAAAGCTTCGGCAATTTCTTCAACCTTTTTACGGCTTAAACAATAAATAATGCCGCTTTTGCCGGCATTTTGTTTAACGTATTTAATGATCTCCTTGTTTACGTTTTGTTTTGGCCGCACATCGTAATACAAATTATCGCGGTTAAACGACGACTTATACAATGTGGCAGTCATCATGCCCAAGTTCTTTTGAATATCTTGTTGCACTTTCGGTGTAGCCGTAGCCGTTAGTGCCATTACAGGCACACCACCCACTGCGTCAATAATAGGGCGTAAACGACGGTACTCCGGCCTAAAATCATGTCCCCATTCTGAAATACAATGCGCTTCGTCAATGGCAAAAAATGAAATTTTAAATTCCTTGAAAAAAGCAATGTTATCTTCCTTTGTTAAGGTTTCGGGCGCAATATAAAGCAATTTAGTTTTACCGCTAATCACATCACTTTTTACCTTGGTAATATCACTTTTGTTTAATGATGAATTTAAAAAATGGGCAATGCCTGTTTCGTTGCTAAATCCGCGAATGGCATCCACTTGGTTTTTCATCAAAGCAATTAGAGGCGAAACCACTATGGCGGTGCCTTCACTTAAAATAGCAGGCAATTGGTAACACAAACTCTTACCGCCTCCTGTAGGCATAATTACAAAAGTATCCTTCCCCGAAAGTAAATTCTTGATGATCTTTTCTTGATTTCCTTTAAACCCATCGAAGCCAAAAAAGCTTTTGAGGGTATCTAATATTTCAGGTGTTTCTATTTCGGCAATCATGTGTTCTGTTGATTAAAGTAGTCGTTTGACTGAGTGAATAGCAATATTTTAGTCAATACGCTAAACTAAAGATAAACAATTTTTTTAAATACAAGCAAATTTTTTTTTGTGATTTTAGGCATTTTAAGATTTGTCTTTTCTGTAGGATAGTCCTTAAACCCTCATAAACATTAGGAATTAAAGCCATGCATGATTTAAATCTTGTTGCCACTCAAATAATTTTTGTATTTTCTTTCTCTTGGCGGCCTTGCAAAAGCCTAAAAAAAACCTGAAAAAACTAACATTCACAACATTTATACAAGCCCCAGGATGGTTAGACGTGCTTAAATGCATGTTTTATAAAGGATTAAAACACCGATTTGCAAGAAATAAAAAAATGAAATTAATTTTGAAAGAATGTCACAAGTTCGGATTCATCTTTCGATAATGTTTTAACAACACAAACATAAAAACAATTCCAAGCACAGCATTCACATAAAATACAGGTCCGGTTTGAGCGCTCAATAAATAGAAAATAATTTTGGCGAAAAAAGCAATCAAATATAACTGCACGCCCCATTGCTTATAATACCATAAGCCAACACAAGCAATAAAATGCATGGCCACCAAAATTCCATATATCGCCGGAACCATGGTGCCCAACTTTTTTATACCGGGTGAAAATACTTGCGGAAAGGTGAACAAAACCGACAAATAGCCGATGATGCAAATAACTGTGATTATTTTAGGACGTGCCAACATTTGTTGTATGCAAAGTTAATGGCTTTCGATAAGCTGCAAAAAAATTCAAAAGCAATTCACACCGCTTAAATAATAACAGGAAAATAAAATCCTTATTTGTTTTCTTTAATGGTATCACATTTAACTGTGGCTGCCATGATTTCAGCGCCTGTTGAATCATACATGGCCGTTTGAATGGTGTCACAAACAATCTTTACTGATTCCTTTTTTTCATTGGCGCCACCGCCACACGACATTAAACTGATTAAACCTAAACTAAGAATAATTTTTTTCATCGTTTTTTTATTACAATGTACAAAAAAATTAATTGGTGCGAATGGCCTCTACCGGATCCAATTGCGAAGCGCTGTAAGCAGGAATAAAGCCACTGATGATGCCAATTAAAATTGAAATGGTGAAACCCAAAATTACATTGGCCCCTGTTAAGCCTATCTCCATGTCAATGGCATCCTTGCCTAACAAGGTGATGAGCCAAGTTAAAAACAAACCAAAAAATCCGCCCAATGCACTCAACATCACACTCTCACTTAAAAATTGCAACAAAATAAAAATGTTTCTTGCACCTAAACTTTTTTGTATACCAATTAAATTGGTGCGTTCTTTCACCGACACAAACATAATGTTAGCAATGCCAAAACCACCTACTAAAATCGAGAAGCCACCAATGATCCAACCGGCCATACCCACCAAATCGAACAATGTGTCGAAGCCCTGCGAAATTAAACTGGTTTCATTCAATGCAAAATTCGCCTCCACGCCGGGTTTCTGCCGCCTTATCGAACGCAAAGCACCTGTTAATTCATCCATCATTTCGGCATTGCTAATGTGAGGCCTGGCCTTTACATAAATGGTTGGATCTACATTCTCCGATTTTGTATCAATGATGTAACGTGCAAAATTAAAAGGCATAATGACCTGGTAATCGAAACTCATGCCCAACAAACTTTCTCCCTCTTTTTTAATCACTCCAATCACATTGGCTTTTTGTCCGCTTATTTGCACCTGCTGACCCAAAGGATCACTGTTTGGAAACAAAGCTTCGGCAATGCTGGCCCCAATCAACACTTCATGGTAGCCTGCATCGGTTTCGTTTTCGGTAAAATAACGACCCGATGACAAATCAAAATTTTTAATTTTATAAAATTCATGCGAAATGCCCGCCACTAAGGCGTTTTGGACATTGTTTGAACGAAACTTAATGGTTTTTCTGGCCCCAATGCGATAAGCAATGGCCTCGGTGGTTTTACAACGTTTTTGTAATTCTTCCAACTCAAAATACTGCGGTGTTGGTCGGTTCATGTATTTCCACCATGGGTAATCGGGACCAAAGGACCAAGGCCATTTTTGCACATACACCACATTGTTACCCAGCGATTGGATGCTGCCGCGGATATTACTTTCAAGCGCATCAACAATGGTAAACACCAAAATAATGGCAAAGATGCCAATGGTAATGCCCAACAAACTTAAAAACGATCGCAGTTTATTCGACACCAATGAATGCCAAGCAAAAAAAATGCTCTCTTTAAACAACAACCAAAACATGGCTCTAATTTACACGAAAATTAAGGGCTTTGCGTGATTTTGGGACGAATGGTGAAAATAGATTTTAAAAGCTTTTGGGGGAGCGAAAAGTAATCCCTCAATTATTTTTTAGGTCGCTCGGGTTTATGCATATTGGCTTGAAATTTTACCCTTTGTCGTTTTCTTAAAATGTACAACAGAGCCGATAAAATAAAAAAACCAAAAAAGAACAAGGCGCTGTCGTTGTCGCTGGAGATTAAAAAATAAACAGTAAAACCCACGCCAACAGCGGCGGCTACCAACCATAGTTTTTCGAGAAACTTAAATATTTTTAATTGCGATTCAGGGCTCATTGTTTAATTGAATTTGACCAGTTACTTGTTTGATTTGATATTTTGAAAAATCTTGATTGCTTTCCATGCCCATGCCCGTAATTACTTCTTTACCCGTGGTAATTTTCACAAAAGCATCGGTGTAAATTTTTTTATTGATTTCATCCCACACCAATTTTTCGGTTTCTAATTTCTCGCCCTTCACATTCACCACTTCCACAGCATACTTGGCTTCCATGCGTTTGCTGATATCATAACGCACCCCATAATTGCCTTTTAATGTAGCTGAAACTTTTTCATGCTCATCAAAAAAGGTCACAAAAAATCCTTTGGGTAAAATGGTGAGTGGTTCTCTTACATTTTTATTAAACACCAACATACGGTTGGCCTTCACCATAATTTTTAATTGTGCACTATCGGTGTACAACATGGTAACACTGTCGCCAATTTGCGAAGGCGAGTAAGAGTTTTTGGGCAAGGCCATCACATCTTTTAAATCGTTTGTACAAGCAAACAAAGCCAGTACAACAAACAATAAAACTGATATGCTGATTTTTTTCAAAATTAATCGTAACGGAATTTTTGAAACCAACGATCCGAGAAA
The DNA here is from genome assembly GCA_947453445.1 of Sphingobacteriaceae bacterium. Lineage (GTDB taxonomy): Bacteria > Bacteroidota > Bacteroidia > B-17B0 > Aurantibacillaceae > Aurantibacillus. The sequence goes on from CANGGP010000051.1 coordinate 11,402, forward strand.
GTGAATCCGAAATTAATGCGCCAGTAATTTTGTTGTAACAAGTTTGCTTTTAAAGTGCCCATTTTACCGTATTGTGCGCTAATGTTCACCATCGACGATAAACGGCCAATGCCAACCGGAATGCCAATACCGCCGCTTACATAATAATCTGAAATCAATTGGTTGTTGAGGTTAATGTATCCGCTTTGGTAAGATGCGCCCAATCGGTAATTCATTCGACGCACATAAGAACCTCTGCCCGATGCATATTTTTCAGGCACATAATTTACACCAATGGCCGCACGGTACGAATTTTTAAAATTGTTGATTTCATTTAAGTACCTAAAACCTTTCCAATATGTTAAAGCAAAATCAGCCACCAAATTAATGCGTTCACCTTTCTTAAAGCCAATGCCAAAGCCCTGTTCAAGCGGTAAACGAATACTGCCTGTGCTGTTTTGTTTGTAGTAAGCTGTGTCGCGAATAATTTCTTGTCCTGATCCGTTTAAAATATAATTGTATGCTGATGTTGTGTAATTGGCTTTTAGCGTGCTGTTCAAAGCCATGAAGAAACCCATCGTAAAGCGAACTTTTTCGCGCAGGGCTCTGCGTTGATGACTGTTCACGCGCACACTATCAATGGTAATGGCGGTTTGTGCACCAAAATTACCTGTAAAATCACCTAATACCAGTGAACGTTCGCGTAAGGTATTGTTGTATAACAAGGAGTTTGGATATATGACTTTGGCCACATTTGAAATATTACCAAAAACATAATTCACATTTAATCCCAATGAAAAATCCGACAATAATTTGCTGCCAAATTCACGGCACTTAAAACCATTGCGACTTAAGGTTTTTAGCGAATCGGCAATGTATTGACGTTTGGTTCTGAATTTCTGAAGGCGTTTATCAAAAGGCATAACCCCGTAACCAATAAAGGCTTTGTTTAAATTTCCTGAGCCCGAATAATTGTAAGTCATGGTACCAACGTTATCCAAATCAGATTTACTTTCGAGATTATACCCAACTGTTGAATAAGGCATTAATCCCACCACAGCGCCTCCTTTTTCACGCACAGGAAATCCCAAAGTAGCGTAAGAAAAATTGGTCCCCCAATTACGTGAAATACCGGCATTACTTTTAAACCTTGAATACAAATAAGTACCACCTACTTCTAATGATGTTAATTTTATGAGCGGATAAGCAGCAGGGTTGCCCGTATTGATAAACATGGGCATTGTTGAATCGGGCTTTAAAGCTATGCAAGCGCCGCCCATGCCGGAGTTGTGGGCCAATATTGAGGAATTCATTTCACCCAAGCCATAACGCGAATAGGGATTAAAAAGATTGTTTTGTGCCTTGTGGTTTAACGACAAAATCAAAACGAAGAATAAGATGGAGAAAAACTTTTTATTTGTCATTAAAATCTAAAATGGAATTTAAACCAATCATTATTAAATTGGGCTCGGCAAAGAAACGATTTTTAACTTGTTTGCACAAATAGGCGGCATCACCGCCCGTGATATAAACTGTTAAATCAGGGTAGTGCTGAAGGTAATGCGTGATCATGCCTTCTAATTCACAAACGGCTGCTGTTAAGGCCCCGCTCAGCAATGATTCTTGGGTGCTTCTGCCTATAAGTTTTGTGTATTGTTCATCCATTGCAACCAAGGGCAATGCAGATGTTTGTTCGTGCATTGCTTTTAAACGCATTTGAATGCCCGGTGAAATGGCACCGCCCAGATATTCGTTGTTTTGGTTTACAAAATTGTATTTTATGCAGGTGCCGGCATCGATGCTTAATACGTTTTTATTCGGACAAAGCGCGTAAGCCCCCAGCGCAGCTGCCAAACGATCGGAGCCAAGCGTTAAAGCACTGTGATATAAATTTTTAAGTGGAATGGGTGTATCGGCTCTAAAAAGCTGTGTTGAAAAACGCGATTGTAAGGCGGCAAGGATGCTTTCATGCCCTTTGGTAACCGAGCCAATCAAACATTTTTGAATGCCATTGTATTTGTTTAGCCATGTAAGCAAGTCCTGAGCATGATCAAAAACATTTTTGGCCATCAGTCGTCCTTCATTAAAAATGGCTGCTTTCACGCGTGTATTGCCAAAATCGACCAACAAATTCATAGGCTAAAGGTAGAGGAATATATAAGCCTTGGTAATGAATTAAGATTTTTTTGGAAATATTTTGTCAGATGGATAAAAACCGTATTTTTGCAGCCTCTAAATGAGAAAACACTTCACACCGAATGAAGTGCAACAAAGTTGGTGCCTTAGCTCAGTCGGTAGAGCAAAGGACTGAAAATCCTTGTGTCCCTGGTTCGATTCCTGGAGGCACCACATTCGAAAACAAAATGAACCCCTTCGTTAGAAGGGGTTTTTTTATGATGTATGGAAATGAAAAAATGCTCGCATTTTTGAGTGAACATACAACATAAAAACCGACTGAAAGGAGGCATTTTGTTTTCGCAGGAGCGGTTTGCCAAAGGAACTTGCGCAGCTGAATCCTGGAGGCAGAGGACAGAGTGAGGGTGAGAGTGGAGAGCGAAAGCGAGCACCCGAAACTCAGGCTTTTCTTCTTTCTCGTTTTCATTCTCGCTATTTAATAAAACCACAATGCCAGAGTGAGAGTGATAGCGAGAGCAAAAGCGAGCACACAAAACACCGGCTTTTCTTCTTTCTCATTTTCATTCTCGCAATTATTTAAGGCCACAAAAAAGAGCAAGAAAACTCATATTAGTAAAACTTTCAGGGGTTTTTGATTTTACAATGGGGCCTCAAATGGGGCTTTTGATCTGAGCTCGATCGCTCACCTCCCTCCTTCCTACCCACACAGAATTAAGCGCAAAACTCTGCAATAAAAAATTCGATTTTTCAGATTTTTAATTTTGATTAAGGAGAAAAATAGAATTAATATTTATAAGCAGTAACGCGCTTTAGCCAATTGAAATCATAATTTCTTATATTTTCACTAAATGCATGTAATGAAAATATAAATTCCGGTATATGTATGTGAAACAATATCTAAGTTTATCAAAAGCAGTTTTTTAGGTTGGCATCACTGAGCCCGGTGGTTGAATTTCAATTCATTTGCGGCAGAATTACCAATGCAAATTGCCAGCGCTCATGATCTTGCGGCGCGAGGATTTTATGCTTTCAATTATTGATAATTATCTTCTGATTCACTTGTACATTATTTTTCTCCCCCACTATAAAATAAATACCTGAACTTAACCCATTCACATTTGTTCTTAATCCGTTTAATTCCTTTAAAGTTATTAATTTAACAATACGACCCATTTCATCAATTATTTTCAAATTCATCTCCTGATTACCTTGAACTATAAACTCACCTTTACTTGGATTAGGGAAAACCTCAAATGTTTTAATATTTAAAGTATACTCATCAATGCCAACACAAGATTGAGTTCGAACTAAAACAGTTGCTGTACCCACACAACCGTTAGCATCGGTTCCTGTTACAGAATAGGTAATTGCGTTAGCTGTAGGAGCAATAGACACTGTGCTTCCGATTTGGTTATCACTCCATAAATAAGTAGCAGCACCTCCACCTATTAAATTTACATTTTCACCTATACAAATGAGGGTTCTTGTAACTGCCGCCGTAATGGTTGGATTTGAATAAACACCGATTCCAAAGGTTTTTGTTTGTGCACAAACAACGGTTCCTGCGTTTGCCGAACCTGTGCAAACATAAATTGTTGGAACCGTAGGTGAAACCGGAAAAGATGCGAATCCGGTAGAAGTGTAACCACCTCCGACCCATGTATAGTTAGATGCACCGGTAGCATTAACAGTAACTGTACCGCCTGGGCAAACCGCTGTTGGCCCTGTTATTATGATAGTAGGAATAAACACCGCTACCGAAACAGTTTTTGTTGTATAACAACCTGTTTGAGTAAAGGTGGTTGTAACACTATAATTTGATGTTGTGAGTGCACTAACTTGGGTAGTTCGCGTGGAGGCACCAGTACTCCAACTATATGTAACACCTAAAAGTGGTTGCGAAGATATTGTTGAGATTCCGGCAACGCAAACCACAGGTGGATTTGCCGCCGTTGTGAATGTAGGATTTGGATTAACCAAAACAATTTGAGTTGCGCTTGTAACACATCCTAATGAATTAGTTCCACTAATCGAGTAATTAGTAGTGATTGTTGGGCAGATGACCGAAGCTGATCCGGATAAACTACTGATACCGGCCGGATTGGCAGACCAAGTATAGCTAGTTGCGCCAGACGCAGTAATAGTATTACAAAATCCTACACACATTACCGAAGTAGCCGGTACAATATTTATTGTTGGATTTGGCTTCGTTATAATACTTACTGTTGAAGTATTGACGCATGTGCCATTAGATCCCGTGAGTGTGTATATTGTCCCAATAGATGGTGTTGCAATAATGCTAGCGCCGGTAACACCGGGGGGTGACCACGTGTAAGAAATAGCTCCTCCACCGGCTAATTGCAATGTGTTGTTGGCACAAACTATTGTGTTTGAAGCTAGCAAGATTAAACTCGGTAAGTTAACGACGTTTAAAACCAATGTTTTTGTATCAAAACAATTTGCGTTAGACTTAATAACCGTATAAGTAGTTGTTACAGTTGGATTAACCGCAATCACTGAAGTTGACAAATTACCCGGTAACCAAGTATAGTTAGTTGCTCCTGTTGCAGAAATATTTGCAGTACCGCCAACACACAGTAAGGGTGGTGCCGCAGTAGGCGAATTTCCCGGTGTGATAACAACCATAATTGAAGTAATAGCGGTGTTACTGCAACCATTAGCGCCATAAGCATAAACAGTGTAATTACCTGATGTATTTGGCAAAAATGCTAACCCGTTTGTAACTGTTGATGGCCCTGTCCAAACATAATTATTGCCACCTGTTGCTGTTAGTGTTGCGGTATTTCCTGAGCAAATTGTTGGGGAGCTATTAGCTATGGTAATCGAAGGTGTGGGATTGATTGAAATACTTGCTACTGCTGTAGTTGTACCACATGTATTAATTCCTGTAACCGTATAACCGGAACTTGTTAATGGGCTAAACGACACGCCGTTTGTAATGTTACCTGTCCAAACGTATGAATTAGCCCCGTAAGCAGTTAAAGTTGCTGAAGAGCCGGGACAAATTCCTGTACTTCCTGTATTTGTCACTGTAAGTGATGGAACAGAAGGATTTACAGTAATACCAATTGAGGCGCTTGTTATACAGCCTACAGAATTAGTTCCTTGAACTGAATAAACTGCGGAAGTGGTCGGAGAAACAACAATAGATGTAGAATTAGATGTTGTATTCCAAGTATATGAAATTGCAGAGTTCGCATTTAATGTTGCACTCGTTCCTGAACAAATTAAAGTTGAGCTTGGTAAAATGGTCACGCCATTTATGTTTTGATTATAACTAATAGTTACGATGCCATTTCCATAGTGTTCACCCTGAGAATAAACAACAAATGATGCGCTTGCACTAGCGTAGCTACTGCCACCGCCGCCACCGCCATAGCTTGCACCGCCACCGCCGTAATAGCCGCCGCCGCCGCCGCCGCCATATGTAGAACTGCCATTACCACCTAAACCAAATGCGCCGTTTGTTCCTAAACCACCTAAACTAATTCCACCGACTGTTTGATTGCCCCCTGTGCCAATGTATAAAGTTTGAGAACCACATTCATAGCCTGAAGTTCCAAAAATTCCTCCTCCTGCACCCCCACCGTCATTGGTTAAAAAACAATTGGTTCCGCCACCGCCACCGCCACCGCCAACAAATACCCTGTTACTTAATGCAGTACCCCCGGTTCTAATATCTGAGGCTCCGCCACCAACTCCGCCATAAGTTGAACCTGTGCCTCCTCCGTTATAATTTTGACCACCAACATAAATATAAAAAACTTGTCCGCTTGTTACTGGGTACACGCCAGTAATTCTGCCACCTAAACCGCCTGGGCTGCTATATGTTGGAGCTGTTGCCCCTTGGGAACCACTTACATCAACCGATATAGTTGTAATACATGGGGGCACAGTAAAAGTTTGAACATTACCCGTATAACTATAACTAATTACAGTTTGGGCTTCGCAATTGAAAGGGATACCAAAGAAAAGCAGAATCCCTAAAAAACCCTTTATAATACTAAAATAGATTTTCTTCATGATTTTATTAATTTCAAAAATCAGAGACTATCAAATTTAGTAATTATTATGGCAAATTAAAATAATTATAACGAAACATTCAATTTAAAGCCAAACAATAATGTCTTTAAAATGGTTTTTACCTGTGAAGTTCAGGAATTGTTTTAAAAAATTTTAAGATACCTTCCGAACTAAACGTTTTCTTCAGTTCTCGAACGCAACAATTACTATTGTATAGAAGGTTTTGTCATGTGCTTCCTTGATTTGCGCCTTAATAAGAGTTTTACGATTGCTTCTGTTTCAATTACCAACCGTTCTAATTCATACTTCCATTCACGGAGATAATTGTTTAATTCAGTGGCATGTTTGTGGGTCGGGGTGCATTCATTTTTTTTTGACCAATGTGCCTTATAAATAAATTTACCGGGGCAAATTTTAATTTGTTGGCCTTTGTGTTTAACATCAACTTATATTGACGCGATAGGCCCTTTCAATTTTGCGAGCGTGTAATTTAGTTTCATTGAATATTTTTTTATTTCTACAAATTTCCGGAGACTTCTGATACCAGAGAAATAAACAGATCAACCGCCCCTATGCGATGGGGCCGTCAATGGGGGCTTTTACGCAAGAACCTGAAAAGAATGTAAAAGGAATTAATGAAGGAAAATGATTTACACTGTGTCAACAGGGAACGGAAAAGGAATGCCAAAGGTCGAAGTTATTAACCGTCAGAACTAGAGGCAGAGGACAGAGTGAGAGTGAGAGTGGAGAACGAAAGCGAGCACCCGAAACTCAGGCTTTTCTTCTTTCTCATTCTTCTAATTATTTCTTTTATCGTTCGAGGCAGACTTTCCCAAACTTAAAAGATGAATGCAGTAATCTCTCTTAAACCAATTGATTGTGGAAATATATTGTATATTTAACTGAAAAGCGCAAATATGAAAAAATTTTTGAAGTACTTTTTTCTTGTATTAGGTTCTATTTTCATACTACTAATTGGAAATTTTATCATCATCAAAAAGCTTGACAACAAGGTATTTGATATGCAGAATTTTTATACTGCAAAAGGGGGCGCAAACAAACCTACCTTAATCCCATCCAAGTTTGTTAACGGAGAGCGGTTTTATATTAAAATTCCACTTGAAAGCGGAGATACAATTTTGGGTTTTGGAGACACCGGAGGTGGTAATTCAATGTTACTTCCCGCAACAATTGAATCCAAAAATTTACAAGCAAAGGTAAAAACAGGAATACTAAAAGGTTTAATGCCAATAAAATTTATCCTGTTTAAGGATTTGATGATGAATGATACGTTTCCGCAACCTTTTCCATTGAGAAGTTTTATCATTCGTCGCCCATTCAGCAGAATAAGCGAACCTTTCCTGCTAGTTCCACCAATGGATGATGAAATGAAATTCATTACTAAAAGTTTACCCGACATGGAGGTATTTTTAGGCCAAAACTTTTTTATGGGCAAAGCTTGGACCTTCGATTATATCAATCAAACAATAACTTTAAACACCAAACTTTCTGATATAGAAAAAAGCAATCCAAATGTTCAGTCAATTGCGTTTAAAAAGAACAACAACCAAGAAAATATTTTTGGTCATGCAAGTATGTTCATTGAAGTAAACGGAGAAAGAATAGACGTGTTATTTGATACCGGAGCAACAATCACGCTATCAGATAATGGTAAAAGGGAAATGAAAACGGATGCAAACACAATTGGCGCTTCATTTATTGCAGCATCAATATTTGATAAATGGAGAAAACAGCATCCGGAATGGAAGTATTATGCCAAGGCTGACATGAATAATGATATGATTGAAGTGCCGATTGTAAAAATTGGAGGCAATGAAGTTGGACCTGTATTATTTGCAAAAAGGCCCGATGAAAATTGGTCAAATGGCATGATTAACACAATGGATAAGGTTGTAAAAGGTGCAATTGGCGGCTCCGGTTTAAAATATTTAAAAGTTACAATTGATTATAATTCTGAATTAATTAAGTTCGAGAAGTAGCTTTCATTGAAATTTAAACGCTAGTGTTAATCCATCAATGTAAATTCTTAATTCAATTTTTCTTTATAGAAATAAAAATCACATTAAATAGGGCCGTAAAAAAGCCATTAAATGAACGCTTCGTTTAACGTCCGAGAAAATGGAAAACAAGGACAGACGGAAGAATTTGAATATTGCCGGGGATTTTTTTTCAAATTAATAAACCTCGCTTTCCATTCATACCTGCCCCTTCACAACAATCATCAATGCACCAAAGTAGGAACCGCTTTATCAATATAAGTCGAATCGCCCAATTCACCACTGCTGTTCATGCCCCAACCCCAAATTCTGCCATCTTTTTTGATGCCGTATCCATTAAATCCTGCAGCTACAATCATTAACCAATCCGTCGATTGACCAATTGGTGTTGGTGTATTCATGGTGCCCAAGCTTGGGTCTCCCAATTGACCATTGTAATTCGATCCAAAAGCCCAAAGTGTTCCATCTGTTTTTAATGCCAAAGAATGCCGCAAACCGCCGCTCACCATCGCCCAATTTCTGTCAAACCCAACTTGTGTTAGTCTAGTGTTTATGCTGTTTAAAGTACCATCGCCAAGTTGACCATAATGGTTATCACCCCAAGTCCATAAGGTGCCGTTGGTCTTTATGGCCAATACATGTTTATCGCCGGCTGCAAGCTTGTGCCAGGTAGCATCGCTGTCAACCTTATTCATTAAGTATCCGCTTACAAAAGAATTTTCATAAATACCCCATAATGTTTTATCTTCATTGATGGCCAATGAAAAATAATTACTTGCCACTACATCAGTCCAACTAGACCCTATTCCTATTTGCAAGGGATTGTTCTTTACTGGTGCACCAAAAATGTTCGATCCCCAAGCCCACAATGTTCCGTTTGATTTTATCGCCAAAACATGAAAAGGGCCACATGCCAGGGTTTTCCAATTAGTTTCAGTGCCTATTTGTATCGGATAATTTTTATTCTCCTTCGTACCATCACCTAACTCACCATAATAATTAAATCCCCATGCCCACAAAGTGCCGTTTGATTTAACGGCCATGGAGAAAAAATTACCACAACACACAAGTTTCCAATTGGTGTCTAATCCAATCTGCACCGCCCTGTTACTATTTGTGTTTGTGCCATCACCCAATTGACCATAAGTATTTACACCCCATGCCCACAAAGTACCATCGGTTTTAATACCAATACTGTGCCCATTGCCCGAAGATAAAGCCCGCCAGGTATTAATTGGTGCTGCCGGTGGCGTGACTGTATTGCTAGGTTCATTGGGCGTTTCAATCTTTTTGTTTTCCTTTTTACAAGCCACAATAAGGAAAAACAAAAAAATAATTTGAGTGATTTGTCTACAATTTTTCATCGTTATTGGGTTTAATTCTAAAACTTGAGGCTAACAAATCAATGCACTTTTTTATATAAGATGCGATTGATGTTGAGCCTTCAAACAATGATGAAACGAAAAATGTAAAAAAATATTGTACACAAATTTTATCGCATTAAAATTTGAGAAAAGGTTTAAAAACCTTGCTTTTATTAGGAATTTGAAGAACTGAATTACAAATCAAAAATCGAAACCGATGAATCAACTAAACTCAGTAACTCTTGTTTAGGTGCTGATTCAAGGCCGCTTGCCCTCAGTTGTTCTTGAAAAATTTTAAATGCAGGAATTTCATTCAAAAGCTTTTGGTCTTCATCCGTTTTAAAAAATGCTGTATGAATAAACGTTTTATTGTCGGATGCTAAACAGGCATTGTAATTGATTCCTGAATGATTTAATTGTTGCAATTCGCGCATCACATTTTTGATGTTGATTTTATTTTGTTCTACAAATTCTATTTTAGTAGTGTAGCTTACTTTCACAATTTTCATTTTAATTAATTTTATGTGATTGGATTATTTTACAGTCATCTTTGCTTCAGCAGCAGTTTTTAAGTCGAGCGCAAATTGCTCAAACGATTGATCAAATGAAGGAATCATTTTTGCGTATAAGGGAAACATTAAACCCCCAATCTTTTCAGTCATTAAAAATGTAATTGTACCGTTTTCATTTTTGGTGATTATAAAAACCCGCCTTCCCTGTCCATCGCCCCAAACCAACTTTTTTTCAGGATCAAATTCTTTGACTTTTAATTTGAAAGTCCGCTTGGCATCGAGCTTCGATTTTAATTGAATTTTTTCACCCAATGCAATATTTCCATCCAAAGAAATAATGCTTGAATTCCATTTTGGATAGTCAGATGCATGGGTTAATAAGGCCCAAATAATCGAAGCATCGGCCTTAATTTCAATACTTACGCTTGTTTCGCGATGGAATGTAGTTCTTACGGTTGCGGCCCTACCGTTTTGAGCTGAAATGCTTGTGGTTGTCATCATGGTGAATGTTGTAAGTAATGTAATTAGACGTTTCATTGTTTTGTGTATACTCATTTTGACGAATGAGCTCCACAAAACGATAGTCGAATCAGCATATTTTTACAAATATTTCTCCATTACTTGTCTATTGTGCTCCAAATGATGTAGTTGTAATTCAAAAGCACTTGATTTAAATGGATCAATTTCCCTTAAAATCTGCATTCTTAACTCGAATAATTGCTCCTTATTTCCTTTTTCTGCTTCTTTCACCATTTCAATTTTCATTAACTCGGCCTGTGTGTTTTGTTTTGGATTAAAAATGCCGTTTAATTCAGAACATTGATGACAAACACCTTTTTTATTGATCAAAGCACACTTTCCTTCAAAAACGTCAATCATTTTTGATCTGCCTGCATGTAGGTAATATTTCACCATTGCTTCTGTTACATTAAGAATTGTGCCCACCTCACTAACTTTAAATTCATACACTTCTTTTAAAAAAATGCATAGTTGTTGTTCGAGTGGCAATGATTTTGAAATACACGTAAAGCACAAAGCGATGTGTTCTTTCGCTTCATATTGACCATTGATAGAACTCGCGCGAATGTGCATGGCTTCCTTAAAAAATTGTTGGTTCGCCAAGGCAGCAGCTTTGGTGATATCTGTAACGTTTTCAACCCAACGTTTTTGTGCCCGCAAATTATCTTTTGCCAAATTCGAAGCAATTGTAAAAAACCAAGTTTTTAACGACGACTCTCCCCTAAATGTTTCCAGTTTTTCACTGGCTTTGATGTAAGTGTCTTGCGTTATGTCTTCGGCATCAGCAGCACTTGCCGTGATGCGTAAAAGATACGATTTAAGTTGCCCAATGTGTGTTTCAAACTCTTGATTTAATATGTCAATGGTCATTATGCGTATTGTTTTTTATAGCGAAAATGCGAATACTTGCCATAACTAATTTACAACATTAAACCTAATCTCCTATTATCAAATCATTATTTTAGAATGTTTGTTCGGCTGGTCACAATTAAAACGAATACCCGGTAAATTAATCGTTGAATTCAATTCGAAATCCTAATTTTGTATGCCCATCCAATTGCAATGCATTGGTTTTACGATGGCAAAATCATAAATAGAAGAATCTAATTTCCTCTATCATAAAGTACAGGAGGCTCACGATGATCACATATCTTATTAACGGTAATTCAGGTTTAATTCCCAATGAAAAATGGATTCCAAATTGTTGGGTCAATACAATTGCGCCAAGTGAGGCTGACAAAAACTATTTGATAAAGAATTTGGGAATCCCGGAATCATTTTACAATGATATTGAAGACGTGGATGAACGCCCGCGCATAGAAATCGAAGATGGATGGTATTTAATCATTATTCGTGTTCCAATTCGAACCAGCGACGAGAGTATTCCATTCTCTACTATTCCCATTGGTATCATTTTTAAAAATGACATCTTCCTTACCATTAGTTTTCATGAGGTTGAAATGATCCCTGATTTTATCAATTACTCCCATCGCAAATCCATTCATAAAAAAGAAAATTTCGATCTTGTTTTAAAACTCTTATTGTCTTCAAGTGTTTGGTTTTTGAAGTACTTAAAACAAATCAATCAAAAAATTAAGTTAGCCGAAAAACAATTGGAGAAATCAATTCGCAACGAGGATTTACAAACCCTGATGAAAATTGAAAAATGCATGGTATATTTCACAACCTCTCTCAAGGGCAATGACATCTTAATTCATAAAATTAAAAACCTAAAGGAACATAAGGACAGTCTTGAAACTGAATTAATTGAAGACGTTGAAATTGAACTTCGTCAAGCCTTGGAAACCACAAATATTTACAGCGACATTTTAAGCGGCATGATGGATGCCTATGCCTCAGTGATTTCGAATAACCTAAATGTAATCATGAAATTACTCACCTCCATTTCAATCCTTTTAATGATTCCAACTTTGATTGCCAGTTTTTATGGCATGAACACACCAAATACTTTAGAAAACAATCCTTATGGCTTTTGGATAGTGTTGAGTATTTCTTTCATCATTTCTTCAATCGGACTGATTATTTTCAGGAAGAAAAATTGGATTTAATTGAAAGATCACAATTCGAAAAAAATGAAAGATTTTAAAAATAATTAATTATTCAGGAAGAATTTTTTAGTGATGATGCTGCCGTTACTTGTAATAAAATTAAGCGAATAAATGCCAATTGGATAAGCCGACAAATCAATTGAATCCAGCCATGAATCAGCAGTGAAAATTTTCACGCCATGGGCATTGTATATTTCCAATCCAACAATGGCAACATCGTTGTTCGAATAAAAATTCACCAAACCATTTGATGGATTCGGATATAAACCCACTTCTACCGCCTCTGATGTATTGCATACCACCACGGTTTTAGAAAGCTTATACATGCCATCATA
>CANGGP010000052.1 GCA_947453445.1 Sphingobacteriaceae bacterium
GTTCCGGTAAACAAAAATACCGGGCTTTGAGAAAGTAAAAGGTAGATTGATTGAACTAATCCTCAGGCCATTGGTATATTGTGGGGTTCAAATTTTTTGATTAAGTTTGTTATACAAAACCCGAAATGAAAAAACACCGCATATTCTCAGGTTTATTTTCTCACCTATCCGCATCAATGGGAAAATTTGCTTTTGAAAGCCATTTAATACAAAGCGCAAATTAAATTCTTGAATTGTAATTGAAACCTTAATAGGTCACCAAAAAACCACATTAAAAATCCTAAAGCTAAGTCAATGAAAAAACTATTATTTCTTATTATCCTCTTACTTGGTGTTTATTCAAATGCATTAAATGCACAATGTTCTTTCACCACCAATATAACAGCAAGTGGGCCTACACTTGCTTGTGCAAGCATTTCGTTAACAGCAGGTACAACCGGTACCTTCTATTCTTGGTCGAATGGGAGCAATTCGCAAGGGATTACAACAACAGTATCGGGCACATATTCTGTATTAATTGTCAATGCTGTAGGTTGCAGCGGTACAGCTGCCATCAATGTTTCTATTACACCCAATCCTACCATCTCGGTGAGCGGAACAAGTTTAACTTGCCCCGGCGTGAGTAATACCATTATAGCATCAGGTGCCAATACATTTACATGGAGCGCGAATGCAGGAGGCGGCAGTTCAAACAGTGTTGTGGTTAACCCGTCAATAACCACCAATTATACTGTTATGGGTAATGTTGGCAATTGCTTTTCACTATTAATTTTTGCGCTGCAAGTTGATCCGGCACCCAATGCGAGTATCACGGTTTCAAATCCGAGTGTGTCTTGTAATGACGTTACATTAACAGCAGGCCCTACAAGTAATTATTGGACCCAAAAAACAAGTATAACTACGAGCAGAAGGTATGCAGTTGGCTTCAGTATTGGAACGAAAGGCTATATTGGCACAGGCCACAATGGATCCTATTTAAATGATTTTTGGGAATATGATCCAAGCACAAATGCTTGGACACAAAAGGCGAATTTTGCAGGTTCAGCAAGGTTTGGTGCCATTGGTGTTTCAGTTGGTAACAAGGGATATGTTGGCACAGGTTATAATGGTTCGGCATTAAGCGATTTTTGGGAATATGATCCTTTAACCAATACTTGGACACAGAAGGCAAATTTTTCAGGTGGCGTAAGATATATTGCTTCGGCTGTAAGTGTTGGAACCAAATTGTATGTTGGTCTCGGATACAGTGGGTCTGGCTATTTAAACGATTTTTGGGAATACACGCCAAGCACGAACACTTGGGTACAAAAATCTAACTTCCCTGGCAGTGCGCGATATGTAGCAGCGGGATTTACCATTGGCACGAAGGGTTATATTGGTATGGGTTATAATGGTATATATCAAAATGACTTATATGAATATGATCCAACGTTTAATTCATGGAGTCAAAAGGCAAATTTTGGTGGTAGCGGAAGACAATCCCCTTGCGGTTTTAGTATAGGTAACCGGGGATATTTTGTTGGCGGATATAATGGAGGAACTTATTACAATGATGTTTGGGAATACAATCAGAGCAGCAATGTATGGGTGCAAAAAGCCACCAGCTTTGGTGGTTCTGTAAGAATTAGTGCGGTTTCTTTTGTATTAAATGGTAGAGCATATATGGGCACCGGAGAAATTGGATCGGCCTCATATACCAACGATTTATGGGAATATACGCCGCAAGTGAGCTTTCTTTGGTCAACAGGCTCCACACTTCAAGCCATTACATCGAGCGTATCGGGCACCTATTCTTTAACAGCAACGAGTGTGCTTGGCTGCAGTAATACTAGTTCTATTATTGCTTCCATTTTTGGATCGCCAACCTTGAGTATTCAAGGACCCAGCATTACCTGTGCGTCAAGCCCTATCTCCTTAACGGTTAGCGGAGCAAGTTCATACACTTGGGGGCCAAATGCCGGAAATTCAACCAATAGTATTGTTGTAGTAACGCCAACTGCAAGTACAAGTTATACTGTGTCAGGTACCAATGGCGGTTGTAACAGCATCGCCATGATTAATGTGACGGTTAATCCAATTCCGGTTTTAACCGCCAACGCATCGGCATTAAATGTTTGCCAAGGTGGCACATTGAACTTATTTGGTAGCGGGGCAGTTTCCTATACATGGTCGAATGGCGTTAGTAATAATGTGCCGTTTACACCCACTGCTTCAAATGTTTATTCGGTGATAGGTACTAACAGTAATCAGTGTACCGCATCAGCAAGTTTAGCGGTTGCGGTGAATCCCCTGCCAACATTAGTCATTAATAATGGTACCGTTTGTCAAGGCCAAAGTTTTATTTTAAATGCCAGTGGTGCAACAACATACACTTATTCAAGTGGTTCAAATTTTGTAACACCTAGTGTTTCAACAAGCTACTCAGTTTATGGAACAAATAGTTTTGGTTGTTTGGCACAAAGTCCTGCTGTTTCGTCGGTATTGGTTTTACCCTCTCCAACAGTATCGGTGAATGGTGGAGCGATTTGTTCAGGTCAAAATTTCACATTGTCACCAACTGGTGCTGTAACTTATACTTACAGTGGTGGAGGTGCTATTGTTTCGCCAACCGTAACCACATCCTATTCAATTACCGGTTTTGGTTTTAATGGTTGTCCCAATGCAGTTCCTGCAATCGCAACCATCACCGTAAACCCTTTGCCTTCGATTTCAGCACCAAATGGCACAATTTGTCAAGGCAAATCATTTACGATTACACCAAGTGGAGCAGCAAGCTACACTTACTCTTCAGGTTCTAATGTTGTATCACCAAGCTCGAACGCTTTTTATACAATTTTTGGTACCAATGCGCAAGGTTGTGTGAATTCAAATCCTGCGATAGTTTTAATCACCGTAAATCCTAATCCTACGATCTCGGTGAATAGTGGAACCATCTGTCAAGGACAAAGTTTTAATATGGTGCCAAGTGGTGCAAACTCTTATACGTATTCAAGTGGGAGTGCTGTTGTGAATCCTAATTTTACGACAACCTATACGGTTACAGGCTCAAGTTTAGGTTGCCTATCCGGCAATGCCGCGGTTTCAACAGTCTCTGTATTGCCATCTCCAACAGTGACAGTTAATAGCGGAACAATTTGTATAGGACAATCATTTACAATGATTCCATCCGGTGCTTCATCCTATACTTTTACCGGCGGTAATGCGGTGGTTTCACCAACAATCAATACCAATTATTCTGTAACAGGAACAGGTACGAATGGATGTATCAATGCAATCCCTGCATTGGCAAGCATAACGGTTAATGCATTGCCGATAATCACCGCTTTAAGTGGATCTATATGCAATGGGAATTCTTATACCATCAACCCAAGTGGCGCTTCTGCATATGTATTTAGCAGTGGTTCAGCCATTGTTAGTCCTGCTAATACAACAACTTATTCTGTAAGTGGAACCAGCACAGCCGGGTGTTTAAGTGCAAGTCCTGCAGTGGTTACGGTAACTGTAAATTCTATTCCAATTATTGCTGTTAACAGTGGAACAATTTGTAGTGGCCAAAGTTTTACGATGATTCCAAGCGGTGCAAGTACATATACATACAGCAGTGGTTCGGCATTAGTTACGCCAAGTATCAATAGTACATATTCTGTAACCGGAACAAGTGCTGCCGGATGTATAGGTTCGGCCGCTGCAGTTTCAACGGTTGTGGTTTTGGCTTCACCAACAGTGGTGGTACCAAGCGGTACAATTTGTAATGGCCAAAGTTTCACTTTATCACCTAGCGGCGCTGTAACTTATGTTTATAGTGGTGGATCGGCAATTGTTTCTCCGGCGGTGAATACAACTTATTCTGTAACAGGCACCGGTGCCAATGGATGTAACAATCAAGTTCCGGCTTTGGCATCAATAACGGTTAACACTTTGCCGGTAATTTCTGCCGCAAGTGGTTCTATTTGTAATGGCAATTCATTCACCATCAGCCCAAGTGGTGCGTCATCCTATATATACAGCAGTGGTTCGGCCATTGTTAGTCCTGCCACTACAACAACTTATTCAGTGAGTGGAACCAGTACTGCAGGTTGTTTAAGTGCAAGTCCGGCTTTTGTTACAGTAAATGTGAATGCCCTTCCAATAATAACGGTGAACAGTGGCAGCATTTGCAGTGGAAGAAGTTTTACATTAACACCAAGTGGTGCAAGTACTTATACATACAGCGGAGGTTCAGCTATTGTAACGCCAAGCGTTAATAGTACTTATTCTGTTACCGGAACAAGTTCATTAGGATGCATTGGTTCGGCTGCTGCAGTTTCAACGGTTGTGGTTTTGGCTTCACCAACAGTGGTGGTATCAAGCGGTACAATTTGTAATGGCCAAAGTTTCACTTTATCACCAAGCGGCGCAGTAACTTATGTTTACAGTGGTGGATCGGCAATTGTTTCTCCGGCGGTGAACACAACTTATTCTGTAACAGGCACCGGTGCAAATGGATGTACCAATCAAATTCCGGCTTTGGCATCAATAACGGTTAACACTTTGCCGGTAATTTCTGTCACAAGTGGTTCTATTTGTAATGGCAATTCATTCACCATCACTCCAACTGGTGCGGCATCTTATATTTACAGCAGTGGTTCAGCCATTGTTAGTCCTGCCACCACAACAACTTATTCAGTGAGTGGAACAAGCACAGCCGGTTGTTTAAGTGCAAGTCCGGCTTTGGTTACAGTAACTGTGAATGCCCTTCCAATAATAACGGTGAACAGTGGCAGCATTTGCAGTGGAAGAAGTTTTACATTAACGCCAAGTGGTGCCAGTACTTATACTTACAGCGCAGGTTCAGCTATTGTTACGCCAAGCAGCAATAGTACCTATTCTGTTACCGGAACAAGTTCAGTAGGATGTATAGGTTCTGCCGCTGCAGTTTCAACGGTTGTGGTTTTGGCTTCACCAACAGTGGTGGTATCAAGCGGTACAATTTGTAATGGCCAAAGTTTCACTTTATCACCAAGCGGCGCTGTAACTTATGTTTATAGTGGTGGATCGGCAATTGTTTCTCCGGCGGTGAATACAACTTATTCTGTAACAGGCACCAGTGCTAACGGATGTACCAATCAAGTTACGGCTTTGGCAACAATAACGGTTAACACATTGCCGGTAATTTCCGCTACAAGTGGATCAATCTGTAATGGCAATTCATTTACCATCAGCCCAAGTGGTGCGTCATCCTATATATACAGCAGTGGTTCGGCCATTGTTAGTCCTGCAACCACAACTACTTATTCAGTGAGTGGAACCAGTACAGCCGGATGTTTGAGTGCGAGTCCTGCTTTGGTTACTGTGACGGTGAATGCCCTTCCAATTATCACAGTAAATAGCGGTAGTATTTGTAGTGGACGCAGTTTTACATTAATCCCTAGTGGTGCTAACACTTATACTTACAGCAGTGGTTCGGCAATAGTTACGCCAACTATCAACACTTCTTACTCTGTTACAGGAACAAGCACAGCTGGATGCGTGGGCATTTTGTCAGCAATATCGAATGTAAGTGTACATGCCTTGCCAACTGTGAGCCTTAGCGGCGGCATTACTTGTTCAGGAGATTCGTTTACATTAATTCCCAGCGGTGCCTCAAATTATACTTATTCCGGTGGTTCAAATGTTGTGAATCCTACGGTAACAACTTCATATTCTGTTAATGGCACAAATTCAGTAGGTTGTGTTAGTTTACCTGCTGTTGCAACAATAACAGTAAATGCTTTGCCAATTATTACCGTTAACAGCGGCACAATTTGCCAAGGCGATAGTTTTACAATCAATCCATCGGGAGCTTCAACTTATACTTATTCAACCGGAAGCAATGTAATTACACCTAGCTTGGTTACCACATTCACCTATTCGGTAATTGGAACAAATTCTAATAATTGTGTTAGTTCCAATGCAGCCATTGGCCAACTGTCCGTTAATGCTATTCCAAGCATTGTGGTGCCAGCAACAGCCACGATTTGTTCGGGTAATTCTTACACCATTAATCCATCGGGAGCGGCCACATATACTTATTCAAATGGCACTAATATTGTAAGTCCAATTGTTACAACATCTTATTCTATTGCCGGCACTTCAAGTGTGGGTTGTGTTGGTTATAACACAATGACAATTTCTGTTCAACCTTCAATCACGGTTTCGATATCAGGTCCTACTGCAGTTTGCGCCGGACAATCAATAACATTAACAGGTAACGGGGCAATTACTTATACTTGGAGTAACGGTGTAAATTCAAGTTCAGTTACAATTTCGCCATCGGTGACATCCATCTATACATTGAATGCCGGTAATGGGTCGTGTATAGGCAGTGCAACACAATCCGTATTGCTGTATTCTAATCCAAGTGTTAACATAATTTCATCGGGTTCAGTAATCTGCACAAACGAAAATTTCACATTAGCAGCCTTAGGTGCAGGTACTTATACTTGGAGTAATGGTTCTTCTACAAGTTCAATTGTTCTTATTGCAACTGTCAGCAATTCTTATTCGATCATAGGTTTGGATGCAAACGGATGCATTGGTACAGCAAGCATCACTCAAATTGTAGATCCTTGTGTTGGAATAAATGAACATGGAGAAAATCTACAAAACAAAGTTCGTGTATTCCCTAATCCAAGCAATGGAATGATTACGGTTAGTTTCGGAAGTTTGCAAAATCAATCAATAATTGAAATTCGTAATTATCTTGGCGAATTAATATACCGTGAATATGCCAATGGATTGAATTCTGAAATTAATTTGAAAGATGTTGCAAATGGCGTTTATATTTTAAGGCTTATTACTACTAACAGAACTGAGATGAGCACTAAGATTATTAAACAATAGTTTTTCGATGCATTGACAAAAAGTTTGCAAATGATAATCGGAGTTGTTGTTTGTTTACATTCGCCCTAAATTGTAACTTTACACTTGTTGTTGAAGCCCTATATTGGGCAAGAAAGGCAGCACCATGCATACATGAAATTTGTTTATCAAGTCCTCATCAATAAAATCTACCGAAAGGCTTTAAAACCCTTTTCAGCGATACTTCCCAATAAGTATAAAATTGCTGTGAATGGGACATTTACTGTAAAATCGAAAAGCGGCATTCAGTTTAAAATGGTGACCAATCCCACCAATGCGGTGACCAAATTTTTATTTTGGGGTGGAGTGGAGGGTTTTGAATACAACTCATCCAGGGTGTTTTGTGAAGTAATCAATCATGCATCTGTTTTTTTTGATATTGGTGCAAATATTGGTTATTACTCTTTGCTTGCATCAAGCATCCGTCAAAAAAACATACAAGTGTTTGCATTCGAACCCATGCCTTCCATTTATGATTTTTTGATTAAAAATTGCGAAGTAAATGGTTTTGATAATATCCGTTGCTTTCAATTGGCATTGAGTGATGCAGCAGGTGAGGCTACTTTTTATGGCGTGGTGAATCCGAAGTTTGAGCATTTACCGCAATTAACAGGTGATGGCGGATTAAGTAAGGACCATTCGGGAAAAATTTCAAAAATCCAATTTCAGGTTAATACCATGGGTCTTGATGCATTTGTGACAGCAAACCTGCCTGATAAAAAAATTGACTTTATCAAATTGGATACAGAAGCTAATGAGCACCGCGTATTAAGCGCGGCACACAAGGTGTTGAGCGAACATCGACCAATCATTCAATGTGAAATTTTAAAAAATCAAATTGAGTCTGAAATGCAACACATTTTAGATCGTTATGGTTATTTGTATTATAGAGCTATAGATAAGGGACTAATGCTTGTAGATTCATTCAGCAATAACAATTCTGATTTTGTTGATTATTATTTAGTGCCTAAAGAGAAACAAAATTTGGTATCAAAATTTGTGATTTAAAAGTTAAAAATGTTTTCCTGATTTAATAGATTGAAATCTTAAGCTAATAGCTTGCGAAGAACGAAGCAAAAAAATAAACTGTTATATTTACACTGCAGGATTTGCATAAAAAAGAAAGTTGTAGACAATTAGTAACATTAGATTTTTTCATTAAAAACTTGAATAAATTATCAGATTGTATCTGCCCATTGACATCCAAACAATTCAACAGAAAAAATTAAGCAGCCCCTCAAAACTAAAATGATTCAATCCCTCATCAAAAAAGAATTTTTACTGGAGTTTCGCCAAAAATCGACCATTGGCGGGGTGTTGGTGTATGTGATTGGAACCATTTTTGTAAGCGCTTTATGCTTTAAAGGCCGTCTCGATAAGCCTACCTGGAACGCCTTGTTTTGGGTGATTAGTCTTTTTACCTCGGTAACGATTAGCGGCAAAAGTTTTTTGAAAGAAACGGGCGGTCAAGCCTTGTTTAATTATTTGCATTACTCGGCCCGTGATTTTATAGTGGCTAAAATTGCTTACAACATGGTTTTCATGCTGTTTTTAAGCCTTATGACTTTTTTCTTTTACGGTTTTTTTATCAAAGATGAAGTTGAAAATTTGGCTCTCTTTTTGCTCATTTTGTTGCTGGCCTCCAGTGGTTTAGCCGGTATTTTAAGTTTAATGAGCGCCATCGCCTCAAAAGCCAATGGCAATTTTGCCATCATGAGCATTTTAAGTTTTCCGGTTTTAATGCCCCTTATTTTGGTGGTTATTCGCTTGAGTAAACAAGCCGTCGACGGCATCGAATGGGCAGGCGTTTCGTATGATTTATTGGCTGTTTTGGCAGCCTTAAATGTTTTAACCTTGGCCTTGTCTTTTCTGTTATTTCCTTATCTTTGGCGGGATTAAATTGAATCGCCAATTTGTGCTTACACAGGTTTTGGACGTAAATTTATTCAGAATGAACTATGATCAAAAAACATTGGTATAAAATAACAGCTGTTTTACTTATCCTGTATACATTGGTGTGGGGATTACTCAATCGGGTGCCGCGTTTGGATATCTTAAACGAAACCATCCGCAACGTGTATTACCACGTGCCCATTTGGTTTGCCATGTTGTTTATGATGACGGTGTCGATGATTCACAGCATACAATCGCTTTCTAAAAATTCGGTAAAACACGACACCAAGGCTTACAATGCAGCTGTGGTGGGCTTTTTCTTTAGTATTCCGGGATTAACAACTGGTTCTTTTTGGGCAAAATATACATGGGGCACTTGGTGGACCTTTCAAGACCCTAAACTAAATGGCGTGGCCATAAGCATATTAATTTATTTGGCTTATTTTATTTTAAGGGCATCCATTGATGATGAGTTAAAAAAAGCGCGTATTGCTGCCGTGTACAATATTTTTGCTTACGTGATGATGAATGTGTTCATCATGATTTTACCGCGCCTCACCGATTCCTTGCATCCCGGTAATGGCGGTAATCCTGCATTTAGTAAATACGACTTAAACGATGCCATGCGCTTTGTGTTTTACCCCGCCGTTATTGGTTGGGTACTAATGAGTTATTGGTTGTTTCAAATTAAAAATCGAATTTCAGAACTAAATGAACTTTACCATGAATAGAAATATTGCAATTGTATTACTCAGCCTCATTGGCTTTATGGCCAAGGCCCAAGAAGGTCCGCAAATGGCCGATACATTTAGAGAAAACGGAAAAATTTATGTGGTAATCAGTGTCATTGCCATTATTTTTCTGGCCCTGGTGGTATTTTTGGTTTATTTGGAAAGAAAATTAAACAAACTCGAAAAACAATTTAAAAACAAATCGCACTAAACATGAAAAAGGTACACATTATTGGCATCATCATTATTGCAGTAGCCATTGGCGTTATTTTTGTGTCGTTAAAAAATACCAGCACTTACGCTGATTTTACCGAAGCCATCGAAAATCCTGATAGGGAATACCACGTGGTAGGAAAATTGGATAAAAACCAACCACAGGTTTATGAACCACAAGTAAATCCCGATTTGTTCACCTTTAACATGATCGACAATAAAGGTGTAGAAAAACAAGTGGTGCTGCACAAAAGCAAACCACAAGATTTTGAAAAAAGTGAGCAGATTGTATTAATTGGTAAAATGCAAGGTGATGCCTTTCATGCCAATGATATCCTCATGAAATGTCCGAGTAAATATAACGATGCTAAGCCCCAAGTGAACTAAAATGACAGAGAACGCAATTGTGTATGCCACCGAGAGATTATGGGCCGGACAGTTAGGTCACGCCTTTATTATCTTGTCCTTTGTGGCAGCCATTTTATCCTGTTTAAGTTTTTATTTAGCATCCAAAGACCAAGGTTACTTAAAGTTGGCCCGCATGGCCTTTAACATCCATGGTTTTGCGGTGTTTGGTATTGCCGGCACTTTGTTCTACATGCTCTTTAACCATTTCTTCGAATACCAATACGTGTGGCAACACAGCAACACATCCATGAACATGAAATACATCATGTCGTGTTTTTGGGAAGGACAGGAGGGTAGCTTTTTGTTATGGACCTTTTGGAACGTAGTGTTGGGTTGGATCTTAAATCGCCAATTAAAAAATAAGGAATGGGAAATTCCGGTAATGACCATCATTGCATTGGTGCAAGTATTTTTGGCCAGCATGATTTTGGGCGTGTATATTTTTGATTACAAATTGGGTAGCAATCCTTTTTTATTGATGAAGGAACATCCCGATTACAGCCATTTGCCATTTGTATTAAAAGCCAAGTATGAATCAACAGCCAGGGGATTAAATCCTTTGTTGATGAACTATTGGATGACCATACATCCACCGACCTTGTTTTTGGGATTTGCTTCTACCTTAATTCCTTTTGCATTTGCCATTGCAGCTTTGTGGAATAAAAAATTTACAGCTTGGCAAAGTTTAGCATTGCCTTGGGCCTATTTTGGTGTATTGGTATTGGGTGTTGGTATTTTAATGGGCGGTGCATGGGCTTACGAAGCATTGAGTTTTGGCGGTTTTTGGGCATGGGACCCGGTAGAGAATTCATCTCTTGTACCTTGGTTGGTTTTGGTGGCGGCGGCGCATACCATGATCATCAATAAAAACAAAGGTGGTTCATTGTTCACCACTCACCTGTTGGCCATTGGGTCATTTTTATTGGTTTTATATTCCACCTTCTTAACCCGCAGTGGTGTTTTGGGCAACGCATCAGTGCATGCTTTTACCGATTTGGGTATGACCGGACAATTGGTGGTGTATGTACTCACCTTTATGTTCATAACGGTTGCCTTGTTGATACACAACGAATTATTCAAAGTTACCTATGTTGTATTGTCGCTTATGATGATGCTGGCTGCGGGCGTTTATGATTATTCAAAAATCTTACTCTTAATTTGGTTGGGCGCATCGTTTGTGATCACCATTGTATCGTACTTGCTTTATTTTCCGAAGCAAAAAGAGGAAGAGGCTCTGTTTTCGCGCGAGTTCTGGATGTTTTTGGGTTCATTGGTGTTAATTTTATCGAGTTTAATCATTACTTATTTTACTTCAATTCCGGTTATCAATAAATTATTTAACACCGAATACGCGCCACCAAAAGTGCCGGTTTACAATCAGTGGGTGATTCCATTTGCCATATTGATGATGTTTTTAATGGCGGCCGCACAGTTTTTAAAATACAAAAAAACAAATGCCAAACAGTTTTTGAAGCGCATGTTGTGGCCAATGCTCATGGCTTTGGTGTTTTCGTTGGTGTGTTGTATTCCTTTGTATTTTATCAATCAAAACAATACTGCATTTTCAAACTGGGATTTAGTCAGCTTCGCTCTTTTATTCTTCACGGCCTTGTATGCTGTTTTGGCAAACGCCGATTATTGGTTGCTCATTCTTAAAGGTAAAATTTCGAAAGGTGGCGCGTCTATTGCACACATTGGGTTTGCATTGGTATTGTTAGGTGCCTTGATATCAACCTCAAAAAAAGTAACGCTTTCAAAAAACACGGCACAGCGCAAAGTAAGCGGCTTGGGCAGCGATTTTGATGATAGTCGCAGTATTTTGTTAACCCAAGGCGACACATTACCCATGGGCAATTATTTTGTGACTTACACCGGTAAGAGAAAAGAAGGCATTGATGTGTATTTTAAGGTGGATTATTTTTTAGAAAATGCCGCCAAGAAAAAGGAATTTGTATTTAGTTTAGAACCACGCGTTCAAGATAATCCACGTATGGGCCGTGCACCTGAGCCCGACACAAAACATTATTTAAACCGCGATGTATATACGCACGTTACTTACGCTGATTTAAGTGTTGATACAATTAAAAAGGATTTAAAAGCCTTTGGCACTGCTAAAAATTTTATTGGGCATGTTGGCGACACCATCTTTGCGAGTAATGCCATTGTGGTGATTGATTCGTTGCGCACCAATATTTCGCAATGGGAGTATGAAAAGAATGATTCTTTGCTCGAAGTAACGGCAGTTTTAAAATGTGTGGATGTAAAAGCAAACGTTTACCGTGCTTATCCGAAATTTGTCATAAAAAAATCAGTTGTCATTCCGCTTGAAGCGGTGGTGGAAGAACTGGGATTAAAATTGGTGTTTTGGAAAATCAATCCTGTTGAAGGCAATATTGAAATCACCATGAGTGAGCGCTTATCGAACCAACGTGATTTTATTGTGATGGAAGCTTATGTGTTTCCATACATCAATGTGCTTTGGCTGGGATGTTTAATCATGGCCTTTGGCAGCTTTATCGCCATTAGAGAAAGAATGCGTATCTTGAAATTAAAATCTTGATTGATTTTACCATGAAGCATCAAAAACTAGAATTCGTAATTGTTGGATGCGGTAATTTAGCTTGGCATTTGGCAAAAAAAATTTCGAAGCAAAGCAATTTTCAATTAAAGGTGTATAACCACCAAGACAATGCCAAGTTGCAAACCTTTAAAGGCAAATTTAATTGTGAAACTTTTAGTGATCTCAAAACGGTAAGTAAAACGGCCGATTTTTATTTTATTTGTGTAAGCGACAAGGCCATTCCTGCAGTCGTAAAACTATTACACATAAGTCAGTTAAAGGGATTGGTGATGCATTGTTCAGGCAGTCAGCCGCTTGATTTATTAGGACCTAAAAGCAAAAATACCGCGGTATTTTATCCCTTGCAAACATTTACCAAAGAAGATAAAATTCATTGGTCGGATGTGCCCATTGTTTTAGAAGCTGCCAATGCTTCGGTATTGGATCGCTTAAAACCCATGGTGAAATTGTTCAGCGATAAAATGGTGGTTTTAAGTTACCAAGAACGTTTGCAATTACATTTGGCAGCAGTGTTTGCGAATAACTTTGTGAACGCCATGTTTGTAGAGGCTTATCAATTATTGCCAAAACTAAACATTAACAATGAAGATTTGTTGTTTCCATTGATGAAACAAACAGTCATGAAATTAGAAAAAGTAAATCCTTTAAACGCCCAAACGGGTCCTGCCAAAAGAAAAGACCAAATTGTGATGGCGAAACATCTAGATTTGATTAAGGATCAAGCCTTATTAAAAAAGGTTTATGAAAACATAAGTGAATTGATATTGTTGCAACAAAAAAAGATACATGATTAGTTTTAAGGAACGTTTGTCGAAAATTACCACCATTATGTTTGATGTGGATGGGGTGTTAACCGATGGGAAAGTATTGGTGATGGAGAGCGGTGAAATGGTTCGCAATATGAATTCAAAGGATGGTTATGCTTTGCATTTGGCTGTGAGCAAAGGTTATCGTATTGCAGTGATTAGCGGCGGTAATAATGTGGCAATTAAAAACGCCTTAGAGCGCACCGGTATTCAAGATGTGTTTATTAAAGAACACGATAAGTTGTCGCGATATGAAAATTACAAAGCCACAAATGACTTAAAAGATGAAGAGGTGGTTTTTGTGGGTGACGATTTACCTGACCATGAAATAATGAGTAGGGTTGGTTTGGCTGTTTGTCCGAACGACGCAGCCATGGAAATAAAATTGGTGAGTCATTATGTTTCACCAAAAAATGGCGGAGAAGGTTGTATTCGTGATATCATTGAACAGATTTTAAAAGTGCAGGGAAATTGGGAAATTGTAAAGTGGTAAATAAATGACGCGATTGTTAAATAACAAAGTTATTGCCTTTGCAAAGCTCATCAGAATTGAGAATTTATTCATGATGGTGCTAACGCTATGGCTGCTGCGCAGTTTTGTTTTGCAAAAATTATTTTTGATAGATCACATTTATTTTAGCCCGAACAACTATTTGTATATTGTTTTAATAAGCAGTGTGGTTTTGATTGCCGCTGCCGGTTATATGATTAACGATTATTTTGATGTAAAAACCGACTCCATCAATCATCCTGAAACGGTGGTGTTAGACAAAACCATCAAACGCCGTTGGGCCATTATTTTACACTTGAGTTTTACAAGTTTGGGTATTTTGTTGGGCGTGTTTGTGGCCTTGAAAATTGGATATCTTCGCTTATCGCTTTTTCATTTTATCGCCGCAATTTTATTGTGGTTTTACAGCACACGTTTAAAAATGAAATTATTGGTTGGTAATATCGTGGTTTCACTTTTAACTGCATCGGTGGCATTTATTCCCCTGGTGTTTGAAATTGGTATTTTACAAAAGCAAGAACCGGAATTTATTTTTAACCACGGACCATTATTACTTTCGGCTTTAAAAATTACGGTGTTGTTTTCAGTTTTTGCCTTTATAACCAGTATGGCCCGTGAAATGATAAAAGATATTGAAGATTTTAAGGGTGATAAAGCCAGCGGAGGTGCCACAATGCCCATTGTTTGGGGTATTCGTACCAGTAAATTCAACGCGTTTTTCTTATTAATCATCACCGCTTTACTTTTGAGTTTTGTGTTGTACAATAGCATTCGATTTGAAAGAAAAATTGTAACATTCAATAATATTTACATTGCTTTGGTTTTGATTCTTCCATTAATAATTTTGTCGTATGCAATTTTGGTTTCACATGCCAGTATTCATTTTAAAAGGGCTTCTTTGTTTTTAAAACTAATCATGCTGGCAGGATTATGCTACAGTTTGGTGTATTATTTTTCATAGTTTAAACGCTTAATGCTAATAGGATGGAATCAAGTTTAGATCAAAAACTCAAAAATTTTCCCTACAAAATTATTTTGGCATCGGCTTCGCCGCGTCGACAGGAATTGTTGCGCAGTTTAGGCTTTCATTTTACAGTGCAACCTTCACATGCCGATGAAAGTTTTCCGAATCACCTGAGTAAACACGAAATTCCTTTGTATTTAGCAGATAAAAAAGCAAAAGCGTTTGGCCGCGAATTGTTAGCCCAAGAATTATTAATTACAGCCGACACGGTGGTGTGGTGCAATGGAAAAATTTACAACAAGCCGGCTGATTTTTACGATGCAAAAAAAATGCTTCAAGCCTTGAGTGGTAAGATGCACCAAGTATATACTGCAGTTTGCCTTCGGGGAGCAAATAAATCGCTCACTTTTTATGATGAAAGCAAGGTTTTTTTTAAGCCATTTAAAGATGAAGAAATAGAGTATTATTTGCTCAACTTTAAGCCTTATGATAAAGCGGGTTCGTATGGTGTTCAAGATTGGTTGGGATACACGGGCATCGATAAAATTGAAGGTAGTTTTTACAATGTCATGGGTTTACCGGTAAAACCATTGTTTGAACATTTGATGCAGTTTTAGTATGACAAAGTACGCGATGACATATAATCCTTTTCAAATTGTAAAAGAATTTGAGGAAGAGATGGCGCGTTATACCGGGGCTCAATACGCCGTTGCTGTTGATTCTTGTACCAATGCCATTTTTTTAGCTTGTCAATATCTTAAGGTGGAACGTGTTTTCTTGCCAAGAAAAACGTATTTATCAGTGCCACAATCAATCATGCATGCGGGTGGAAAAGTTGAATTTAATAATGAGCAATGGTCAGGCATTTATCAATTAAAACCATATGCGCTTTATGATGCTGCCTTGCGTTTAACTTCACATATGTATATCAAGGGAAGTTTAATGTGTTTGTCGTTTCATTACAAAAAACACTTGCCCATTGGAAAAGGAGGCATGATTTTAACCGATGATTTGCAAGCTTACGAATGGTTTAAAAAAGCCCGTTATGAAGGCAGATCTGAAAAGACCTATCATAATGACCAAATTGACATGATGGGTTGGAACATGTACATGACACCGGCCGAAGCCGCTACAGGTTTATCGTTGATGCAAAATTTAAATTTGCACAATGATGATCTAATAGAAGATGGTGGTTACCGCGACTTAAATGACTTTTTGAATTTTATCCCTAAAGTCTAATTTCCAAAAATTCCTTTTTTTCGTCCGTCGTTGTAAAAAAATGCAGCTAAGCTGTCTTGCTTCTTGAATTGTAATCGGCCGATAATTATTTTATAAACCAATTGAGCATCGGCACCAAACCGAATGGTTTCAAGCATACTTTGACTAGATAAGTTTAAATCGTTTTTTTCAAAATAAATGCTGGCGTATGTTTCGTATATTTTTGCAGATTCACCAAATTTTGATTTTGCCATATTGTTTGTTTGAATGGCTTTTTCGAAGTTTTGTGTTTTTGCGTAAGCCGTTGATAAAGTTAAATATGTAATCAAAACCTCAGGTGCCAATTGCAGTGATTTTTCCAAAAGCGGGATGGCCTTGTTGGCTTCGTTTTTGTTTAAGTAGGCATCGCCCATGTAATAAAGCGGATCTGCAGCATTTGGAAATAATTCTATCATTTTTTTAAACTGAACAATGCTTTCATCATACTTTTTAATTTGAAGATAATACCTGCCTAAACCCAAATATGCGTAGTAGGATTCATTCGAAATCTCGATGCTTTTTAAATAATGCTCAATCATGTCAATTTCTGTCTTTTTCTCAAAATTTTGCGAGAGCTTATTTTTCAACTCATCTGCCATATAGTTGTGGGCTCTGGCGCACTTTTCCAAATGTGGCATATCGGTCGAAATTAAAGTGTAGGTGTTTTTCCAAACTTTGTTTCGACTAATGGTTTTTAAACTCAACAAAACAAATACAGCAATAAACAAATATTTAAAAGAAGTGTGTAATGCATGATTGCTGATATTTTGTTTTTTATTTTGGAAAAGTGCATGAACATCGTTTTTACCAATATCAATTTTAAACAGGCGCAACAATGCAAATACCAAAGCAATGCTCATGCCCAATGATGGTGTGAATAAAAATCGATCGGCCATGGTGTCCGCCAAAGTTCTAAAAACATGTAAATAAAAGGAGATGCCGATAAAATAAAAGCATAAGCCAAAACTAATTTCAGGTTTCTTTTTGTAATAGTAAATACTAAGATAAATTAAGAACAAGTGCAGTAAAAGTGAAGTCAGCACAATGGCATCTTGCCAATGCGCAACCGGAATTTGATTAAAGCCGTAAAAATAAAGTTGTTGCACCGGCCATAAAAAGTTTTTTAAATACAAGATTAACAATAACAATGCATTGGCAATTTTTTGGTTCATTAAGTCTGTGTAAAAGAAACTGTTTCCTAAAATTCCACTCTCATAAAAAATGCCTGCGCCTTGACTGGTTTCCTTGCCATTGCTGCTATTCATGCTTAATTTTAAAATGATGAAAGCGATAAAAAACAACAAAACAGGAAACCACAAGTGCCGCATTTGTTTCAGGTTATCGCTATTTTTATGCGCGTAAAAAATCACCAAGGCTAACACACCGGCAAAACTCAATGCGCTTTCCTTTGATAAAAAACCCAAAATGAAATATGCACCTGAAACGAATAAGTATTTGGTACTATTTGTTTTAAGATAATTGAGGTAGACTTGGAGCGACAGCAATGAAAAAAGCAAGGCTAAAATTTCATCCCTACTTTTGATGTTTGCCACCACTTCAGTGTGAACGGGGTGCGCCATGAATATTAAGGTGATTAAAAACGGTCCAAGGTTTGAGTATTGATAGAATAATTGTTTTAATACATTAAAAAGAATCAAGCATAAAATTGCAAAGTAAAGCAGGTTCATGAAATGCGAAAATTTGGGCGATTCTTTAAATAAACCATATTCAATGGCAAAGGAAAGCAGGGTGATTGGGCGGTAACCGTATTTATCTGCTTTATAATCCGAATTGTGTTTTACAAATAATTGGGGAATGCCATTAAAGCCCTTTTTTACATAAGGGTTTTCGGTGATCACAATGCTGTCGTCCCAAGCATAGCTGTGGCCTATGGTGTTGGCGTATAGTGCAAAAGCAAGCACAAACAAAATAAGTTTAAGTTGATAATCCTGTGTTTTAAACATGCCTTTTTACCAATTCAATCTGTCGAATTTAATGAAAATGACCATAAGTATGATGATTAAATCTGTCTGAACTTTGAATATACTTGTTCACTGATTAAATATCGCAATCAGAAATTGTTTTTTATATTTGAGTTATTACTTTAATTCAATGACTAAGCCAGAAAAGCAGGAATTTATTGCGCTTCTAAAGTCCTTTGCCCGCTTGAAGGAAGAAATGCTTATTACAGAAGATACGCCCATTGCAGATTTGGGCCTTGATTCAATTCAGATGATGTTTCTTGTGAATGCCATTGATAAGCGGTATGGCGCAGTACTGCCTATCCATCAATTTATGGAAGCAAAAAAGGTGGGTGATATATTTGTTATTCTGCAAGAAGCGCTCGCATAATGGCATATTTCGAAGTTAAGCATATAGAAATTAAGGGTATTTCTGCCGCAGTGCCTTTAAACAAAGTGTCAAATCGTTCATTCGATCCTAACGACAAAGCATCCAACGATCGTTTAATTGACGCCATTGGAATTGAGGAAAGGCGCGTGGCCTCATCAAATACTTGTGCTTCTGATTTATGTGTTTCTGCAGCCAATCGCCTTTTAGATAAATTGAAATGGAATAAATCTGACATCGATGTTGTTTTTTTTGTCAGCCAATCACCCGATTATATTTTGCCTGGATCAAGTACTCAAATCGCTAGTCGCATGGGTTTATCCAAATCGTGTTTGGCATTTGATGTAAATCAGGGCTGTGCCGGTTATGTTTACGGACTATCATTAATCAGTGCATTTATGTCGTCGACAAAACTTAAAAGAGGTCTTCTGTTAGTGGGTGATACCATTACGCAATATATTTCAAGCGACGATAAGGCCTTGTTGCCAATTTTTTCAGACGCAGGAACAGCAACGGCGATTGAATTTAATGAGTCGGCCTCAGCCATGCGATTTAACAGCACAATATATGGCGAGGATTATGAATCCATAATTGTAAAAAATGGCGGCGCAAAACAAATCAAGAAAAGCGACAATGATTTTGAAAGCGGCTTAACGCAAAATAAATTGCAATTAGAAATGAAAGGTATGGAAGTGTTTGCGTTTAGCATTGCCAAAGTAGCACCGCATGTGAATGAGTTGATTGAACACTCCGGTGAAAATAAAGCATCAATTGATTATTTCGTATTTCATCAAGCAAATAAATTGATATTACAATCAATTACCGAGAAATTGCAAATAGATGCTGAAAAAGTGCCTAGTTCGCTTAAATTATTCGGTAATACAAGTGGTGCAACAATTCCGCTTACGTTGGTGACAGAACTCAAAAAACAAGAACTTTTGCCGGATGCAAAAATGCTGCTTTGCGGCTTTGGGGTGGGTTTGTCAATTGCCTCTGTATTGCTTAACTTTAAAGGAATTGTTTGTCCTGATTTAATCGAAATACCATGAAAACAATGGATTATTCTTTTGTGATTCCTGTTTATAAAAGTGTTATCAGTCTTGAACCCTTGTACTTGGGAATTCAAAATTTAATGGGTGAATTGAATTGCAGTTTTGAGGTGTTATTTGTTGAAGACCATGGATCGGTTGAGAGTTGGCAAGAATTACTGCGTTTAAAAAGTATTTATGCCAACAATATTGTTTTAATTAAACTGACAAAAAATTTTGGACAAAATGGAGCAACGCTCTGCGGCATTGATGAAGCCAAAGGACGTTTTGTTTGCACCATGGATGATGATTTACAAATTGAACCATCTGAACTAAAAAAACTCATTCTTTGCCAAAGTGATAAAAATGCTGATATCGTTTATGGTGTTTACAGTGAGAAAACAGGTTCATGGTTTAGAAATATTGGTTCAAGACTCATTAAACAGATTTTCAGCAAGTCTGAAGGCGGATCGAATATCGGCTCCTCTTTCAGATTGTTAACGTCAAACTTGGCTGCTCATATACGGAACCACTCACAAGATCATTTGTTTATTAATCAGGTTATATCTTGGTACACTTACAATACTGCATTTGTTGAAGTGGATCGCAATCCAAGGCAAGAGGGGAAATCCGGCTATGGATTATTTCAATTAATGATTATTTCATTTCGTTTGATGTTTCTATATACTTCACTGCCCTTAAAATTTATGATTGTGGTTTGTATCATTTCTTCCATTGGTGCATTTTCATTGGCCATGTTTTATATTTATAAGCATTATGTTTTTGGTGAAGGCTTGGGTTTTTTGTCCTTAATAGTTATAGCCATTTCGCTTATACTGGCTTCAATCAGTATTATGGGTATTTATTTAAACAGGATTTATGCTGCCAGGGTTAAAAAGCCGCATTACGCCATTAAAATAAAAATGTAATGAAGATCCATTCTTATGGTATTGTTTTAGAAAGCCTGTGTGAGGAAGATATAGAAATGGTAAGGTTATGGCGAAACTCTGAATTGGTGCGTCCTTATATGCACTATCAAGAACACATTGAAGCAAATGCACAAAAAGAGTGGTTCAAAAAACTTGAGCTAAAGAATAACTATTATTTTATTATTTCATACAATGGTTGCAAACTTGGATTAATTCATGTAAAGGAAATTGATTGGCAAACATCTTGCGGTGAAGCCGGCATTTTTATTGGACTGCCTGAATTTTCAAACACTTTGGTGCCTGTGCTGGCGACCTTAACATTAATGGATTTTGCTTTTCAAACCTTAAAGCTGCAAAAATTAAAAGCTAAAATACTGCGTGATAATTTAAAGGTGATAAAGTTTAATTTGGCACTAGGTTATCGCTCGGTAAGCATCAATTCAGAACAATCTTATGCTTATTATGAGGTAACTTCTAATGAATATGATTCGGCAAGCAAAGAAATGAAAAGTAGTTTAGGCAAAATGGAAGCGCCATTTAAGTTGGAGCCTTAAGAAGAAATGGCCGCTTTAATTTTTTCTGTTGTGCTTAAATAAAACATTTTGAAATTGTTTCCACTCTAGTTTTAACACCAATCGAATTGGGAAACAAGGGTGAATGGCCCATTTCAGCCATCTCACAAAAAAAAGTGGATGATGATATGGGAATTTTTTAATCTGCATTTCAGGCCATAATGCCCTTTCAATAAGATGGTATTTTTTACGGTTGTATTGATAGAATTCTTTTGGCGCCCGTTTTTTAAATATTTCTTCGCCAATGTGAAAAGTGAGAATTTCTTCATCAAACAAATGAAAACGATTGCTCAAGGCGATGAGGTTATGTGAAAAACTAATCTCAATAAATGGCACGCCGATACAAATGCCATCTAATATTAATTTCGGATAGAGCGAACGGTGAAATACAAAACAATCGAAGCCGGGATGTTTTTTACCTTTTTCTTGAAATATTTTCGGTAACTCTTGCGCATCATGAAATACACTTTTTAATCGCCTACGGTTAATGATAAAACTGTCGTAGCCTCTGTTGATAAAGGAAGCCACTTGATTATAAAAGTTAGGGTATAATCCAATATCCACATTGGTGTAAATCAGGTATTCGGCATCACTTGCTTCATAAAGTCTTTGTAATATATCAGCAATCAATGGCAGCCGAATGCTTTTTGAGAAACTATGAAAATTTAAAACAGACCTTTCGAGATGTTTTGTTGGTATAAAGTATTCGGGAACAATGTGGGCATCACTTTCAAATTGAGCGCTGAATAAATCAACGCGAATGTTTTGATCGACTTGTGTTTTGGCATGTTGCATACTCGCAAATGTGATCTTTTGCGCGCTATGCAGGTCTGAATTTATTGGCGCATTAAATGGATTTACGATATGGGCAATACGAAGCATGGTGCTGCAAGTTGCTCTTTTTATTTGAAAATTAAAAGATGTTTATCATCCCTTAATAAATGCTATTTTTGTTCAGATCGCCTTGAAGAATTGGCCAAAAATATCCATTGTCACCATAAATTACAACCAAGCATTGTATTTAGAGGAGACCATCTTATCTGTTCTGAATCAAAATTACCCAAATTTAGAATACATCATTATTGATGGCGGAAGTAGCGATGGGAGTATTGAAATTATTAAACGTTACGAGAAGCAATTAACCTATTGGTTAAGTGAAAAGGATGAAGGCTCTTATCATGCAGTGCAAAAAGGTTTTGATAAGTGCAGCGGCGATATAATGGCTTGGATTAGTTCCGATGATTTTTATGTGCCCAATGCTTTTTTTGCAGTGGCCGAAATATTTGAGACTTTTCCCGACGTAAAATGGTTGATGGGCATTCCACGTGAATACACAGCAAAGGGTAGCATGGTTAGCAGGATTACATTGCCATGGTCATGTTGGTCGAAGTACAGGTTTTATACCTGCGATTATCAATTTATTCAGCAAGAATCAAGTTTTTGGAAAAAAGAAGTATGGGAGAAGGCAGGCTCATGCATGGATTTATCATACCAACATGCCGGTGATATGGAATTGTGGACACGTTTTTTTCGACATTACAAATTGCATACTACTTTGGCCACTTTGGCGGGTTTCAGGCACCACCACAACAAACAAAAGTCGGTTGAATTTCGACAGGAGTATATGCGTGAGTGTGATCGGGCCATTGTTCGTGAGTTACAAAGTAAATCGATTTTTCAGCGGGCGCTTTACTTCTTTTTACGTTTGGTGTCATTTATTTTAGGGCCATTTTTCTTTTACGACATACCCATTCTAAATCTGTTTTATCCAAAGTTGTTCGCCATTCCCAAGCCGATTAATTACGATTTTGACACTGAAATGTATACACGCCGAAACCAAATGGTTAAGTTGCCACCATTGTATTTGTTCAAGCGACAAATTCACCGCAAAATGTTTAAGTCAAAAAATTAAATACTTAATTGAAGATTAAAATTGAGAATCAAAATTTTACAATCGATTAAAGATTGGATTCATGCCACTTTTGAATTTGCAAATAATACATGTTTTGTAAAAAGTAGCGATTGGTGCCGCTACTGATGTCGAAGCTAGGCTTGATTAATTTCAGTTCAAAAAAATCAACCGGGAAAATGTATTCCTTTAAATTGTCAATTTTATTGATCCCTGTTAGCACTTGAAATTCATTCGAAATACTGAGGTTTTCAAAATTTTCCAATGGAATATCAATTGTGCTGAGCGAAGACAGGATAAAGCCCTTTTGCCGAACATAATCTAAAATATTATTGAGCTCCGGTATATTGTAATGGTAAGCTGCATTTATTTTTTGCA
The DNA here is from genome assembly GCA_947453445.1 of Sphingobacteriaceae bacterium. Taxonomy (GTDB): domain Bacteria; phylum Bacteroidota; class Bacteroidia; order B-17B0; family Aurantibacillaceae; genus Aurantibacillus. Next base: position 23,409 of record CANGGP010000052.1, read on the forward strand.
CTTCAATGTGAATGCCTTGTTCAAAAAGAGGAATGTTCGATTTCTTTACAAATAAATCTTTGATATAAACCATACCGCCCGGTTTTAAAACATCCCAAACAGAATCCAATACCATCAAGTGGTCGCTGGCATGCCCAAAGGATTCTAAAAAGTACACCAAATCGAATGCGTTTTTTTCATAATACTTTGTCAAGGTGTGGTAATCGCCTTCTTGCACATGAATGAGTTCGTCAAGTTGATTCTTTTGGATATTTTGTTTTGATTTTTCAACCTGCAGACCTGAAATACTTATGGCTTCTATGCTAACGCCTGTTTTAACAGCAAAATAAATAGCCGGACCGCATACACCACAACCGGCATCTAAAACTTTTTTGTTGGCACTTAATTGCATGGCTTCAATTTGATGATCGAGTAATACCGATACATCTTTGGTTCTGAAAGCCTGAATTACATCTCCATACACTTTTAAAAAATTGTTGGTTTGTGCATTGTAAAAATCACCCACTTTTTGACTGTGTTTTTCGGTTGAAATATTTTTTTGGGCTTTTGGTTTGGCAAGAAGTAATTTTCGCCACTTTAAAAAGAGATAAATAAATACCACATTTATGAATACCGAAATCAGAATCAAAAAAATCATTTTTGAGTGGTTAAGAGGGATTGTAATTTATTTTGAATATAGGCCAATAAATTAAATTGTTTGCCTTTGGTGTCCTGATCCTTTGCCTTCTGTAGCAATGGATGCAAATCTTTTCGCTTAGAGTCTGGAAATTCAAAAGGTTTTGTTTTTACTAGTTGTGCATACTTTGGGCGTTGAAATATGTCTTTGTGGAAATCATCAAAACGAATTAAAAAA
>CANGGP010000053.1 GCA_947453445.1 Sphingobacteriaceae bacterium
AATTGCTGAGCGAATGAAAACTCTACAAACAATAGTATGAAGATTGATATGTACTTTTTCATCTTATCTAAAAATGGTTACCGGCCCTGAATATGGTTTAGGATAGCCCGGATGATTCAATTTAATAATATAATAATAAGTGCCTACAGGAAGGTTTTTGCCTTTGTATTTTCCATCGAATGGATTTTCTTGGTAGTTTTTAGAATAAAAGAGTTGATCGCCCCAGCGGTTGTAAATTTCTACTTCATGGTCAGGGAATTGATCTAAATAATCAATAATCCACAAATCGTTTTTACCGTCGTTGTTTGGACTGAATCCTCCATTGATTTTAATTTCAGGGAATACATCCACACGCACGGTATCAGAAACCACACATCCTTTACCATACAAAATACTTACAGTAAATACTGTGTTTACAGTGTTTGATGCCAGTGGATTTGCTGATGTAGGATTATCCAACCAAATGGCAGGTGTCCAAGTTAAGGACTCTGAAGCCAAGGATGTTGGTCCACCACCAATGGTTACGCTCGAATAAACAGGAATGGTGAAGGATGGGCCCGCATCGAGGTAAGGCTCGGCGTAAACACCAATAAATACTGCGTCGGTATCGGCACAGGTAACTACCGAACTACTTGCCACCAAAATATAGGTGCTGCTTTTTGTTGCTTTTGGAATTTGGAAATTGGCGGTGTTAGCAATTGGCGCGGTTAAATTTGGCGATTCGTACCATGTGTATTTAAATACATTGCTTGATTTTGAACCCGATAAACTCACTGAGCTTTGGTTACAAACAGTAGTATCAAGTCCTGCATTGGCATCTACTTCAATGTTTGAATGAATGATTAATACTGAATCCTTTTTACATCCTAGGTTATCGGTAATGCTAATGGTATAAGTTCCGGAATAAACATTATTCAAATTGTTTTGGCTTTGGTTGAATCCGGCAGGACCATTCCAAGTCACATTATAACTTGGTGTACCGCCGCTAATCAATACTGTTGCATTGGCGTCTTTTACAGAAGCACAAGAAGAATTGGTTGCATTAAGCACGCCTGTTATCGGCAATGGGTTTCGAATGCGAACACTATCGTTTAACACACAGGCGGCTTGATCAATGATGGTGTAAGTATACTTTCCGGCACACAAGTTTGTCGACAAGTTGCTGCTTAATGCTGAATTACCGCTAAAGGTGTAGGTTAACACCCCACCCAGCGGCAAGATGGCGATTTGACCGTCGCACTTATTAGCACAGCTTACTTTAGTCACTGTGGCATGAAATTCGAGTTTTGGATTTTGACTAATGGTAAACGATTGTAAGGTTTTACATCCGTTGGCGCTTGCCGTTAAGGTTAAAATGCCGGCCGGTAAATTGGTAACGGAATTACTTGTGCTGCCATTGCTCCAATTAAAAGTGATGACATTGGTGCCGGAAGGAGTGACGGCAATAGCACCGGTGCTGAAGTTAAAACAAGCCACATTGGTAATGGAATAACCATAGGCCGGACCGCTCAAATTATTTAGCGTGATGCTTTGTGTTTTTTGACAGCCGGTTCCATTGTTATCGCGCACAGTGATGACATAAATACCGGCACCCAAATTATTTATACTAGGGGTAGAAGCTGAAGGGCTTGTCCATGAATAGGTATAAGGCGAAGCGCCACCACTAACGGCCACGTTGATAAATCCGTTTGTTCCGTTGCAGGTTGGCGACAAGGCACTAACCGTTAGTGACATATTTGATGCAGCAGTAATACCTGTTGATTCGGTTCTAACACAACCTCTGGCATCGGTCATTTGTACAAAATAATTTCCTGCGCATAAATTAGACGCAAGGTTAGTAGTGGTTGATAAAACCGGATTAATCCACGCATAATTTATAGGTGTGGTGCCGCCAATTGGTGTAACAGTGGCTGCGCCATTACAGGTTGACGAACAAGCTAAATTTTGCACACTGAATGTAGCACCGGTAATACCGTTTGAATTATTAATCACCACGTTTTGGGTTTGCTTACAGTTTTTGCTGTCGGTAATTTGTACCTGGTACAAGCCGGCGCATAAGTTTGACAAGGATGTTCCGCCGGCGCCATTTGTCCATGAATATGTATAAGGTGAAACACCACCAAAGGCATTAATACTCACTGCGCCATTGCATTGATTACAACTTGGTTGTGTAACCATTGGCACATTGATTTGTAACTGTGGATTATCGGTAATGGTAACTGATTTGAGTGCCACGCAAGTATTGGTATCGGTAACAGTAAGTGTAATTACTCCCGGACAAAGATTGCTAACGGTATTCACATTGCCGCCAACACTCCAATTGTAAATGAATGGCGATGCAGTGCCTGTTACAACAGCCGTGGCTGCGCCTGTACAAGCATTAAAACAATTGATGTTGGCACTTAAAAAATTAACGTTGGGTGCATTTACGTTACTCACATTAATGGCAGAGCTTGTAGGACAACCACCGGGACTGGTATCTGTAACCGTAACGGTATAACTGCCCGGGCCAATGTTACTTAAGGTTCCTGAATTAGGTGCGCTTGGAATCCACGAGAAAGAATAAGTTGGTGAACCGCCACTGACTGCCAAACTAATGCTGCCATTGGCAACAGCGCCGCAACTAGGTGGCCTAATAAAAGAAGCGATTGTGATGCTCGTGGCTGCAGTAATGCTTGTGGAGGCCGTTAACAAACAACCTTGTGCATCTTGCAGCTGAACAAAATAAGTACCCGGACATAAGTTATTAATCACCGAGCCTGATACAGCAGGGCTAATCCAGTTGTAAGAAATTGGCGCGTTTGGCGAAGTTGCAACTATCGTAGAAGCACCATTACAAGTTGAGCCGCAAGGAATATTTTGATTGGTGATGGTTGGTGTGGAAATGCCATTTGAATTATTGAGCACAACTGTTTCAGACTGAACACAACCGGCGGCATCACTTACATTTAGTAAATACAAACCGGCACATAAATTCACCAGTGACGATGTTGTGGCGCCGGCTGACCAACTGTAAGTATAGGCGCTACCAGTTCCCCCACCAGCAACAACATTTAATGACCCATTACAAACACCGCAACTTGGTTGAGATGCAGAAGCCGCAATGGTGAGCTGAGGCGGAGCTGTAATATTTACCGAATATGTACTAAAACATCCATTGGCGCCTGTAGCGGTTACAGAATAAACACCACTGCAAAGGCCATTTAAACTACTGCTCAAAGAACCCGCAGTATTTTGACCATTGCTCCAACTAAATGCAAAAGGTGCAGGAATACCTGGTGTATTGATGACCGAAACAGTGGCAAGGCCATTGCATGTACCAAAACAAGTGTTCGACACCACATTATCGGTGAACGTTAAATTGATTTGACTTGGAATTGTGAAAGTATGCAATGAAGTACAAGAGCCGTTGTTGTGAGTGACCAAAGTGGTATAGGTATTGGCACAAAGGTTGGTGAGTACAGAAGTGTTCGGCGCTGCAGGACTCCAACTATAGGTGTAAGGCGCAACACCACCTGATGTAGACAAACTGATGGAACCGTTGCAAATGCCATTACAAGTAGGAAGACCTATGTTTGCATTAATTGTAATAGATGCCGGTTGGGTAATGTTTGTACCGGTAAATGTTTTACAACCCAAATTATCTTGCAATTGAACTGAATATCCGCCAGGCGTTGTGCTTAAACCGGTAATTGCATTGGCAGTTTGTGAAGGGGCAGGAATCACCCAAACCGGTGTTAAGTATGGCGGCGTGCCCCCTGAAATTGGTCCAACTGAAGCCGCTCCGATACTTTGACCGAAACAAGTATTATTAGTTGATGAGATTGTTGCAACCGGTCCGTTTGAATTACTGAGCGGAATAATTATGGTATTGGTACAATTGGCGTTATCCTTTACAAGTACCGAATAAACCTGTGCACTCAAAGCAATGGCTGAGGTAGTTGTACTTACACCCGGCGTCCAAGTATAATTATAACCCGGTGTACCGCCACTTGTAATTAATCCGATAGAACCATTCGACACACCACAAGTAGGTGGGGCTGAGGTGGCATTGATATTAATCGGAGAAAAACTGGCAATGATAAAAGGTGCTGTATCCACACAACCGTTAGCGTCGCTCACGTTCACTGTATAATTGCCGGCACACAAACCTGTGTTTGTATTTGAGTTTGGACCACTTGGAAGCCAAGTAACACTCACACTGCCCACTGCATTGATTGGTGTAATGAAAGCACTTCCGTTACAAACCGCATTACAAACTGTGCCGGATGTAATAACGTTGGCTTGAATTTGGGCCGGATTCACAAGATTAGTGATGGCTACGGCCTGACAACTATTGCTGTCGCCGGCTACCAAGGTATAAGTTCCCGCACCTAAGCCGTTAGGATTTTGACCGGTTCCGCTTGGTGACCAAGTATAAGCAATGGTACCCACGCCCCCCGATGGTGTGGTTGTAATACTGCCGTTGAGGGCGCCATTACATTTTGGATTACTTGGTATAACTGATACTGAAAATGCTGAAGCAGCGACCACAGTAAAACTTTGTTGTGAACTACATCCGTTGGCATCGTTCACAGTACCCACATAATTACCCACGCCCAAATTACTGATCACATTTGTGGTTGAAGTTCCGAATGACCAACTAAAACTGTATGTAGGCGCACCACCGCTAACCGTTATGGTGGCAGAAGCATTGGTTGAGTTTGAGCAGGTTGCACTTTGCTGAGAAATAGAGGTGCTTAAAGTGGATGCGGATAAGGTCCATGTTGCAGGACTTGTTGCGCTACAACCATTGGCATCAATGGCATTTACAGAATAAATACCGGGCCCCAAATTAAATACTGTTTGTGTTACGGAGCCTGAAAAAGGCGACAATGGTGCCCATGTGTAAGACAGTGGCGGCGAACCACCCGATGCAGTTGCGGTGATTGAACCATTATTAATTGTGCTGCAAATTACCGACTTCGTTGAACTAGCCGTAATGCTGATAGCAGGAGGGGCGTTCACCAAAAAAGTGTATTGATTGATACAGGAAGCGGCATCTGTTAGTTTTAGCACATAAGTACCCGCAACCAATCCTGTTACATTTTGTGTTGTGACGGTTGGGGCACCCGTCCATGAATAGGTAAACGCCGGGGTTCCACCAATTGGATTAACCGAAATTGAACCTGTACCTGCCCCGTTTCCGCAAATTGAATTTACGACTATTGAATTAATGTTCACAGCTGCTGCAGTAGCAACATTAACTGATTGACTCACCACACAACTATTTACGTCCATGGCTGATACTGTGTAAATTCCTGCGGTCATTGAGGAAACCACCGAAACGTTGCCGGCAGCAGCCGGAGACCAAGTGTAATTAAAAGGACCGTTTCCGATTGCCGTTACAGTGGCAGCACCGGTACTGTAACTGAAACAACTCACTGAAGAGGTAGCAATATTTAATGTAGGGCCAGATGGGCTGTTTAAATTGGTTGCCAAGGTTTGGGTACAGCCGGCACCATCACCAATAATTAATGTATAATTACCGGCCGGAATTCCCGACAAACAACTCAAGCCACCCGGAATTGGAATCCAAGTGTAAGTATACCCTGCGCCGCTTCCACCTGAAGGGATAGCACAAATACTACCATTGCTTGATGTACAAGTTAAAGGCGGTGTTTTTACAAAGCTTGCTGTTACCGAACTAGATTGACTTAATGTATAACTTTGCGGTGTAACAGTACAACCATTGGCATCTTTTATAGTAACCACAAATGTTCCGGCGTTTTGGGCGCTTAAACTCGATGTGTTTTGACCGCCCGGACTCCACGTATAACTATAAGCGCCGGTACCGCCTGTGGCTGTGGTTGTAATGACCCCATTTGAAAGTCCGAAACAAGTCGGGTTAACAGTACTTCCATTTACTGAAATAGAGGCGGGTGAAGAAACAGTGACGAATGTGGTGCTGATACAAGCCGAAGAACTTGACTCTTTCACCTGCACTGTATAGGTAATATTACCACACAAGTTGGTAGCTGTTTGGGTGTTTTGTGCACTTGGTGTCCATGTATAAGAATATGGGGGAACACCTCCAACGGGACTCACCACCACTGAAGCATTACACGAACCAAAACATTGCACACTGGCCGAACTTGGCAAGGCCGAGAAGATTACCTGATTAATACTAACGGTTGTTGGCGTGGCGCATAAATTGCCATCAAATACTGTCACCGTGTATGGTCCCGGACAAAGGCCTGACGGACCTGAAACAGTTGAAACCGTGGCACTCAAAGAGTTCGTCCAAACAAAAGTGTAAGCCGGTGTTCCGCCTGTTGGCGTAACTGTTGCGCCACCGGTGCAGGCCGTACAGCTGTTTTTAATGTTGGTGATAGAGGCCGAAAGTACCGAAGGTGCAGAAATTGTTAGTACAGTGCTTTGCACGCATGAATTGGCATCGGTAACAGTGGCAACATAGGAACCTACACTAAAGGTAGATGCCACACCGGTTGTATTTGTAACAACCGGAGAGGTATTAAAACTATATACATAAGGCGAAGTACCGCCTGTAGCTACCACAGTTGCTGAGCCATTTGCCGAACCGGCGCACAAAGTTGGTGCAGTTGTAAATGACAAAGCAATGGCGCTTGGACTTGCAACACTAGCGGTGCGTGTGATGGTACAATTATTTGCATCTGTAATGGTTAATGTATAAATGCCTGCGCCCAAATTAGGATTTGGGTTGGCATTAAAATTATTTGGCAACCAATTAAAGACATAAGCCGGTGTACCGCCGCTAATATTCGCTGATAAAACACCATTGGTAGCAGAAAAGCACGACACAGGTGTTGAATTAATGGTTAATGTGAAGGCCGGCGGTGCTGTTAATGTTCCGGCTACGCTATAAGTACAACCTACAGCATCTTTTAAGAAATATGTATAAGCGCCAGGTGCCAAATTACTGGCCGATGGCGTAAAGAATGTACCCGAAGTAGTTGACCAAGTGTGTGTGTAGGCCGGTCCGTTCCCGCCTATGGGTGTGCTCGACAAGAAACCATTGGTAAATGTGGCACAAGTTAAATTGGATTGTGTGATGGAAGCACTAAGTGTATTAGGTGCTGTTAATGTAACCACGGCTATTTGCGGACAAGTAGCAGAAGAATTGTCTTTTATTAATAATGAATAAGTACCTGCACTTAAATTGGTAAATGGCGGGCTACCAACATTTGTTGCAGTTGCCGAAACCAAGGTGAAGGTATAAGGCGCCAAACCTCCTGATGGAGTAGAATTAATTGCGCCATTGTTTAAACTGGCACAAGTAATATTGGTTTGAGAGATGGCAGGTGTAATTAAAGAAGGTTGCGCAATGGCGAAGCTCGATGAATTCACACAACCGGAGGCATCACGCACCGTTAAAGTATAATTTTGCGCACATAAGCTGTTCACGTTACTTCCACTAAGTGAACCGGGCATCCATGTAAAGGTATAAGGAGCACCATTTCCACCTGTAGGCGCCGAGGTTGCAGTACCTGTGCAAGTATTGGTGATACAAGTAATGCTTTGCGTTGTAATGTTTGTAACAATTGGCGAGGTTGGTTGACTGATGCTCACAATCGAATTCGTGACACACGAATTTGGTGTTGATACATCGTGAGCAGTTACAGTGTAAGCGCCGGCACATAAGCCCGTTGCAGAATTAGATATTGAAATAACTGTGCCTGTACCTGAAGTCCATGTAAAATTAACTGCAGCCGTGGGTCCTGTAACTGCAACAGTCGCAGAGCCGTTACACTGTGCATTACACGTTACATTGCTCACAGAAGGAATGATGGTAATTGAATTGGGTTGCGTGATGCTGAAGCTTTGCAGCGTAAGGCAATTTAAATTATCAAGTATGGATACTGTGTGTGCACCGGCCGTTAAGCTGTTATTCACTGCTGTACTTCCGGTTATTGGCGACCAAGTATAGGTATAGGTTCCTCCTCCACCTGTAACTGAAACTGAACCGGTACCATTGTTTGACCCAAAACAATTTACATTTGTTTGTGTGGCTACAACCACTATCGAACTGGGGGGAACAATGGTTGCAGAAACTGTTGTACTGCAACTATTGGCGTCGGTAATGGTGGCAGTAATTGCACCACCTACCAAATTACTTGCCGTTACCGTTGAACCGGCTGTGGCGGTAAATGACTGACTATTACTGAAAGAAACAGTGTAATTGGGTGTACCGCCTAATGGCGCAACAGCGAAAGCCCCATTGGTAGAAGTGTGACATGTGGGATTTGAAAAAGAAATTGAAGCACCAATTCTGGCGGTGGTATCGAGATTAAAAATTGAGGTGTGTGTACAACCAATTGAATTAGTAACAGCAACCGTTTGGTCACCTGAACATAAATTATTTAATGTAACGTTAAAAGCGCTACTGCTAATACCGGTGATTACGGTGGGAGTACCAGCTCCAAAAGGCGTTAGTGTAAGGGAAACTGGATAATTTAAATCATACACATTACCGGTTACAGTGCCATTACATAAACCAAAACAACTGGGTAAAGTTTGTGCGATGGGTTGAAAAGTGTAATTGGCTGTGGATGGTGGAAGTACATTGATGTTTGTGTAAATGGCGTTTGAATTTACTGTTGATGAAGCAACGGTGGAAAAAATACGAACGGCATAATTGGCACCACAAAACAAAGGTGCGCTATTAAAAAAGCACGAATAAGTGCCTGGGCCCGGAACGATGGTTTGCGTGATAGATGGACAATTGGCAATAGGCGCAATGTTTGTAAATCGGATAACCGTGCCTGTTGTTGTTGAACAGGAAGGTGGAATAATGACTTGATAACCGCCATTGGTTGTGCACGACTGAAACAAGGTAACCGTGGCAGTACACTGGGCAGAACCATGAAGTCGCAACAAAGTAAGGACAATAACAAGAAATAGCTTTCTGTAATGTTTAGCCATATTATTCACTAACTTTACGAAGTTAAGATCATTGTAAATCCCAAGATACAAAAAATTATTATGTAATCAACATTTTCTATGTTTGTAACTATAAAACGAAGAAAATAATTTCCCTATAAATCGAATGAAAAACGACGCACTGAATACCTGGACAACCTTGGGAGAAGAAGTTAAATTTGAAACGCCTTGGATTAAAGTGACCAAATACGATGTATTAAATCCGGCCGGCAAAGAAGGGATTTATGGCGTAGTAAGTTTTAAGAACTTAGCGGTAGGAATTTTACCGATTGATGAAAATGGCAATACATGGTTGGTTGGACAATGGCGCTATCCTTTAAAACAATATAGCTGGGAAATTCCTGAAGGAGGCTGTCCTTTGGGCACCGATCCCTACGAAACAGCCATTCGTGAATTAAAGGAAGAAACCGGTTTGGTTGCAAAAAACATTCAAGAATTGGCAAAGTTACACACCAGTAATTCGGTGTGCGACGAATATGGCTATTTGTATTTGGCAACCGGTTTACACCAAGAAATGGCTGAGCCCGAAGAAAGCGAAGATCTTAAAATTAAAAAACTCCCTTTCGAAGAGGCTTACCAAATGGTCTTAAAGGGAGAAATAACCGATTCACTGAGTATGATTGCCATTTTAAAAACAAAAATACTTTTAGATGAAGGAAAAATCAATCTCAACAAATAAAGCCATTCCATTTTCGTTCAAGCAAATTGAATAAATCAACCAAAAGAAAAATTTATTTATACTTTTACAGTCTATCTTATGAAAAAGCTTGTAGAAAATTTTACACAACAATTGAAAGAAGCAAAAAGCATTGCCTCAAAAGCCATTATTTCAAATCAACATAACATTCAAAATGTTTTAATCACCGGCTTAGGTGGTTCAGGCATTGGTGGCACCATTATTTCGGAGGTTGTATCCGACAATTGCAAAGTGCCGATTACAGTGAACAAAGATTATTTTATTCCAAACTTTGTAAACGAAAATACACTTGTGATCATTTCAAGTTATTCGGGAAATACCGAAGAAACTTTAGCAGCAATGGACATGGCCATCAGCAAGAAAGCACAAATAGCCTGTGTAACAAGTGGCGGTAAAGTACTTGAACTTGCAAAACAACATCAATATGATTTTATTGAAATTCCCGGGGGTCATCCACCACGTTCATGCATCGGTTATTCGCTTGTTCAGTTGGTTCAAATTTTTATATCCAAAGGTTTGGCGAATGCCACTTTAATGAATGATTTAGAAAAAGCGATTAGCCTTTTAGACAAACACGAAAGTGCGATTCAATCAGAAGCTAAAAGCATTGCCGAAAAATTGCATCATAAAATTGCGGTGATCTATTCACTTGGAACATGCGAAGGGGTAACGGTTCGCTTCCGTCAGCAAATAAATGAAAACAGTAAAATGTTGGCATGGCATAACACCTTTCCTGAAATGAACCACAATGAATTGGTGGGATGGACAGAAAAGAATGACATGTTAAAGGTCATTACATTCCACACCGATTTTGATTATGTGCGCACCAAGAAGCGTTATGAAGTTTGTAAGCCCTTATTCGAATCTTTGTCTTCAGGTGTAATTGATATTTACGCGAAAGGCGACAGCAAATTGGAGCAATTTTTATACCACATTCACATTGGTGATTGGATTAGCTGTTATTTGGCCGATTTAAAAGGCATTGATGCTGTTGAGGTGAATGTGATAAACAACTTAAAAAATGAATTGGCTAAATTTTAGTTCAATTCAAGTGATCAACTTATTTTGAAAAATAAAAAAATTATATTTCAAGATTTGGGTTTAGTCGACTACAAGCAATGTTGGGAGTACCAAGAGAAATTATTTAATGAAGTGGTGGCCATCAAAACGGCCAACAGAGATTTACCTCCCGAAGCACAATTACCAACGCCGAATTATTTATTGTTTGTTGAACATCCGCACGTATACACTTTGGGTAAAAGTGGCGATGAAAAAAACCTTTTAATCAACAACCAAGAACTTGAACATAAAAAAGCATCTTACTATAAAATAAACCGTGGTGGTGATATCACTTACCATGGCCCGGGGCAATTAGTGGCATACCCCATCTTGGATTTGGATAATTTTTTCACCGACATTCATCTGTATCTACGATACCTCGAAGAAACCATCATTCTCACATTAAATGATTATTCAATTAAAGCCGGTAGGAGTAAAGGCGAAACCGGCGTTTGGCTGGATTCTGAAAATATTCATCAAGCACGAAAAATTTGTGCCATGGGTGTTCGTTGCAGTCGTTGGGTTACAATGCATGGCTGGGGCTTTAATGTGAATGCCGATTTAAGTTATTTCAACAACATCATTCCTTGCGGCATACAAGATAAAAAAGTAACCAGCATGCATGCAGAGTTGGGCCATGAACTCAACATGCAAGAAGTTAAAGAAAAACTAAAAGGTCATTTTGCGAAATTGTTCGAAGCCGAATTCATCGCACACAGTGCCGAACAAACCATTCAACCTTAAAGCGGATTTTGTTTTCGAATCACTTTCGAAAAAATTGAAGGGAAGATTCTTTTTAACCACACCGCTTTTAATTCTTTACCGCCAATAAAAATTTCTTCCTCGCCTTTGAGCATGGCATCAATAATTTGTTTGGCACATGTTTCAGCATCCATTGCATTTTCGTGACTTGGATCCATTTGGTTGTGCTTTTCACCCTGCTTGGCAACAGCGTTAAAAGAAATATTTGTTTTTACTTTACCCGGACAAACCATTAATGTTCGAATACCCAAGTTTTCAGTTTCCAAACGAAACGATTCGAAGTAACCGTGTAAGGCGTGTTTGGCTGCACTATAAGAGGAGCGTAAATAAAATCCAAATTTTCCGGCAATGCTGCTGATCACAATAATTTGTCCTTGCTTTTGACGCAACATGTATGGTGCTACCGCTTTGGTTAAATTAACGGCAGAAAAATAATTCACCTCCATGATGTCTCTTTCAATTTGGTCATTGGTATCCAAGGACAAACTTCTTTGACTAAATCCGCCATTGTTAATGAGAACATCCACCCTGCCGAATTTATTAATCACTTGGGCTGCTAAGGCACTTGCATTTGATGTGTTTTTTAAATCGAATGGCAGTATCATGATATCGAGTTCAGGTAATTTGGTTTGAGCCGCCACTTTATTTAATGCTTCGGCGTTACGGGCTGATAAAATTAAACGTGCTTCTTTTTTGGCCAATTCCAAAGCAAGGGCCTCCCCTATTCCCGAGGAAGCGCCGGTTATCCAAATAACTTTATCCTTTAAATGATTCATGCAATTAATTCGATGACTTTTTGGGGTGAAATATTTTGAATGCAATTACAATCTTCTCCTTTTTGACATTTTTCACAATCGGCATCAAACACCAAAGGCTGTGCCTTTAAACCGAGTGGTGCCCATCGCCCGGGATGCATTGGTCGTTTAGAGGTGTATAAACCAATGCTTTGTTTTTGCAGTGCGGCTGCAATATGTAACGGTCCGGTACTTGCCGCAACTAAAATATCACATTCGGCTATAAAAACGATAAACTCAGCCAAGCTTAGTTTGCCTGTAATGTTCATGGCCTTTTGATGCTTGACCAAAAAATCTTGCATTTGATCAGCATCTTGTTTGGTACCGCTAATAAAAATCTGAAATTTTTCAGCGGGTAATAAATCAATTAATTGGCCGAAATTATCAAGTCCCCATTCTTTTGCACTCCCTTTTGATTTGGGATGAAGAATGATTTTCTTCTTATTTGGATCCAAGATTTTCAACAAATCAAAAGTCAAACTTGGCAAATTAGAAAAGCCGTAATATTGATGAATGTCTTGCAAAGGAACGTTTGTGTTGGCATTTAAAAACGACAACAATTGAATGTTTAATTGCGCTTCGTGCAAATTTGAATTTTTGCGCGATAGCGGAATTAATTTATTGCATGTAAACCAATGATAAATGCGATTTGTTGTGCCAATGCGAAATTTTATTTTAGCAGCTTTGGCCAATTTAGCGATGGTTTTGTTTGGAAACACATGTACAAAAAAATCAATTTGCCGCTCAAGTAAAAAATTTATTTGTGCTGCTCTGTCTTGTTTTTCAAGTTCATCATAATTAATAAATGCATCCACATGTTCACTTAATGCGATTACATCTTTGGTGTAACTTCTTCCCAAAAATAAAACACGACAATCCGGATTTTGTTTTTTTAACCATCCCGCCATGGGCAAGGTTAAAACCACATCACCAATACTGTCGGTGCGACTAATTAAGATATTAGGCTTTGTTTGCAAGAGCAGTTTGATTGATTTGTATTATTTTCTTGTATTTTAAATAAGTGGCGTAAGCAGAAATTTTAGAAATTAAAAACCCCGCTTTGCCATCCAAAAAACCTAAGTTAATTATATAATGACTGATAAACTTCGCAATTGGATTTAAATAAATTTTATAGTAGGCCGCTTTTTTTCCACTGTTAACAAAGGCTTTAGAAGCGATGTCGGTAAAATATTCCACTTGCTTGTAATGATCTTGCACCGAATAATAACTGTAATGTAATATATCACCCCCTAAATGCCCGGTATTGTTATCTCCTGCAAACAGTTCGTATTTATCATGCGGATTTAAACCCGTCCATTCGCCTTTGCTTTTATCCCACAGTCGTAATTTTTTATCAGGATACCATCCACAATGTTTTACCCAATGGCCACAATAATTGGTTAGGCGATTCATGTAATAACCATCCTTTTCAAAATTATTTTTCACTTTGAGGATGGATTGAACCAAGGTTACATCCAAAGCTTCATCCGCATCAAGCGATAACACATGTTGAAATGTGGCATGGGTGATGGCCCTGTTTTTTTGTTGGATATGTCCATCGAAAGCATGTTGTAAAAAGCGAACATTGAATTTGGCACAAATATCTTGGGTGCCATCTGTACTAAAAGAATCCAACACAATAATTTCATCAGCCACAGCTTGCACCGAGCGTAAACAGCGTTCTATATTTTTTTCTTCATTATGTGTAATAATGACGACTGATAATTTTAGCACGTCCAAAATTACCAATTTTTACAGAACTACTATATTTGTATGATGCGCACTCAAATTACCAAAGCAATAAAAGAACAGGGATTATTAATTTTTACCTTGTTACTGACTTTTTTGGTGTATATCAAATTACTTGGCTTTGGCGCCATTAGTTGGGATGATCCCGAAATGGTATTTAAAAACTTGGATGTAAAACAATTTCAACTTTCAGCCTTCTTTCAAAAACATTATGTGGGAAATTATATTCCATTTACCATGTTGTTGCATGCTTTAAACTGGTTTTTCTTTCAAGATTGGTCGGGCGGACATCATCTTGTTTCGATACTCATTCACTTATTCAATGGGATTTTGGTGTTCAAACTCAGCGAAAAACTTTTTCAAAAACAAATTGCCTCTTTAACAGTGATGTTGGTTTTTTTGTTGCACCCCTTGCAAATAGAATCTGTTGCGTGGATTAGTGAAACCAAGACCTTGCTCTCTGCCACCTTCTTTTTAATAAGCATCATTTTTTATCTGCGATTTCTTGACCAACAAAATTGGCGTTTATATGCGCTTAGTTTTCTGTCATTTGGCATTTCATCATTATCTAAACCATCGGTGCTGTTATTACCATTTGTTCTATTTTTAATTGAAAGCTTGATCATCAAAAATAAACCTATGCAGGCCATGCTGCGTGCCTTGCCCTTTTTGTGCTTAAGTGTAATAATGGCCTATGTAACGTATCAATCGCAAAGTGCCGATTTGTTTATAAATCATGCCCACGAATTTAATTATTTGGTGCGCGGTGGTTATGCCGGTTATGCCATTTTTAGTTATTTGATGTTGTTTGTAATACCGCTTCAATTAAGTGTGATTTACCCCTATCCTGTATTAAACGCCATGAATATTGGTTTTGGTTATGTGTTCATCGTTTTAATCTTGGTGGCACTAGGCTATTGCTTTTACAAGAAAAAAAATCAATTGGCATTTGGACTTTTGTTTTTTTTATGCAGCATCGCCTTGATGTTACAATTTATTCCTTTTGGTGAAACCCTGTTTGCCGATCGTTACATGTACCTTGCCATTATAGGATTGGCTTGGGTTGTAGGATTTTTACTCAACAAATTAAAAATATACCAAAAAGGAATTTATTTGTTTTTGTTGTGCTTGGGAGCATTTTTAAGTTATGGTAGATTGAATGTTTGGCACGATTCACTTTATTTGTATGAAGATATCTTAAAGAAGTATCCGGATTCTTTTGTGGCCTTAAACAGTGCCGGGGCTGTTTGCATGATGCAGAATGATCACGAAAAATCGCTGCGTTATTTCAAACATGCCATTGAAGTATCGCCGGGCAATTACAAAGGTTATTATAATTTGGGATTATTGTATTTAAAAAACAACCAAGCCAACTTGGCCATTGAAAGTTTTAACCGGGCCATTCGATTATACGATTATTATAAAGCTTACAATGCACGGGCATCGGCATTTTACATGTTGAATGATTTGCCAAAAGCCATGAATGATGCCAATAAAGCCATACAATTAGATGCCAAAAACCACCGTGGGCATTTTGTTTTGGGAAACTGTTACAATGATTTAAATCAATTGAATGAAGCCCTGCGTGAGTATAATTTAGCCTTACAATTGGAAGGTGAGGAATCGGATTATTATTTTAAAAGGGCAATTGTTTATGGTAAAAAACAAGACTTTGAAAGTAGTTTGAGTGACTTAACTGTTAGTTTAAACCTCAACCCAAAAAACATGGAAGCCCACTATTGGCGTGCTGTTTCATTGATTAATTTAAATAAAAATCCCTGTGAAGATTTAAAAATTGCAGCACAAAATAATTTTGAGCCGGCGTTCAGTGCTTATCAGAAATACTGTCGTTAGGCCAATTTCATTCACATATAAATTTTTCAAATTCTATTCAACGAACAAACCTTTTTTGGAAATAGAGAATAAATGGCAAAAATCATGATCGAATTTTAGCAAATAAATTTTATTTGATTGTTTTTTTTCGCATTTTTAATTTCTAAAATATTCCGTTGAGATTAAAACCCATATTCTTTTTTTGCTTGCTGTATATTCAACAATTTGGGCAAACCATGTCTTTTTACCCCAAGGCACAAAAATTAATAGGCACTTTTTCTGTTCTACACATTCAACCTGTCGCCATCAATGAATTTAGTTCGAAGGAGATCATTGACTTATTTATTCAAGAAATTGATAAAGGAGGTTTTATTTTAAAGGCTTCTGACTGCAAAGCCTTACGTAGCGGTGGCGAGCAATTAATTAATCAAGTATTGGCAGGAAAAGACAATTATGTTGATCGGGCCAAAAAAATATACACAGCTGCTTTGCTTTGTAGCGATAGTATTTTAAAAAATATCTCAACAAAAAAAATAGATCTTCAAAAAGTTGATACTGTTAGATATCAAATTATTCCCGACAAGCAAATCAATTATTCTGCTAACACAGCTGTATATGCCAAGCGAATGGCCGCTTACATGAAATTACTGGCCTTTAATTTAATTTCTAATGCCGAAGATTTTGAAAGCATAACAGAAGCAGATTTTAAAACCCGCGTTTTGAATGCTTCAGAAAAAATAATTCAAAATCACATTAAAAAAATACAAGGTGAATTAAAAACTGTTGAAGCTTATATACAAACATGTTTATTAAACGCCATGGCTTTGCGTTTTGATCCGCATTCGAATTATTTCACCGAACAACAAAATCAGGCCTTCAACACCTCATTATCGGCCGAACTCGAAACCTTTGGATTTTATTTAGATGAAAGCGATGATGGCCGAATTTTTATTGCCGACATGGATCCGGGCGGGCCGGCATGGTTGAGTAATGAAATAAACAACGATGATGTTTTTATTTCCGTTAAAATTGGCAATGAAACATTCACCGCTGAAGATTATGATGCAGCCACCATCCAAGAAAAGATCAATCAAAGTAAAATTAAAAAAATAGCATTGGTGCTTCGCAAAGCAAATCAATCTGTTGTTACGGTTAGCTTAATTAAACAAGTGATTGCTTCCTCTGAAAATCACGTGAAAGGATATGTTTTAAAATCGAAAGGCATTAAAACCGGTTATATTTCTTTACCAAGTTTTTATACCGACATGGATGAACACAATAAACCAGGTTGTGCGAATGATGTTGCCAAAGAAATTTTGAAACTTGAAAACGACAGTATAAAAGGATTAATCATTGATTTAAGAAATAATGGCGGCGGCTCAATGGAAGAAGCCATGAATTTAGCAGGTATATTTATTGATGAAGGTCCCTTGTTCATTTTTAAAGAAAAGAACAAAAAACCAAGTTTGATGAAAGACATGAACCGTGGTTCGATTTTTAAAAAGCCATTGGTTGTGATGATCAACGAAGGCAGCGCCTCTGCATCGGAATTATTCAGCAACATCATGAAAGATTATCATGCCGGCGTGATTGTTGGTCAAAAAAGTTACGGAAAAGGAACGGCGCAAAATGTGCTTCCGTTAGACACCAATATTTTGTACAGCAAAAATAAAGCGGTAATAGAAAACAATACTGACTTTATTAAAATAACCAATGCCAAATTTTACCGATTAAATTGCAGTACACACCAAGCTTCAGGTGTACAACCTGATATTGCTCTGCCTACAACACCCGGATACAAACACATTGGTGAGAATACTGAAGCCTACAATTTGCCCGCAGACACAGTGGTGAAAAAACTAAGTTTTGTACCACACCCTTCGATCGATATTGAAACAATTCGCAAACAATCCGCCAGTCGATTATCAGCCTCTACTGATTTTAAAAAATTTATTTTGCGTGCCGATTCCATTGATAAAGTGATGCTGCAAGAACAAAAAGTGATTTTGACTTTAAGTGCATTTAAACAATT
This sequence comes from Sphingobacteriaceae bacterium, assembly GCA_947453445.1. Lineage (GTDB taxonomy): Bacteria > Bacteroidota > Bacteroidia > B-17B0 > Aurantibacillaceae > Aurantibacillus. The sequence continues at coordinate 17,888 of CANGGP010000053.1, forward strand.
TAAGAAAAACAATGAACGTTTATTTAACATACTCGATCAAATTTCAAAAAGCAAAAACACCGCCATGATTTGTTCGAACAATCACTTCGACCATCAACTGGAAGAAGTAAACGAACAAAGCAAAGAGTTCAATGCTAAAATTTTAAAAAGAATTCAGGAAGATATTTTTATTGACGAAAGCAATGCCGTTTTACTTAACCTCATCAACAATTAACCACTTATAAAAAAGAACATATGAAAAACCAAATCAAACATTTTTTATTGCTTGCCATTATGGCTTGCAGTTCTTTGCTTAGCGCGCAATCTGCCGTGCAATACATGGAAAAAATTACAAAAGAATTTAATAAAATATCGGAAGAAACCTGGGATTATACCAGGGCGGTAGCACACAAAAAACAAGGCAAATTAATTGAAAACAAGCGCAAAGAAATGTTGAATGCCAATCGCTCTGCTTTAAACAGGATAAAAAACATGCAACCCTTTAAAGGAGACGCCTCTTATCGTGATTCAACGGTACGTTATTTAGAATTAAGTTACATGGTTTTAAACAACGATTATTCAAAAATTGTGGATATGGAAGAAATATCAGAACAATCGTATGATGCCATGGAAGCCTACATGACTGCGCAAGAACTTGCCAATGATAAGTTAGAAGCCGCCTTTGAAGTGGCTTCAAAGGCACAAAAAGATTTTGCTGCACAAAACAATATTAATCTGGTAGAGAACGACAGCAAAACGGCGGAAAAATTAGAAAAAGCAAGCGAAGTATTTAAGTACTACAATAAAATTTACTTGGCCTTTTTTAAACCTTACAAACAAGAAATTTATTTGATTGAAGCATTGTCGAAAGGTGATGTAAATGGCATGAAACAAAATCAAGAATCGCTTTCAAAACTATCGAAAGAAGCCATTACAAAAATTAAAGCCATACAAGCTTACAAGAACAACACCACATTAAAAGTAAGCGTAACAGATGTGTTGGAATTTTACATCATGGAAGCAGATAAAAAAATTCCACTCTTGGTTGATTTTATGATGAAGAAAGAAAAATTTGACAAGTTGAAAGCGGTGATGGATAAAAAAGGTCAGAGCGCGTCTAAATCGGAGATTGACGAATACAATGCAGCCATTAAGGAGATGAATGCTACCAGTAACGGCTTTAACAACATTAACAATGAATTAAACAACAAGCGTGCACATGTTTTAGATACTTGGAACAACAGTGTTTCGCGATACTTGGATAAAAATGTGTCGAACAAAAAGTAAGCCACTTCCCATTTGAATTTAATGGCTAACTTTAATCTATGAAAGTCAGCATTGTACAATCAGAGATATTTTGGGAAGACCGTGAAAAAAACTTTTTTCACTTTGGTGAGCTTCTCGATAAAATAGAGGAGGAAACAGATTTAATTGTTCTTCCTGAAATGTTTAGTACAGGCTTTTCAATGCATCCCGAAAAAATTGCAGAAGCCTCAAATGGTGAGAGTTTGGAGTGGTTGCGCTTGCAAGCGAAAAAGAAAAAATGTGTTGTTACAGCCAGTGTGGCAGTGAAGGATGACGGCATGTACTATAATCGTTTGTTTTGGGTAGAACCATCAGGGCATTTCCACACTTACGACAAGCGACACCTTTTTCGAATGGCCGGTGAAGATAAACAATACTCCCCTGGGCAAAGCACCATTACCACGCATATTAAAAACTGGAACATTCGACCCTTGGTGTGTTATGACTTACGGTTTCCGGTTTGGTCACGCAATCATTTTAAAAAATTATCTGAAACGGCCGTGCATGCGCAATATGATGTATTAATTTATGTTGCCAATTGGCCCGAAGTACGCGCTTATCCTTGGAAACAATTATTAATTGCAAGGGCCATTGAAAACCAATGTTATGTAATTGGTGTGAACCGCATTGGCGCTGATGGAAACGGCATCATGCATTCGGGCGACAGCATGGTAATTAACCCACGAGGGGAAATTATTTCAAAAACCAAAGCCCATGAAAAAAGTGTGGAAACAATTACACTGAATCGGGATTATTTAGATGATTTTAGAAAAAGTTTTCCGGTGGGATTGGATGCGGATGGGTTTAGCCTTCTTTAAATTTATCAATAAATATAAAATTAATGAGTCAATCCTACTTTTAAAATAGGGAAGCAACATAAATTGATTCAAATTTGTTTTAATTTAGTAGAACCAAAATCCATTCCCATGAAAAAAATTATTTTGATTTGTTTGCTCTCAACTGCTTTTGCATTGAATATTCATTCACAAAGTTTAGGCATCAATATTATGTCGAGTAATTTGTGTGCAAACTCCAACGCCTATGCATCGGTTTCGAGCACAGCTGTTGGTGCCACCAGTTATTCATGGACTATAAATGCAATGTCGTGCTCAGCTACGCAAACACCTGCCACGAACGGATTAACCACTTTCATTACTTACCCTTGTTGTGGCGTTTTTACAATTAGTTGTTCGGCCATGAACGGCACCACTTTTATTAGCAGTGTGGTTAATACCGTAAATGTGTCATGCAGCACTGCTAGCGCTGTAACCATTTCTTCCTCTTCCAACGGTTCAATTTGCAGTTCGTCCTCTGCCACTTTAAGTAGTACTGGAAATGTTACGTATACATGGATACCCGGAGGCATCAACGGAGCGAATGTTGTGGTAAGTCCAAGCGCAAACGTGTGTTACACCGTTTTAGCAAATAATTTTCAAGGCTGCTTTAATATGAGTGCATCGTATTGTATGAGTGTGATTCCCACTTATTCCATTGCAGCTATTGGTAATACCGCAGTTTGTTTAGGCAATTCAGTAAATTTGGGTCTAAGTGGAGGACCTTCCTTTATTACCAATCCCGGAGGTATTGTTTCCCCAACACCTATTTTAACACCAAGCGTGTCAACATTGTACACCATTTCTTGTCCAAGTGGCGCTTATCCTTGCCCTAGTTCAACGGTGATTCCAATTATTGTTAATCCAATCCCAACAATATCAGTAGCCAATGGCGGGGCTTCATCTAATACACTGTGTGCCGGAAAATCGGCTACATTATTCGCACTCGGAAATGTAGTATCCTATACGTGGAGTACATTTGCTAATACAAGTTCAATAATTGTTACACCAAGTGCCAACACTTGTTATAGTGTTGCCGGTTATAGTTCACTTGGTTGTTTAAACATGGCTGTTTATTGTTTCTCTGTATTGCCCTCACCCAGCTTGACCATTAATGGCAACAATACGGTTTGCTTAGGATCAAGCAGCACATTCAGTGTGAGCGGTGCCAATACCTACACATGGGCTTCAAATTCAAGTAATGCGAATACATTAAATGTATTACCTAATTCAACACTTCAAGTTAGCGGCAACGTATACGGAACAGGCAACAATGGATGCAGCAGCTTCACAAGCTACTCATTAAACGCTTTAAATACTTGTGCCCTGGTTTGGCCGGGTGATGCTAACCGCGATGGACAGGTAAGTAATTTAGATGTTTTGGAATTGGGCTTAGCCGCTTCAAGCACAGGTGCTGCAAGGAGTTCAACGAGCAATGCCTGGGCAGCACAATTCGCAAACGCTTGGTCGGGAACCGTTAGTACCGGATGGAATTTAGCACATGCAGATTGCAATGGAGATGGCACAATTAACAGTGCTGATAATACAGCTATATTGAGTAATTTCTCATTCACACATGCATTTAAACCAATGCACTCAAGCGCGAATCCCGACATCCACCTATTTTCCGCCAATGCCAATGCCTATGAAGGGCAGTGGAACAAGGTTGAAATACAAGTAGGAGATGTTGGCAGTCCTTTGAACTCACTTTATGGTTTGGCTTTTGAACTTAATTATGATAAAAGTTTAATTGAAACAGATTCGGTTAAACTCAATTATTTAAATTCAAGTTTAAGTAGCGGGAATCAAAACATCAATTTTCAAAAAGCCATTTTTGTGAACGGAAAAGAATATGCAGCTACTGTGAGAACAGATCACACAAATGCAGTTGTGAATGGCAGCATTGCCGAATTTTGGTTTAAATTAAAAAGCGGATTACCTGCCAATTCAAATATCAATTTGTCAATTTCGGGCGCTCAAAAGGTGAATGCAACTGGAAGCCTTTTAAATTTGAGTACCGATGCCGGTGTTAACTTGACGATTTCAAAAAACACTATAGGCATTGCAGGATATCATCAAGACCAAAACTTTGTGCAATTCTATCCTAATCCTTCAAATGGTGAACTTATACTCCAAAGCGATTTAACCACACGCATACCTTATTCTATTTTTGATTTAAGCGGACGTAAAGTTATCAGTGGTGAATTTATAGGTTTTAAAAAATTGCAATTAAACGATTTAAAGGAGGGCACCTACCTGATAAAATTTGAATCAGAATCGGGGCAAATGTTAAATCGACTGATTATCCTGAATTAGCACTTAAACAATTGATTTCTTGGCCTTTAACACAATTGTTGTCTTAAATTTATTACCTTTACTTTTGACCCAACCATTTATGAAGAAAAATGGTATGGTTTAATAGTTCAAGTACTGTTTCAACAATTGTAAAAAACATCCCATGAAAAAAAATTTACTTCAATCTGTAAAGTCATTTATGTTCATTGCTATCTTTTGCTTCGCAAGCAGTAGTAAAGGTCAAATGAATTTTAGTTTAACGCCAAATTCTAGTACTATTTGTGCGGGCAACGCAAGTAATCCGGTAACAAATGTCATCAGTTGTGCTTTAACAAGTACAGTTCCAGGTGCATCCTATTATACTTTTACCATAACCTCAGGTATTTCAATTTTTAACATTTCATGGACAGGCACTGCATCAACATTAGGGTCTACATGCAATATTTCAACTTGGTGCTCGGCTCCGGGAATTTATACAATTACAGGCATTGCATATGCTTCAAATTCGAGTAGTGTTGTTATATCAAGTGTAACAAATACTATTTTAGCTGTGGCAGGGCCAACAATTTCAGTGGCCGGTCCAAGTACCGTTTGTCCGAACTCAATTAATACTTACACTGCAAGTGGTGCCAGTACTTATACTTGGTTTGGTTCAACCGGAAGCGGCTCCTATTCTATCAATGGCGGAGCAGTTGCATCGATGACTGCCGGTGCATTGGCCTCCTTTTCGGTAAGAGGTACCGGTTCAAATGGATGTTCGAATGCGAATATTTTTAGTCCAAGTTTAGGAAGCACCACTGTAACAATTTCAAACAACACCGTATGTGCAGGATCAACTGCTACACTTTCGGCTTCAGGTGCCTTATCATACAATTGGAGCAATGGCTCAAGTGCAGCTTCCATTGTGGTTTCTCCAACAGCAACAACGGTTTATACTTTAATTTCCACCAATCCAGGATGCACAATGACATCAACACATGTTATTGCAGTAACCGGGGTACCGATATTAAGTGTATTGAGTGCTACAACCATTTGTTCAGGCACTTCCTTAAATATAATTGCAAGTGGCGCAAACACTTATACTTGGTTACCGGGCAATATCATGGGCAATGCCATTGTTGTGAGTCCAAACGCTGCAACATGTTATACAGTTATAGGTTCTAATGGCGGTAATTGTAATGCAACTGCCATCTCTTGCGTTTCGGTAATACCTTCACCAACGGTTAATCTTGTAAGTTCAGGTTCAGTTTGTGCCGGTTCTAGTATCACCTTTACAGCATCAGGTGCAAATACATATACATGGAGTACGATAATCAATAACGGTTCAACTTTAAGTGTTATTCCATCTATTTCGGGCATTTATTCAGTGGCTGCACAATCCACTTTAAATAATTGCATTCGTATTGCAACCATTGCTGCCGTTGTATCACCAAGCTGTGCCATGGTTTGGCCGGGTGATGCCAACCGTGATGGCATGGTGAGCAATTTAGACGTGTTGGAATTGGGATTAGCAGCTTCCTCAACCGGAGCAGCAAGAAGCACAACCAGTAATGCCTGGGCCGGACAATATGCCAACGCATGGTCGGGAACCGTTAGTACCGGCTGGAACAAAGCGCATGCCGATTGCAACGGTGATGGCGTGGTGAACAGTAATGATAATACTGCGATTACAACCAATTTCGCTTTAACACACAGCTTTAAATCCAACAGCACTTCTGCCAATCCTGATATTAGCATTGTGCCACAACAAAACTTGGCATACGAAGCCATTTGGAACAAAGCTGACATTATTTTGGGAGATCCTTCCAATACCATAACACAATTGTATGGTGTTGCTTTTGATATAAATTACGATCAAAGCAAAATTCAAACAGATTCGGTGAAGATTATTTATGCCGCTTCTTTCTTAAACGCAAACAATCAAAACATCGA
>CANGGP010000054.1 GCA_947453445.1 Sphingobacteriaceae bacterium
GCAACTTTGAATTTCTCTTCAAAAATTTCCATGTGGTGCGCAACCGGTAATTTTATTTCATCAACTGCTTTTGACACAAGTTCTAAGTTAAAATTTTATTTTAAAATGGGCGAAACTAATTTGTTTTTATTGGCTAATTGCCCACAAGCCGCATCAATGTCTTTGCCTCGGCTATGCCTTACGTTTACAATCACACCATTTTTTTCGAGATAAGCAGTAAAAGCCGCCAAGCGTTCTTTGGATGTTTGTTGAAATTCACTGCCATCAATGGCATTGTATTCAATGATGTTGACTTTGCTTTTCACTCTTTTGCAATAGGCGGTCAATTCTTTGGCATCTTCAATTGAATCATTAAAGTCTCGGAATGCGATGTATTCAAAGGTTGGACGCGTGCCGGTTTTTTCAGTAAAATAATTTAATGCTTCGGCCAAATTATCCAAGGTATTGGTTTCATTAATGGGCATAATTTGGTTTCGCTTTTCGTCATTGGCGGCATGTAACGACAAGGCTAAATGAAACTTCACGCGATCATCGGCTAATTTTGTAATCATTTTTGCTACACCAGCAGTCGACACTGTGATGCGTTTTGGAGACATGCCTAGTCCTTTGGGGTCGGTAATTTTATCAATCGATTTCATTACCTCAGCGTAATTTAGAAGCGGTTCGCCCATGCCCATGTAAACAATATTGGTTAAAGGTGCTTCATAACGGCTCGCAGCTGTGTTTTTTACCAGCACCACTTGATCAACAATTTCATCCGCATTTAAATTACGCATGCGTTTTAGTTTACCCGTTGCACAAAATTTACAGGTTAAACTGCAACCCACTTGTGATGAAATACAAGCCGTCATGCGGTCTTTATGGGGAATTAAAACACTCTCCACCACAAAATTATCATGCAAGCGCATGGCACATTTAATAGTTTTATCGGCACTTACTTGCAATTCGTGAATTTGCACTGCATTGATCACAAAATTTGTTTGCAAGTATTCTCTTAATTTTTTTGAGAGATTCGACATTTGTGCAAAATCAACCATGCCTTTGGCCCAAAGCCAATCATACACTTGTTTTGCGCGAAATGCAGGTTCGTTAATCGATTCAAATACATCAATCAATTGGTTTTGTGTTAATGCCCTTATGTCGCGCTTTGTCATTTAGAGCGCAAAGATATCAATCCAAGCGATAAATAGCTAAATTTACACCGTGCGATTTATTCAGGCTGATAAAATTTTTGATGGTCGAAAATTCCTCGATAGCGGCGCCACGCTGGTGCTGGATGCCCAAAACCACTTACAAGAAATTACGTATAAACTGCCCATTGAACAAAACGCAGTAGAATACTATTCAGGCATTCTTTGCCCGGGTTTTGTGAATGCACATTGCCATTTAGAATTGAGTCACTTTTTTGGCGCCATCCCCCAGCATACCGGCTTAGCTTCCTTTGCAAAACAAGTGGTGCAATTAAGACCGGGCTTTAGCAAAGAGTTAGCCTTTGAGCAAATGCAAATTTGGGACCATGCCATGCATCAAAACGGCATTGTGGCTGTGGGCGATATTTGTAATGATGCGCTAAGCTTTGACATCAAGCAAAAAAGCAAAATTCATTACCATTCATTTATTGAACTCATTGGACTAAATCCAAACCATGCCGAAAAAATATTTAACAATGGCCTACAATTGTATCAGCAGCTTGTTGGCATGGGCTTACATGGCTCTTTGGCCCCACACGCCCCATACAGCGTTTCAAAACAATTGGTAGAGTTGATAGCAGATTTTAATGCAAACTTGCATTCTCCTAGCTCTATTCACAACCAAGAAAGTGAAGAGGAAGAAAAATTTATGCAAGGTGAAAAAGGTGGCTTTGATGATTTATACAACTTTTTAAATATTGATTTAAGTTGGCGAACAGCGCCAAAAATGAATGGCATTACACTTTTTGAAGAAGCATTAAAAAAAGGGAAATGGCTTTTGGTACACAATACTTTTAGTGCTGCGAATGATATTGTCGCCACAAAACATCCCAATATTTACCATTGTTTTTGTCCGAATGCCAATTTGTACATCGAAAATCAATTGCCTTTGTATGATTTATTTAAAAATGGTGGCAGCCAATTTTGCTTGGGTACCGATAGTTTGGCCAGTAATCACCACCTTGATATAGTTGCTGAAATGAACACCATAAAAAAATACAGTGCTTTTTCGGATGAAGAAATTTTAAAGGCTGCAAGCTTAAATGGCGCGCAGGCTCTGGGAATTGAAAATGAATTTGGAAGTCTGATCAAGCATAAAAATGCGGGATTAAATCAACTGCAATTACACAACAATGAATTTAAATTGATAAAAAAAATAAGTTAATGTTATACTTAAAATCTTTTTGCTTCGGCCCTTTTCAAGAAAACACCTATTTGCTTTACGACGAAAACAAACAGGCTTTTATTTTTGACCCGGGCAATTCAAACAACTCAGAAAATTCAACTCTAAAAAATTTTATTACTGAGAAAAATCTAAAACTCGAACGCCTAATCTTAACACACGCACACATCGATCACGTAATGGGCAATCGCTTTATTTTCGATACTTATGGTTTATTGCCTGAGGTGCATGAAGCTGATATATACTTTATTGAAAATATGATGAAAAGCGCCAATTTATATGGCTTAAAATGTGAAGCCTCACCCATGCCCGAAAAATTTATTCACGACGGCGACATCATCCAATTGGGCGCGTATCAACTGCAATGCATGCACACCCCTGGTCACTCACCCGGAAGCATCAGTTTTTATCAGGCCGACAATCATTTTGTACTTTCAGGCGATGTGTTATTTCAAAACAGTATTGGACGAACAGATTTGCCCATGGGTAATTTTGATACCCTGATGAATTCGATACAACATAAACTGCTGCCACTCGATCCGCAAACAAAAGTATACTCAGGCCATGGCCCGACAACAAGCATTGGTGTTGAAAAAGCAAACAATCCATTTATCAAGTAAAAAATACCATATAAAAAATTAAAGCAGAATAGACATCGCTGCATAGTGTTTCATTAATGATTGTTTTATAATTTAGGCCCATCAAAAAAATTATCTTCATATTCTGTCTTTTTATTGGTGTCGATTTAATGGCCCAATTGCCCGCACTTAAACAAGGCGAAAAATTGCCCTACGTGAGAAAAGAAGAAATCATTTATTACGGCAAAAGGTATCGCATTCACAACAATTATTTAACCTTTGGTCCGGGATTTTTATACTCAAGCCTCCGCAACACCTCTCAAAAAAATCTTGGCATCGATTTTCAATTTCACATCCGCTGGCAACACTTTCAAGGTGGATTGATGATGAGCGGCGAAGCATTTAATTCAAACAACCACATTGGTGCACATATTGGCTATGGTTACCGAAAAGAAAGTAAAAAGAAAAATTTGGCTGCTTTTATTGGCCCTTCATATCACAATGGTGTTTTAACAGTAATTGACAGTCTCAAGAACGTGCAGCCAAGTTATTATTCCGGCTTTGGTGTATACGGCAGTTTGCAGGCCGTTATTAAATTAAGCTACGACTTTGGATTAGGCGGAGAGCTTTTTTCAGACATTAGTGCCCGTCAATCAATTTTTGGTTTGCGCATGATCGCTTTTTTTTCTAGTGCTTACACCGGTCCTAAAAAAACTGTGAATCCAAATGTTCGATTAGAATCAACGCAATGAAAAAATTCATTATTGTTGGAAAAGGCTTAGCGGCACATTGCCTCATGCATCAATTTTACCGACACAATATCAATTTTGTTTGCATTGGCGAAGCGTCTTTAAGCACGTCTTCTAAAGTGGCCGCCGGCATTTGGAATCCTGTTGTTTTTAAACGCATGACTGCCAGCTGGATGGCCGATGTTCTCGTGCCTTCATTAGAATCTTTTTACAGCGATTGCGAAAAAAGATTAAATACAACACTCATTCATTCACGACAATTAATTAAACCATTTACCGAAGATCAAGAAAAAGTGCTCTGGCAAAAAAAAGCAGCAGCCGGATTAAATGCTTTTTTAGATACAAACATTTATGATCCACAATCCGAACACCACGCTCTTATAATTAAAAACCAATATGGATTGGTTAAACAGGCAGGCAATTTAAACATCAATGCTTTTATTGATGCAGGAGAAGAATACTTTAAGGCAAATATCATCACCGAAGTTTTTGATTATACCTCGCTTTCAATTCATCCAAATCATGTGTCTTATAAAAATATTGAAGCCGAAAATATTTTATTTTGCGAAGGTTATTTGGTAAAAAACAATCCTTATTTTAAATGGATTCCCCTTGTGCCGGCCAAAGGCGAAACCCTTATTATTCGCGGTTTAGGCCTTGGTTTAAAAGACTTTATTTTTAACAAAGACGGTTTTGTGATGGACCTTGGCAACGACCATTATAAAGTTGGCGCCACATACGAGTGGAAGGAACTAAATGATAAAACTAGTACCAAAGGCCTTAAAAGTCTTGAAGATAAAATTCAACGCATAAGCCAGGCGCCGTATCAAATTGTGAAGCAAGAAGCAGGCGTGAGGCCCTCTTCGCTTGATCGACGACCAATCATTGGGAAACATCCAAAATATCCACATTTGCATATATTTAACGGTCTTGGTGCAAAAGGGGTAATGCTGGCGCCGTTTTTTACAGAAAATTTTGTACATTTCTACCTACAAAAAACCGGTTTACATCCCGAAGTAGATGTAAAACGCTTTTATCAGCTTTATGAGCCCTCTGCCTAAAAATAAAATGCGATTAATTGGACGAAGAGAATTTGTTGATTTTCCGCGTTTGGGAATAAAACATGTAGAAGCAAAAATTGATACCGGTGCTTACACGGCTTCCTTTCATTGCGAAACCATTATGGTGCACAAAGAAAAAGGTGAATCTGTTTTATACTTCACCATCAATCCCAGTCAAAAAGAACCTTATGCTTTTAAGGAATTCAGCCAGAAGAAAGTCAAAAATTCATTTGGCGAAATGGAAGAACGTTATGTGATTAAAACCATCATCGCTTTGGGCGGTAAAAAAATATGGTCTACCATTTCATTGACCAACCGCGACAACATGCGCTATCCGGTGTTGATTGGCAGACGATTATTAAAAGGAAAATTTTTGATTGACGCCAATCAAATTCATACCAATGGCTTAAAATTAAAATCCATCATCACCAAAAAAAACAAATAAAACTTCTGTTATGAGAATAGCCGTCTTATCCCGAAACAAAAATTTGTACTCCACCAAACGTTTGATTGAAGCCGGCGAAGCACGCGGACACGAAATGTTATTGCTCGATCACATGAAGTGCGTTTTGGTGATTGAACAAGGCCGACCACATATTTATTTTAACGGCAAAGAGGTCACCGATATCAATGCCGTGATTCCGCGTATTGGCGCATCGGCAACGTTTTACGGTTCGGCAGTTGTGCGTCAGTTTGAAATGATGAAAATTTTTACTGCCGTTGAATCACAAGCCTTGGTGCGTTCGCGCGACAAACTGCGCAGTTTACAAATTTTGGCCAGAGCAGGTATCGGCATCCCAAAAACTGCATTTGCCTCTTCACCAAAGGATAAAGACATCGACAATGTGATTGAAAACATTGGTGGCGCACCTTGTGTGATTAAATTACTAGAAGGCACACAAGGCATTGGTGTGATTTTAGCCGAAAATCAAAAAGCAGCAAAGAGTGTGGTGGAAGCCTTTTTAAAATTAGAAGCCAATATGTTGGTGCAAGAATTTATTGCCGAAGCCGGAGGGGCCGATATTCGTGTGTTTGTGGTGGATGGTCAAGTGATTGGTGCCATGAAGCGTCAGGCCAAAGAAGGAGAATTTAGAAGTAATTTACACCGTGGTGGTTCGGCCAAAGTAATTAGTCTTACCCCCGAAGAAAGAGCCACCGCCATTAAATCAGTAAAAAAATTAGGCCTTGGAATTGCCGGTGTTGACTTGTTGCAATCGAGTCGCGGACCTTTGGTGATGGAGGTAAATTCATCCCCTGGATTGGAAGGCATTGAAGGCGCTACAGGCATCGACATTGCAGGAAAAATTATCGAATATGTTGAGCGCAATGAATTTAATAAACCGGGTGAATAAATAGTACCATGCCAATTGAAATCAACGGACAAAAGGTTCAGCGCGGAGAACGTAAAACCATTATTTTAAATTCATACGAACTGCACACCAAAACCAAATTGGAAATTCCGGTGCAGGTAATTCATTCCGAAAAAAAAGGTCCTGCCATTTTAATTTCAGCCGGCATGCACGGCGAAGAAATTAATGGCATTGAAATACTTCGAAAAATAAATTCTCGCAGCGAAGTGCAAGCCCTTAAATGCGGCACCCTAATCACAATTCCGGTGATTAACTTAATTTCCTTTTTGTATGCCAGTCGCGATTTACCCGATGGACGCGATTTAAACCGTTGTTTTCCTGGTTCTAAAAAAGGTTCCATTGGCAGCCGCATTGCATACGATTTGATGAAACACATTGTGCCGGTCATCGACTTTGGCATCGACTTTCACACCGGTGGTGCAAAAATTAATAATTTCCCGCAACTGCGTTGTGTGTTTAATTTTCCCGATAATTTAGAATTGGCCAAACGCTTTTCGGCACCTTTGATTATCGACAGCACTTACCGCGAAGGTACTTTTAGAAAAGAAGCAGCTAAAAAAGGCAAACCAATTTTGGTTTATGAAGGCGGCGAAAGCATGCGTTTTGATTACCTGGCCATTAACGAAGGCGTAAATGGCTGTTTGCGATTGATGAATTCATATGGCATGATTGATTTCGAGGTGCCTGATAATCCTTCGGTAAAAATTAGAAAAAACACATGGGTGCGCGCCAACAGCAGTGGACTATTTCACATGAGTGTAAACAATGGGGCGCCGGTTGATAAAGGCGATTTATTGGGCATTATATTCGACCCCTTTGGGCACAGTGAAGAAAAAATAGTGAGTCCTGTTGATGGTTATATTGTGGGCATCAATAATCAGCCCGTTGTAAATCAAGGCGATGCATTAATTCACATAGGTATGAGTGAAGTGTAAATTCATTAACTTTATCACCATCAATTACCATGCAATCAACCATCGATTTAAGCGACCTTTTTATCATCCTATTTGTGGCGGCCATTTTTATCACCGGATCTGTAGTGGTATTTAAATTTATGCGGGGAGGCAAAAAATAACATGACTCAAAATTTTGTTTTATTTCTGAATTTAGGCGGCGGCGAAATCGTGATGATTTTGTTTGTAATACTCATGATGTTTGGCGGCAAAGGTATTCCTAGCATTGCACGCACATTGGGCAAAGGTATTCGCGAATTTAAAGATGCCACCAACGACATTCAACGCGACATTCAAAAAAGCACCGGTAACCTTACCGATCAAGTTGACGAACACATCCAAGAAATCAAAAAAGAAATTGAAAAAGAATAATGCCTCGATCATGTTTTTTTATTATTCTGTTTCTTAGCGCTAATTGCGTATTTAAAGCCCAAAACCTTCAACACATCAAAGTAAAAAAAGCCGATTCGCCCTTTTTGTTCTTTCAAAAATTCAAAGCGAACGATACTATTTGGGCTAAAAAAAACGATGTCTTTTATTTATTGCTTTCCGATTCACTGAAACAACAAATCAGCATTGAAACCCAAAACGGGCAATTAATGCGACAAGATGGAGATAGCTTGGTTTTGCTTAAATATTTGCCCGGCATCAATTACCTGCACAAATTCGAATTCATTGAATCAGAAGAAAACAGTCAACAAAAAAACGCAAGATTAAAATCAAAAAAAGAAAAGTTGGTTTTAATAACCCTCATCGACGGGGCAAGCACTTTGGAAAAAAATAAAATCAAAATTGTATTTCGCTACAAAAACAACAAAAGCATTTTTGCCGAATTCAATTACATTGCCAATTAATAAAGAAACATTTTTATTTCCGGGTCTAAGCGACTCAAATCGGGTGGCGGAGAGGCATGGTAATAGTCCTTTAAATTAAGGTTCAGTTGTTGTACTGATAATGCCATTTTCTCCTCAAAATGTCGCTTTTTTAATTCAAATTTCACCCATACCTGATTTTCAGGAAAACTCTTTTTAATTTTTATTTCTTGCTTCACATTCTCATAAGGAAACCAAATCAAATTGTTTTGCGCATTTGTGGTACCAAGGTATTGATAGGATAAATCGATGAAGGAGCCATCGCCAATTGAATAAGGAAATGGTTCTTTTAACTGATGACCGAATTTGTTTTTTAAAACCACAAACATTTCGGTGCCCGGGTTCCCCCTTTCAATTTGCTTATCGGCTGAATCAATCGGCACAAAGCCAATCGATGAATTGAACACATAATCTCTTTCGGCAATCAAATAAAAAGTCTCCTTCATTTCAATCAAAGGATCTATTCGCAAATTGGTGTCTAAAAAAATACCACTGCGATGCCCTTTTAACAATGAATCACTCGAGTGGCTGTATATAAAATAAATTTGGCTGAAATTGTAATGTTTTTTGTAAGCCATCATGAGGTTTTTATTCGTCACGTAGTTCTCAAAATATTTTTTGTTGGCAAGCTCGGTATTGCCTTGCGCTTTAAGCGATTCAATGAGGCGGGCATTGGTTTTTAACCGCACCACCAAAGCGCCTTTTTTAAGTTCATTAATTTGCCAAGCGCCAATTACACGGCGGCGTTTCAAAAATTTTTTAAACTGGTCTTTGTCCTTGTAATCTTGCGTTTTTGCAGACGTTGTTTGTTGGGCCAACAAATTTTCGCCGACGAACAAACATAACAAGAGGCCACAAATTATTTTATTTAACCATGGCCCCATTGTCGAAATTTAAATTTGTTGGAGATACAAAACACAATTCACCTTTGGCGTTTTCAGCCATTAAAATCATGCCTTTGCTTTCGATGCCTTTAATTTTACGCGGCGCTAAGTTGGCCAATAAACAAACCTTTTGGCCAATAATGTCTTCGGGTTTGTAATAAGCTGCAATGCCGCTCACCACAGTGCGTTGATCAACACCGGTATCCAATAACAGCTTCAATAATTTATCAGTTTTAGGCACAGCCTCTGCTTGTAAAATGGTAGCAGTACGAATGTCCATTTTTGAAAAATCATCGAAACTTGTTTCCGCTTTAATTTCCTTTAAGGGTTTGTTTAATTCATTTTCCAATTTACTTTTTTGCAAACGGTCGATTTGAAATTGAATTTGCTCATCTTCTATTTTGGCAAACAATAATTCAGGTTGATTAATTTGATGACCATCCGGCAAGTTATTGCTGTTCTTGGCTGATAACCATTTTAATGGTTGAACATTTAATAAAGCAAATAATTTTTGAGAAGCAAAAGGTAAAAACGGTTCCGCCAAAATGGCCAAATTACAGGTAATTTGCAAAGCCACATTCATAATGGTTTTCACCCTTTCTTCATTTGTTGCAATGAGTTTCCAAGGCTCATTTTCTGCCAAATATTTATTGCCGCTTCTGGCCACTTGCATCCACTCACTTAAAGCTTCTCTGAATTTAAACTGCTCAATGGCTGCCGAAATTTTTTGCGGGGCTGCCGTTAATTCTTCAAGCACCAACAAATCTTCTTTGGTATAACTTGAAGCAACAGGCACCTTACCGTTATAATACTTTTGTGTTAACACCAAAGTGCGGTTCACAAAATTGCCGAATATGGCCACCAACTCACTATTGTTTCTGGTTTGAAAATCTTTCCAGGTAAAATCGTTGTCTTTTGTTTCAGGCGCATTGGCACAAAGGGTGTAACGCAAAACATCCTGCTGATTTTTAAAATCAATTAAATATTCATGCAACCAAACAGCCCAATTGCGAGAGGTTGAAATTTTATCGCCTTCTAAATTTAAAAATTCATTGGCCGGTACATTATCCGGTAAAATAAAATCACCATGCTCCATTAACATGGCCGGAAAAATAATGCAATGAAATACAATATTGTCTTTGCCAATAAAATGAATCAAGCGGCTTTCTTTCGACTTCCAATAATCTTCCCATCGCTCAGGCAATAAATCTTTGGTCGCCGAAATGTATCCAATGGGTGCATCAAACCACACGTACAATACTTTTCCTTCGGCACCTTTTAATGGCACGGGCACACCCCAATCCAAATCACGCGTCATGGCCCTTGGTTGTAAACCATCACCACTATCCAACCAACTTTTGCATTGCCCATACACATTCGATTTCCAATCGCTGTGTTGTTCTAAATAGGCTTTAATTTTTGGTTGTAATTTATCCAAAGGCAAAAACCAATTTTTTGTTTCTTTCAAAACCGGCTTACTGCCCGATAAAGCCGATTTTGGCTCGATTAATTCGGTAGGACTCAATGAAGTGCCGCATTTTTCGCATTGATCGCCGTAGGCATTTGGGTTGGCGCATTTAGGACAGGTGCCGGTGATATAACGGTCGGCTAAAAACTGCTTGGCGTTTTCGTCGTAATACTGTTGTGTAATTTCTTCGGTAAAACCGTTTTTGTTATACAGCGTGGTAAAAAAATCAGCCGCCGTGTTGTGATGCGTTTTTGAAGAAGTGCGCGAATAAATATCGAAGGAAATACCGAACTCATTAAAGGCATCACCCATCATTTGATGGTATTTGTCTACAACGGCTTGCGGGGTGGTGTGTTCTTTTTTTGCTTTAATGGTGATGGGCACACCGTGCTCGTCGCTGCCACACACAAATTTTACATCATGACCAATGCTTCGTAAATAACGCACGTAAATATCTGCAGGCAAATAACAACCGGCCAAATGACCAATGTGAACAGGCCCATTTGCATATGGCAAGGCTGCCGTTACCAAGGTTCTTTTAAATTCAGAGCTCATAAAAACACTTTCAAAACAAAAGAAAACAAGCCTCTTTTATTTCTTTATCAATTATTAATTATTACTTTTATGCAAAGGTAACAATCTGTTTCTATGTATATCTATTAAAAACTTACAAGATGAGCAACAAAAAAGAAACTTGGAAAACAATCACCATCGATGGTAAAAAACCCTCAGTACCCTACGCAGTATCTAATCACGGTCGTTTTGGCGTGATGCACGGCAGTAAAGTAGAAGTGAGAACTTTTAAACCTACGGCGGGAACTTACCGTTACAACACCCGACAAAAAGGCCTTAACAAAGCCATCTTTGTTTACAAAGAAGTGGCCAAAGCTTTTTTGCCAAAGTCGAGCCCAAAACAAAAATTTATTATTCATAAAGATCATAACTATTTAAATGATCACGTTGATAATTTAAAATGGGCCACAATGGACGAGCACCGCGCCCACACAACCAACAGCCCGGCTTCTATTTTATCACGCAAACGCAAAGCCATTACCAAAAGCACGCATTCAAAAGTGCTCAACGAAAAATCGGTACGCGAACTCAAAACAAAAATTTGGGATCCAAAACGCAAATTGTCGTTTAAACAATTGGCCGAAAAATACGGCGTTTCCGAAATGCAAATTTACCGCATTAAGTCCGGCGAATTTTGGTACCACATTAAAGTGGAGAACGAACCGGTTCACGCCAAATACAAGCAAAACTTAAGCAACATTGCTTTTCAGGAAAAAGCAGCGGCAAAAACAAAAGCAAAAGCCCCTAAAAAGAAAAGCGCCGCCAAAAAAAGCAAGAAAAAATAAATGACCGTAGTGCCTCCTTCACTTAAAAAAGGTGATACGATCTTAATTATTGGTACCGCCAGGGCCCGCAATGCTGAAGCCATTCAGCCTGCTATTGACATGCTTATGGCATGGGGACTAAAACCTGTTTGCGGTAAAAATGTATTTAAACTACACCATCAATTTGCCGGTACCGATAAAGAACGCGCCCACGATTTGCAATGGGCTGTCAATCACAAAACCGCCAAAGCCGTGCTCATTGCCGGTGGCGGTTATGGTACTTTAAGAATTATTGATGCCGTTGATTTTTCAGCCATAAAAAAATACCCAAAATGGTTTATTGGTTACAGCGATACAACAGTGCTGCAAGCCCGTTTAAGCCAAATGGGCATGGCCAGCATACATGGCACCATGGCCTTTCAGTTTCATAAACACTTGGCGGCTACCGAATCCATTAAACACTTGCTGTTTGGCGACAAAATAAATTATGCCATTCCACCACACCCGCTTAACCGCAAAGGAACAGCCAAGGCCGAAGTGCTTGGCGGCAACCTCTCTTTAATTTATGCCCTAAGCGGAAGTGTGGATGATTTAAATACCAAAAACAAAATTTTATTTATTGAAGACCTCGATGAACAACTCTACCACATCGATCGCATGATGCTGCAATTAAAACGCAGCGGCAAACTGAAACACCTCAAAGGCCTTGTGGTGGGTGGCATGAGCGACATGAAAGACAATGCCGTGCCTTACGGAAAAACCGCCGAAGAAATTATTTTCGATGCAGTAAAAGAATACAAGTACCCGGTTTGTTTTAATTTTCCGGCAGGACACATTGAGTGCAACATGGCCTTGTACTTGGGTAAAAAAGCCACACTCAGCGTAGAAAAAAACAAGATACATTTTAATTATTAAGCATGTTTTGTAAAAGCGCCGATCAACTCAATATTTATTACGAGGTACAAGGCAACCCGCAAGCCCCGCAAACGCTGGTGTTTTTAAACGGGCTCACACAATCTACATTGTCGTGGGCATTAATCACCCCAAGCTTTAAAGAGCAATACAAAATTATTTTGTTGGATTTTATTTTTCAAGGACAAAGCGATAAAAGCGGCGAGTGGCGCGATTTTAACCAACATGCCCGCGATGTAAAATCTGTTTTAGACCACGAAAAAATCGACTATTGCACCATCATTGGCTTATCCTACGGCAGTTTGGTGGCCCAACATTTTGCAGTCAATCATCCAACCTATTTAAATAAACTCATTTTAATCAGCACCTTTGCCCACAAAACCGCTTATTACGATGCTCTTGAACTCAGCTGGTGGCGGGCTTTAGAAGTGGGCGGTTACAATTTGATGTTAGACATTATGTTGCCCTCGGTGTTAAGTGAAACGTATTTTGCCAACCCCTTAATTCCCATTGCGGCCATGAAAGAACTGCGCAAAGAAGCCAACCAAAATGCAGATGCCATTTTTAATTTGATGCGCGCCACCAAAGAGCGCGAAGATTATCGCAAAAGTTTAGAAAAAATTCACTGTCCTACTTTAATCATACAAGGCGAAAAAGATTTGCTTTTGCCGGTGCACATGGCCAACGAGGTGCATTTGCACATTTCGGGCTCGCAATTAAAGGTGATTAAAAATGCGGGGCACACGCTCAATTTAGAATTTGTGCCTGAGGTTTGTGCTTTGATGAAGGGGTTTTTGGCTTAGTTCTATTTTCAGAATGCTAAATTGCTTACAAGGATGATGATTTTTATTTGGGCGCCTTAACGGGCCTTCACTGCAGCCTCGCTTGCCATTTGCAATATTTGTAAGCTTGCGGTGGCTTCCTTCGGTCGCCTCCTCAGCTAACAAATATTTTACAAATGGCTGCGCGCGGGCTTCCGTTCAGTCCCTGGCGCGCATGGGAATTTAGCTTCATTCAATCACCCAATAATTTAATTTTTATTTTCTGCTGATGAGCAAACGCTTTGTCAAATAAGCGCCATCAGGATTTCTAAAAAGTAAGGTGTAAACACCTTCGTTTAAATCGTCAATTGTATAAATTAAACTTTTGTTATTCAACACGATGTTGCTTTCTTTCATTAATGCGCCCAAGTGATTGTAAATACTTAAGCGACTGTTTGCGCCAAACCAAGAAGCTTGTGTTGTTTGAATGTCAATTTGGTTTTGTGCGGGGTTGGGGTACACCCAAATGTCGTTCTCGACTCCGCTCGAACTGACTGGGGGGAGCCCCACAAAATCTTGGTACACAACCACGGTATCCCATTTTACACCGCTGCACCATAACTGTTGGCGCACAACATACGTTGTTGTTGTAATCGGTTTTACATACATCCCCGCAACTGTATCTATTGGATTTGACAAGGAACCATTGCTGTTTAATTTATACCATACACAACTTTCATCAATCTCCACATCAGGTTCTCTTCCTATAAAAACGCTATCACCCACAATGCAACTTTTATTGGGGCCGGCATAGGCTTCTAAATCAATTGGGATACAGGAGGCGTCGTCGAGACTGATATCACAATATATATTTGGCAAACCACTTGGATTTACTAATGTTTTATTTGTGTTTTGATCACTTTTAAAATTACCTATCAACATGTATTTTTCATAACCAGTAGCAATAAAAGTCCCACTAATTGCTGTCCAATTTAATGTATCAATTATTATATTATTGTTTGCATTGATTATTTGCGGGGCAAGATACGGTAAGTAGAAATTAGCTTGAGTTATTGTGTCTATCGTAGCATTTCCAAAATAGGCTCCAAATCCATCAATACCATAGGTTGAATAATTAGTAATGTTAACAAAGAATCTCACGCAATAGGTTCTACCGGCAGTTAATTGCTTTTTTAATCTATTTTTAAAATAATTTCTACTGTTTTGTGTTGAGCAATTAGGTGGTAGACATAAGAGAGTACCTTCTCCGTAACAACTTCCAGTTTTAGGATATTGAAAATTACTCCCATCAAAGGGAACATTTTGAAAGCAATCACAATAATAATAAAGCGCGGAATGCAAAGAATCTATCGATAGCCATCCTTTAGATAATTCAATCATGTTAAACCCTGTGCACGAATACTTTTCTTCAAAACTTCCATTAGTTACATAATTTGCCGGTTGACTCTTACCAAAAAAACTTATGCCTAAAAAGCAAAGTAAGACCAAGTATTTAATCACATTTGTATGTGTTTTGGTAAAGGGCATTTAGGTTTTTTTGTTTTGCAATTGGTATTTGAATTTACGCTTTTAAATTTTATTTGTGATATGAAAATTGCAGGTTTTAGAAACTCAAAAAAGTTAAAAATACCATGTGTTTCGAAAAAACTAAATTACTGAAAGCGCCAGCGATTGTAGCGTAAAGACTACGCAGTGGCTTTTTTAATGTTTGTTAAGCGAGGAGGCGACCGAAGGAAGCCACCGCAGCCTTACAAACATTAAAAGCCACAAGTAGGCTTGCAGCGTAAAGCGCGTTAAGGCGCCCTAAAAATAAATAGAATGCTACTTCAAATCAAAAAGAGATTCCACTCCTGGATATCTGTTTACCGTAAACCCCTCTGCATAAGGCACCCCAATTGCTCGACCCCAAATACTCATCTTGCTATTTAAAAAATCAAGAAATTCTTTGCTCGAGATGGGTGTCACCGGCTCCTTGGAATTTGGATCATAAAACTGCGATGAAAAAGCCATGATGGCCTTGTGTTTTATTTCCATTTGCGCAGTAATGTCAATCACAAAATCGGGGTGTATGTAATGGTCTTGTATGTAATGGTAAACCGCCTTCGGTCGCCATGCCTTTTGTGCTTGCCCTTCATGCGTGGTTTCAATTTTTGATAAGCCGCTGTAAAAACAGGCATCGGCCGTGAGTTTGGCTGCGCGCCCGTGGTCGGGGTGACGGTCGCTGATGGCATTGCACAAAATGATATCGGGTTGGTGCAAACGAATCACTTCAATAATTTGTTTTTGATGGGCTTCGTTGTTTTCAAAAAAACCATCTTTAAAATCAAGTTGTTTTCGAAAAGATACGCCCATAATTTTTGCGGCCTCATTTGCTTCTTTGCTGCGTAGCTCTGCGTTACCGCGGGTGCCCAGTTCGCCTTTGGTTAAATCTAAAATGCCTGCGGTTTTGCCGGCTTTAATTTCCTTGGCCAAAGTGCCGCTGCAACTGAGTTCTACGTCGTCGGGATGAACACCAATGGCCAAAATATCTATTTTCATTCTTTTGAATTTAATTTTTTACTTAAGTCGCTGAGCTTGTCGTTGATTTTTGGCAAGTTTCGAAACAATACATAACTGCGTTTAAAATCACCAATGCCAAAGGCAGGTGAGCCTTGTACAATGTCGCCTTCTTTTTCAATACTAGAACCAATACCCGATTGCCCAGCAATTTTAACGCCATCGGCAATTTTTAAATGGCCGGCCACGCCCACTTGCGCGCCTATCATACAATTTTTACCTACTTTGCTTGAACCGGCAACGCCTGAAAGTCCCGCTATTACAGTGTTTTCGCCAATGAAGACATTGTGTGCTATTTGCACCAAATTATCCAACTTCACCCCTTTGCTTAAAATGGTGGAACCCAAAGTGGCTCTATCGATGCTGGTGTTGGAGCCTATCTCAACATTGTCTTCAATAATGACATTGCCAATTTGCGGTACTTTTACAAAAGCTTGGCCTTCGCTGTTTGGCGCAAAACCAAAGCCATCGCTGCCCACCACGGTATTGGCGTGTATGGTGCAATTGGCGCCCACTTTGCATTCGTGGTAAATTTTTACGCCCGAAAAAAGTGTCGTGTTACTGCCAACCGTTACATCGTCGCCAATGTAGGTTTGCGGGTATAATTTTACATTGTCGCCAATCACCGCGTTGTGACCCACATAAACAAAGGCGCCTATGTAAACATCCTTGCCTATTTTGGCTGTTGGTGAAATAAAATGCGGTTGTTCGAAGCCAGTTTTGTTGGCTTTAAATTGGGCATAAATTTGAAGTAATTTGGCAAAACCTTCGTAGGCATTGTCAACTCTAATGAGCGTACAAGTTTGTTTTACGGGCTTATCCAACACCAAACTTTTGTTCACCAACACAATGCTGGCATCGGTTTGGTAAATGTAATTGGTGTAAGCGGGGTTTGATAAAAACGACAAGGTGCCCGTTTTGCCTTCTTCAATTTTTGAAATAGCATTAACGGTCACGTCTTTTTGTCCTTCTACCACACCGTTTAATAATTGGGCTATTTGTTCTGCTGAAAATTCCATACCGGTCAAAATTAAGGATTTTATTTTTTATGCTTGTGAATTGGGCTTAGTGGCCTTTTGTATCACAGCAATGAGTTTTTGTTTTTCAATGGTCCAGTTTAATTCCTGCACGGCCTTTTGCATGTTTTGGCGATAGAGGCTTAGCTTTTCGCTGTTCACAAAAGCATTGAGTCGTTTGGCCAAATGTTTGGGTTCATGACTATCGATAAATTCACCAATTTGGTAATGATCAATAATTTTTTCGATCTCATGCAAGCGACTGGCTAAAACGGGCACAGAACATTGGATGTAGTCGAACAATTTATTGGGTAAACTGTAATAATAATTGAGGTTGGTGTTTTTATCGATGCTAAGGCCAATATCGGCGTTGCCGGTATAATGCAGCAATTCTTCTTTTGGCAATTTTTGAATGAGTTTTACCTTGGCTTCCAGGCCTTGTGCTTTTACTTTTTGTTCTAATACCTGCCAAACATCACCGCTGCCAATGATGTATATTACGGCATTGTGCACCATGGCCATGGCATCGATTAATTCTTCGGCCCCACGGTCGATATTAATGCCGGCGCCTTGCAGCAAAATCATTTTTTTATCAAGTGGAATGCCCAAGGCTTCGCGGCTTTTTAAAGCAAAACTTGTTGAAGCGGCGGGCGGAATGTTTCGCACCACGGTAAAAGATTTTTGGTATTTGTTTTGGTAAAATGTGGCAATGCCATCACTAACGGTTATCAAATGGTTTAATTTTGGCAAAAGCCACTTTTCGAGGCTAAGCCAAATGCCACGTTTAATCGGGTGTTGCAGTAATTCAGGCACCCCGCAAAACAATTCATGGCTGTCGTAGATGAGCGGAATGCCTTTTATTTTCGAGACCAAATAATTCGGTAAAAGCGTGTCTAAATCATTGGCATACAGCAAATGTGCCTTTGTGAAAAGTAGTTTGAAGAAAAGACGCAGGTTAAAAAAAAGATAAAACAAAGGTCCCTTTTTAAAAATCAAACGCATGCGAAAGCCTTTGTATGCTTGGGCTTGAAAGGGTTTTGACCGGGGTAACACTCTGCCAATTAAGGTCACATTGTAACCACATTCAATCAGTGTCAGTGCAATTTTATTGACCCTTACATCCGAATTTAAATCGTTGATGACGCTAACCAGTGCTATTTTTTTGTTTGTAAACAAATGCTTTGTTGATATTGCTTTAAAGTTAAAAATAATCACCCTAATTATTTATTTATTTTTGTTTACATGAGTTTAATCCGGCAGCACGTTAACCTGCAAAGCCTTAATACATTTGGCATTGAGGCTTTTTGTGAGCATTTTGTTGAAATTCATTCCGTTCAGGACTTTCAACATTTGTTGCAAGAGCCGATTTACCGTAACAGTGCTAAATTGATTTTGGGGGGCGGCAGTAATGTTTTGTTCACGCAAGACTTTAAAGGTTTGGTGATTAAGAACGTCATGAAGGGCATTGAAATTGTGGGAGAAGAAGAGGGACATGTGCTTGTAAAAGCGTCAGCCGGCGAGGTGTGGCACGACTTTGTACTTTGGTGCATTGAACACCAATTAAATGGTTTGGAGAATTTATCGCTCATTCCGGGTTGTGTAGGGGCTAGTCCTATGCAAAACATAGGCGCTTACGGTGTAGAGATTAAAGATGTGTTTGAGCGTTTGGAAGCCTGTTCGATGGAAAATGGCGAAATGCGGGTGTTTCATAAAGCGGACTGTGATTTTGGCTACAGGGAAAGTGTATTTAAACATGTATACAAAAACAAATTTTTGATTTGTTCGGTCACTTTTCGTTTATCAAAAAAACCATTGCCGAATACTTCTTATGGTGCCATTCTAACTGAGTTGGATAAATTGGGAATTCAAAGTCCGAGCGCAAAAGATGTGTCGGAAGCGGTGATGCGCATAAGGCGCAGCAAATTGCCTGATCCGAAGGTGATGGGCAATGCGGGAAGTTTCTTTAAAAATCCGGAAGTGCCGTCTGAAAAATATATTCAATTAAAAGAAACGCATCCTAATTTGGTAGCATATGCTTTGGCCAATGGGCATTACAAACTGGCGGCCGGTTGGTTAATTGAGCATTGTGGCTTAAAAGGCTTCGAACACAAGGGCGCGGCGGTGCATCAATTGCAGGCTTTGGTGCTGGTTAATAAACAGCAAGCCCGTGGTAACGATGTTTTAGAACTATCGTCGATGGTGATGAAAAAAGTATTTGATACCTTTGGGGTTCAGCTTGAAAGGGAAGTAAATATTGTCTAAAGGACCTCGTATTGCTTAATTTTCGATTGCCATCTTCGTAAATCTTGTTTACCAACGGCGAAGAGCATAGCACCATCAGGCCAAAAACATTCTACATTTCTCCTTTTAATGAATTGCTTCGATTTTTGAATCATGTTTGATCCTGGTATTGTAGTAAAATGAAACTCGTAATGCTGATTGATAAGTAATTTTTCTCTTGCCCCTATGCTAAGCAATGTATTATTAATGCTACAGAACGAATTAACTTTAATGCCCAGTTTTTTTTCAATAGTTAATCCACTTTCAACAATTTCTTCCGTTAATTGCGATTCCGTTAATTTATCAGCAACCATGGTATGTGATTTTGAGTGAGAACCCATGCAGTGCCCTTGAGAAACAAGCTCGCTTAAATCTGCCCAGCCAATTGCTTCAAAATCTTCACTTTCAAAATCAATATTTGGATTAATAATTGGTCGAATATGTTTAAGGTAATATCCTTTTTGACTTGTTACATCTGAATCAACAAAATCCGGAATTAAAAAAAAAATTGCTTTTATTCCATGCTTATAAAGCACTTCAGCTGCATATAAATTATTCTTAAGACCATCATCAAATGTTAGAAGCAATTTTGGTTTTTTTGATGTTAGTTTGCCATTATAATAATCTGTTAAGCACTCGGGATTAATGATGTCGAAATGCTTTTTAAAAAATAATGTTTGTTTTTCAAAATTATCTATAAATTTTTTCGGAGTGCTATGATAATTTAATACAATGAGTTCATCTGAATCATATGTGAACTTATTTAATAAAAAGTTTATTTGGCCCAGAATGGCTTTAAGAATAATAGGTCGAGAATGTAACTTTGAACTTATTCGCATATTACCATGTATCAATATCTCGGCGAAACAACTGCCACGCATTTGGAGAAACCAAATCTGACTCATCCATTCTAAAATTCTTTACAATGAATTTTATGTCCCTGTCAATTTTTTTAAATTTCAATTTGCTTATGGCGCAAAATATCGGATTATCAATATCGTGATCATTTAAGCAAACACTGACGATACTAATCCCTAGAATTTTTCGAATCCTTTTGCGAAGTGCATTAAACGCCTTCAATAAAAAGCCAATGTCATCCGAGTTCGAATTAACCTCTCCAATAATTAGCTCATTCAAGTACTTTCTTTTATTGATTTTTAAAGAAAATTCAACCATTCTTTCACCTTCATTAAAATCGAAATAAAAGTGTTTTCCTAAATTATTATAATTCCTATTCCAAGTATAAAACGCTTCATCAATTTTCAAAATATTTCGTTTGTTTGAAACAAAAGTTTCAATATGTTTTTTGTACTCATTAAATACTTTAGCCATCACAGCATCATTTAGCTGAAATAATTTGCCAATCGGGTTGTTTATCTTCACATACCAATTTAAATTGAAGGGGTTTTTCCAATTACTTTTTAAGTACAACTTCAAAATTTGTTTTATTGGAAAACCAATAATGAAATCAATTTTATACTTGTCTGCATTTTCATTTAAATAATTTAATAATTGGTTATAAAGCCCTTTGCCCCGATAATCTTTATTGATTATTACATTGCCGCATTGATAAGAATTCGTCAAAACTCCATTAATCATGTATGGCCAATAACTGAATGAAACAAAGCCCGCTACTGTTTTTCCATCTAAAATTACTAACCTAATTGCTTTGTTGTCTTGAAACCCACTATAAAATCGATCATAATACTCGCTAAATTGTTGCTTTTCATTACCATATTCAGCACAAAACATTTCAATTACTTGATCCTTCATCCATAGTTCGTACTCAGAAAATAGAAGTTGCATAATTTTAGTAAATTTACCTTTTTAGAAAGTAAATATACAAAGTTAAATATGCATTTACTTATCCTTTATGAAGAGCTTGCTTGGTATTTTGTAAATTGCTTAAACTTTTTGGCGAAAAACACAAACACGACTATAATTGTCTTTTCTAAACGAATAAATCAAGTTGCACCATTCAAATTTGATTACATACACCCCAATATCACAATTTATGAACGTGAAAACTTTAGTGATGAAAAGTTATTGAATATCTGCCTAAATTTTCATCCTGATTTTATTTATTTAGGCGGATGGTCATATAAGCCTTATATTAAATTGGTTAAAACACTTAAAGTTAAGAACTCAGTTATTGGCTTTGATAACCAATATAATGGATCGATAAAACAAATAATTGGTTCGCTTTATTTTCGCATTATTTTAAAACCACTCTTCAAGTCTGCTTTTGTTCCAGGGATTCAACAAGAACGATTCGCAAAAAAACTAGGCTTTAAACAAGCCTTTATTGCTCAAGGCGCTTATTGTTGTGACACAGAATTGTTTTCAAAATACTATGATGAAACCAAAGAAATAAAGAAAACAAATTTTCCAAAACGCTTTTTATTTGTTGGGCGATATGCCAGTGAAAAAGGCATTTCATTATTATGGGAGTGCTTTACAGAAATTCAAACAGAAAGTCCAAATGAATGGGAACTTTGGTGTGCCGGCAAAGGAGAAATAAAACCCGAATTGCATCCAAAAATTAAGCACCTCGGCTTTCTACAACCTAATGAATTAGGCAATGTTATTAAAGATACCGGAGTTTTTGTTTTGCCAAGCAGTTTTGAGCCCTGGGGAGTTGTATTACATGAATATGCAACAGCAGGATTCCCAATTTTAAGTACTCACAATGTTGGTGCGTGTACTAAATTTCTCAAAAATGGAGAAAATGGATTTTGTATCGCATCTAATATTAAAATTGAATTAAAATCCAAAATGAAAGAATTTATGGCGATGAGTGATGATAATTTGATTCAAATGTCGCTAAAAAGCAGAAGCCTTTCCTCAGAAATTACGCCAAAAAAATGGACAGAAAACTTAATGAAATTATATGATCACAACGCAAACTAAAATACTCGTAACCGGCGGGGCAGGAAATGTAGGCAGCGCCCTCGTTGAAAAACTGCTTCAAAATTCAAATAATTTTGTGGTGATTTTAGACAATCTCTCAACCGGACTACTATCTAAACTACCACCTAGCGAAACGCCAAATTGGAAGTTCATCAAAGCCGATGTGAATAACCTCAACGACATTTCAACGGTAATGCTCTCCTATAATTTCGATTATGTTTTTCACTTTGCAGCAGTTGTTGGTGTAATAAGAACACAAGAAAATCCAATCGACGTGTTAAGAGATATTGATGGGATAAAAAATGTGCTCGATTTTTCAAAAAATTCAACGGTAAAACATGTGTATTTTTCATCGAGTTCAGAAGTTTATGGCGAACCGGTTGAATTACCGCAAAACGAATACCGCACCCCGCTTAACTCACGTGTGCCGTATGCCGTAGTTAAAAATGTAGGCGAATGTTTTTTTAGAACCTATTGGCAAACCTATCAATTGCCCTATACCATCTTCCGCTTTTTTAATACTTATGGTCCTAACCAAAGCACTGACTTTGTGGTGGCCCGCTTCCTTGCCTCTGCTTTAAAAGGCAAAGACATTACCATTTATGGCGATGGCTCACAAACCCGCACCTTTACCTTTGTAGAAGATACAATCAATGTATGCAATACCATTTTTGAAAAAAAGCTTTTGGTGAATGATGTCATTAATGTTGGGAACGACGAATTAATGACCATTAAAGACTTGGCTTTACTCACCATAAAGTTAACGGGTTCTTCTTCTAAAATAATTCATTTGCCACCTTTAAAAGAAGGCGATATGACACGTCGTCAGCCGGACAATAAAAAAATGAAAGAAATTTTGAATAAAAAACTCATCAGCGTTGAGGAAGGAATTTTGCGCATGATGAAAGACGAACGTTTTTTAAAATCCATTGGTTAATTTTTATGTGCGGCATTAACGGCCTTGTTTCAACTTCATTAACCGATCACGAAAAAGTGAACATGGTTAAAAAAATGAATGCGCGTTTGGCTCATCGCGGTCCCGACCATGACGGCATCTGGCACGAAGGCGAAATTTGTTTAGGTCATCGTCGCCTTTCGATTATTGATTTAAGTGCCGAAAGCAATCAACCATTTTATTCGAACGATTCACGTTATGTAATTATTTACAATGGTGAATTATACAATTACCGTGAATTAAAATTAGAATTACAGCGTCAGGCGCAAGGCAGTTCAGTGCCACCATATTTATTTAAAACATCTTCTGACACCGAAGTGGTTTTGGCCGCATTTATGCGCTGGGGGTCCGATTGTTTAAAGCGCTTTAATGGCATGTATGCCTTTGCCATATACGACAAACAAAATAAAACACTTTTTATTGGCCGCGATCGTTTAGGCGTTAAACCATTGTACTACCATTATGGTGATGAGGGTTTTATTTTTTCAAGTGAAATTCGACCAATTATACATTCAGGATTAAAACAATTTCAACTCAATACTGAGGTGGTGGCAGAATATGCCATGTACCAAACAGTATTTGCACCTAACACCATTGTAAAAGGCATCAAGATGCTGATGCCCGGTCATTATTTAGAATTGAAAGATGAAAAGGCA
>CANGGP010000055.1 GCA_947453445.1 Sphingobacteriaceae bacterium
GTCTTCCATATGCATCATTGGCAAGGAAGTATTCTCTGATAAAAAACTTTGATAGGTTTTGTTTCTTATCGCTTCATGAAAAATGTGTACCGCGTAATCTGTAGTGCCTCCACCCGGCGCACTCTTCCAACCTATTAAGCCGGGATAACGCAAACTTCTTACATCCACATTAAACTTTTTAAAATACCATTCACACCAGCGCTCACCGGCTTGTTTACTGATGCCATAAATGGTTGATGGCTCCATAACCGTGTATTGCGGGGTGTTTAAACGGGGCGTGGTAGGACCAAATACCGCAATTGAACTAGGCCAATATATTTTTTCGATGTGTTTTTCTTTGGCTAAGTCTAAAACATGAAACAAACTTTCCATGTTAAGTTTCCAAGCAAACATTGGGTTTTGTTCGCCTGTTGCCGATAACAAAGCCGCCAAATGATAAATTTGCGTGATGCCATGTTTTTTTACCACATTAAACAAAGCCGTTTTATCAAGCGCATCAAAGGTTTCGAATGGATTGTTTTGCAAGGCATGATTGGTTTTTAAATCAGATGCCACCACATTGCTTGAGCCATAAATGGCTGAAAGGCTTTCGGTTAATTCTACCCCTATTTGCCCTCCGGCACCAATGATGAGTATTTTTTCATTCTTGGAAGTCATGACTGTAATCGATTTAATTTATGGAACATTCTTAGTACCTTTACAAACCTAAATAAAATTGGGATGAATAAAAAATGAGATTCATCGCATTCTATTAAAATCCCGATGTTAGGCCTGATAATATAACCTGAAATTATTTTTATCACATGAGTTTATTAGTGAACAGAATCGACAAAAAGATTCTCAAACAAAAATTACAAGAAGAAAACTTTACACGTAAAACCATTTCGTTTTACCGTTATGTCGACATTCAAAATCCGCAACAACTGCGCGACGATTTATTTTTAATGTGGTCGACCTTAAATTGCTTTGGCCGAATTTATCTCGCACACGAAGGCATTAACGCCCAAATGAATGTGCCCGAACAAAATTGGGACACATTCGTAACTAAATTGTACGAATTGCCTTATTTTAAAGACGTCCCATTTAAACATGCTGTTGACGGCAATGGCAAATCGTTTTATAAGTTAATCGTTAAAGTGCGCGACAAAATTGTGTCCGACGGCATCAATGATCCAACATTCAATCCGGCCAACACAGGCCAATACTTAAACGCTGTAGAATTTAATGATGCCATTCAAAAAGAAGACACCATTGTGATCGACATGCGCAATCATTATGAAAGCGAAGTGGGTCGTTTCGATCGCGCTTTTTGTCCCGATGCCGACACCTTTAGAGAAGAATTGCCTTTGGTAATCGAACATTTAAAAGGCCAAGAGGATAAAAAGATTTTGATGTATTGTACCGGCGGCATTCGTTGCGAAAAAGCCAGCGCCTATTTTAAACACAAGGGTTTTAAAGATGTGAACCATTTGCGAGGCGGCATTATACAGTATGCAAAAGAAGTAAAAGAACAAGGGCTTGAAAGTAAATTTAAGGGCATCAATTTTGTGTTTGATGAACGCATTGGCGAAAGAATTACAAATGATGTTTTATCAACTTGCCATCAATGTGGAAAACCTTGCGATACACATGTAAATTGTAAAAACGATGATTGCCATCTATTGTTTATTCAATGCGAAGATTGCGCAAAAACAATGAAAGGCTGTTGTACCCCCGAATGCATTACAATCAGCGAATTGCCAATAGAAGAACAACGCGAATTAAGAAAAGGAAGGGTAAAAAACGGGCCGGAGTGCTTGTCGGTTTATAAAAGCAGATTAAGGCCAAATCTTGCAGATATATTAAAAAATAAACTATCTTTAAATAAAATTTAGCCTTAAAAGCATTTTAAAAATTCAAACACATTAAAACTATGAAAAAAACATTTTTATTGATTGCATCAGCCATTGTATTACTAGGAATTGGCTCATGTCAAAAAACAAAAGATCAAATTGATCAATTAACTGAATTTGATATTCCATATTCAAATACCATTATTGTTCCTGCAACCACTTTAAACAATACTGTTTCAGCTACAGCTCCTATCGACATTAAAACACCGGATGTGCCTACCAATAGCTCATCAAATTTCTCTAATAATAAAACCTCATCTGACTTAATCAGTGAGATAAAAATGAAAAGCTTAAGCATTTCGGTTCCTTCAGGAAATTTAGATTTCTTAAAGTCAGTTTCAATTTATATCAATGCACCAGGCTTATCAGAAGCTTTGGTTGCTTCCAAAGCAGTAATTCCAAGCGGACTAACTTCTGTGGTAATGGATATGGGAGATGTAAACATTAAGGATTATATTAAAAAAGACAATATTTCATTTAGAGTTGCGGGAACCGTTCAAACCGGTACCGGTCAACTTGCACAAACCATTAAACTGGATGAAGTTGTACACGTTAAAGCAACATTAATTAAATAATTTTTTTGTTCTAAATGCCTATTTATCATCGTTTAGGTAGCTTCCCGCAAAAGAGGCATACCATTTTTCAATCTTCCGCCGGCGCACATTATTACGAGCAGTTATTTGGTACCGAAGGCTTCCACGGCATGTCTTCGTTGTTATACCATGTGCACCGACCAACACAGGTAAAAGAAATATTAAAAAGTTATTCGGTGGCACCGCAAGTGGCCATTGATAAAAACATCAAAGCCCTTCTTTTAAAAGGCTTTGAAATAAAACCTGAAGATGATTTTTTAGACAGCAGAAAAACATTGCTCTTTAACAGCGATTGTTCAATTGGTTTGGCGGCGCCCCGCAAAAGTCAAAGTGCTTACTTCTACAAAAATGCCGATGCCGATGAAATGATTTTCATTCATAAGGGTTCGGGTACTTTAAAAACATTTATGGGCAACATTGCCTTTAGCGAAGGTGATTATTTAATTATTCCCCGTGGGATGATTTTTCAAATGCATTTTAACACAAGCGAAAACCGCTTGTTGTATTGCGAAAGCTACGCCCCTTATTACACTCCCAGGCGTTATAAAAACTCACACGGCCAATTATTAGAACATTCACCGTTTTGCGAACGCGATTTTAAATTGCCAAGCGAATTAGAAGTGCACGACGAAAAAGGAGATTTTATCATCAAAATAAAAAAGGAAAATACCATGCACGAATTGGTATATGCCACACATCCTTTTGATGTTGTTGGTTGGGATGGTTATAATTTTCCATACGGTTTTTCGATTCACAATTTTGAACCACTTACCGGCCGCGTGCATCAACCGCCTCCCGTACACCAAACTTTTGAAACAGCCACATTTGTGGTGTGTAGTTTTGTGCCGCGTTTATACGACTATCACCCACAGGCCATTCCTGCCCCATACAACCACAGCAATATCGACAGTGATGAAGTATTGTATTATGTTGATGGCGACTTCATGAGCCGAAACAACATCGAACAAGGCCACATTACCCTTCATCCTAAAGGCATTCCACACGGACCGGCGCCCGGCGCCATGGAAAGAAGCATTGGCCAAAAAGAAACACAAGAATTGGCTGTGATGATTGATACCTTTAAACCATTGATGGTGACGAAAGAAGCCATGGGCATTGATGATGGGAAGTATTATAAAAGTTGGGTGGAGTAAGCAGATTTCAAACCTATAGTTAATAACGTATACTTTATTTATTGAACATTCGAATTTGAATGAATTTTTCTTGTGCCTGCACTTGATTAATAATACTTAAAATCCAAAACACATGAGTATGAAAATCCAAAAACAACTTTACATTAAATGCATCTTATTTGTATTATTACTCGCAAATAACATAAATGGACAAATTCAGGTATTCAAGGCTGACGAAATAGAAAGTCTAAAAAAAGGCACAACCTATATTCCCAAACTCTGAAATAGCAAAGGAGTACGTTAAAATATACAAAGCCTACTGGACTTTTTCGAAAATTAAGTTTATTAAATACTCTGAAATAGATAAATATCTTGCGCGCGGAAATTCCTTTTTAAGCATTATAGAAGTGTTAACCAAAATTATTGACGCGCAATATGGTAATTATACCCATGCCCAATTTTTTCTTGAGCTCTGGACTTGCAGCGAAGATTATTATAAAAAAAAGGATAAAAAGAAAGAGCTTGAAATGGGGGACCAAAAAGAAATTGCCTCTGTTTCTCTTTTTGCAGACAACATAACCAATACGCAAAAATACGACAATATTTTTCAGGGAGATTATGATGGCGGAGGGCACCTTAGAAACTGGGGGCTTGGGATGCTCAAGAATCAAATTCAGTGCTTAATGAGTTATTTAAATAAAGGCGGGTTTCTTATGCGATATGAAGACAGTGCTAATAAAACCGAATTATCTAAATTAAAATATGAAGTTTTATATGTACCGGATTACACATTAATAAGGCTCGACCCTTATAGGAGTTCAGAAACCGAAAAATATGAAGAAAAGAAAATTTTTGGCAGTTATAAAGAACCTTACAAAATTATCTCAATTGCGGATTTAAATAAGCGCATTTTAACCGAAAAAACAGCTTTTTATTATTTAGTATATGTGCGACAATTCAAAGATATCTATGTAAGTGTGGTAAATTCTTTAACAGGCGAAATTGTCTACTCAACTTACAAATATGGTTCATATAACATCTCTTCCAAAGATTTAAAAAAACTGAACAAAAAGATTCAGAAGAGTTAGCTCTATTTTTGGCAAAAATAGTCCCGGCCGATTATTTTTATATTTTTGTCAAAATTTGTATCATGAAAAAATTTCACATTCTATTTATCACTTTATTTTTCACTGCTTCAATCAACAGTGTTTTTGCTCAAAAATGTAAGGTTACCAAAGACCCAATCACAGGAGAAAAAGTTGTTTCTGCAGGAAACGGTTCTATTTATTTTGAAGCAAAAGGTGGCAAAATAAAATATGATCTTGGTCTACAGTTTAACGAACAACTTACCGGCAGCTTCGATAAAGGCACTGAAGTAATCATTAAACTGGTAAGTGGCGAAATCATTAAACTGTACACTTCTTCTGAGACTAAACCCAGCACACAGGTTTATGCCAATCAATACGCTGCAGGAATTATTACATTTTATTCATTGTCATTTGAATTGGAAAAACAAGTCGTTAACCAATTATCAAAAGCAAAAATTGAAATGATTCGTTTCCCTGACGGAAAAGGCAAAACTGTTGATGTGATGGGTAACAGCCGTTATGGTAAAAGATACGTGAAAGCAACTTTAAAAGGTGCTTTATTTGTTTTAAAAAACATTTAATACCCCAAAACTTCTCTTACTTTTTGCAACTTCTCATTGGCCATTTCAGAGGCTTTTTCCTCTCCAATGGCCAATTCTGTTTCAAGGATATCGGTATTTTCCATTAAATTATTATACTCTTCTCTTTGATCTTTATACTTATCCAAAATTAACTCGAACAAGGCTGTTTTTGCGTGCCCATAACCAAATCCGCCTTTCAAATAATTTTGTCGCATGCTTTCGGTTTGCTCAGCAGTGGCCAACAATTGAAACAATTTAAAGGTATTGTCTGTATCAGGATCTTTCGGCTCTTCCAATGTTTTGCTGTCGCTTACAATACTCATCACCACTTTTTTTAATTCCTTTTCAGGCAAAAACAAATTGATAAAATTGTTATACGACTTGCTCATTTTTTGACCATCAATGCCCGGCACAATCATCACGCGGTTGTCGGTAATGGCCTCAGGCACCGTAAACAATTCTTGTTGTAATTTATGGTTGATTGATTTTGCAATATCAATGGTCATTTCGAGATGTTGTAATTGGTCTTTGCCCACCGGTACAAAATTGGCATCGTACAATAAAATATCGGCTGCCATTAATACCGGATAAGTAAACAAGCCTACATTTACGTCGCTCAATCTTTCGCTTTTATCTTTAAACGAATGTGCATTCGCCATCATCGGAAATGGTGTAAAACAACTCAAATACCAAGTTAATTCGCTCACCTGGGGCACGCGACTTTGACGATAAAACACACATTTGTCGGTATCCAAACCAAAAGCCAACCAGGTTGCGGCAACCGCCATGGTGCTTTGTTTAATAAATGCCGCATCCTTTACACTGGTTAAAGTGTGCATGTCGGCAATAAACAACAAACTGTCGTTTTCCGGTTTTTGACTTAATTCAATCGCCGGCACAATGGCGCCTAAAATGTTGCCAAGGTGCGGTACGTTAGTGCTCTGAATTCCTGTTAGTATTCTTGCCATAATGATTCAAATTTACAAATTATCGCGTAATGCATCAGCGCATCTTTCTCCATCCATGGCCGCACTCACAATGCCACCTGCATAACCTGCCCCTTCACCACATGGAAATAAATTTTTTATTTGCGGATGACTTAATTTTTCAGCATCCCTTGGAATGCGCACCGGCGTTGAGGTACGCGACTCAACACCCAATACTATAGCCTCATTGGTTAAATAACCGCGCATTTTATTGCCAAAAGCTTTAAAGCCTTCTCTTAAGGCCGGACCGATTAATGTGCCCAATACTTGTTGCATGTCAACACTTTTTGTGCCCGGCTGATAACTCGATTTTACCAACACCTGACTGTGTTTGTTAGATACAAAATCTTGCAAATTTTGGGCAGGCGCCACTTGGGTTTTTCCGCCCTTTTCCCAGGCAATCGATTCTAATTGCTTCTGAAAATACATCCCTGCCAATGGCCCATATTTTTGAAAGCCCGAAAAATCTTTTAAGTCCAAACCCACCACAATGCCGCTGTTGGCATAGGGATTGTTTCTTTTGCTCGGGCTCCAACCATTTGTCACCACTTCTTCTTGCGAGGTTGCGCAAGGGGCAATAATGCCACCCGGACACATGCAAAACGAATAAACGCCATGGGTTTTAGTTTGATGCACCAAGCTATAGCTGGCTGCAGGAAGATAGTCGCGTGTTTGTATAACCTCTTGCAGACTGCCGCAATGGTATTGAATTTTATCAATTAAACTTTGGGGGTGCTCAACGCGAACGCCCATCGCAAATGGTTTGGCAAATATTTCTAAGCCTTTGGCATAAAATAATTCGTAAATGTCGCGCGCCGAATGGCCGGTTGCCAAAATAATTTTTTGTACAGGCACAATGTTGCTACCGCTTTCATTTTGCAACTCTATTGTTTCTGCGTTATCGTCTTTTAAATGAATGTCTATCAACTTCGTGTTAAAGTGAATTTCTCCACCGTACGCTAAAATCGTTTCACGCATGTTTTGAATTAAATTCGGCAGTTTGTTGGTGCCGATGTGCGGATGTGCATCTACCAAAATATCTTCTCCTGCGCCGTGAAAAACAAGTGTTTTTAAAATTTTATCAATGTCGCCTCGCTTGTTTGATCTGGTATATAATTTGCCATCACTGTATGTGCCGGCGCCGCCTTCACCAAAACAATAATTGCTTTCAGGGTTCACCACAAGGCTTTTATTAATAGCGGCCAAATCTCTTCTTCTTGCTTTTACATCTTTGCCGCGCTCAATAATAATGGGTTGAATGCCTAACTCCAAACAACGAAGCGCCGCAAATAAACCCGCCGGACCGGCGCCAATAATATGGCATTTGTGTTTAGCCTTTTCAACATTTAAATAGGCTATGGTAATTTTTTCAATGTTGATTGGCTCATCAATGGCTACCAATAAACCCAAGTTGATTTTTATTTTGCGGCCCCTGGCATCAATGCTGCGTTTAAGTATTTTAATTTGAAACTGCGCTTGTTCACTCAGCGACAAGGCTTGTGCTACTTCTTGTTTGAGCAAATGCTCATTTAGTGCCGTTTGCGGAGAAACTTGTAATTGAATTTTTGTTTGCATGAAGCGGAAGATTTTTATTCTTCAATATTATTTTATCCTTCGAAGGTAATGCTAAAAACAACCATTCGCGACCGAATTTTATCGATGCTGTTTGTAAAAATACTGTTTTCGGGCTTTAATAAATTTTTAGTGCCTGTTAAGAGTTTTAATTCAAAGCCCAATTTAAAATATTGCAAATACAAATCAATGCCCGCGCCTGAGCTAATGTAAAAATCATCACGCGTTAATTTTACATTGTCATCTAATTGATTTGCCCCGCCACTACCGCCGGCGCTGCCTGCTTTTTTTCTGGCAGCCAAATCCAAAGTGTAACCGCCGCCGCCAATCACATACGCTGAAAAATTGCCCAATCGCTTTGATTGAATTTTTGTTTCAAGTGGAAATATTAAAAAAACCGATTCTACCGTTTTTTCAAAGCTCTTTGCGCTATCGCGATCAGCAGTCGCCAATCCGTATAAAATTTTTCTTGTTCCAAAACTAATATTGGGCGTAAACCTCAGTCTTACATATTCATGCAACCTGGTATCTGAAACCAAACCAATGGCAAAGCCTTTAATGGGTTGGGTGTACACGGTTTTTACTTTATACCTTGAAGAACCGATAACGGTGTCGGGCAAAAGCGAATTGGGCGTAGGAATAATTCTAAAATCACAAGTATTTCCGGCAATGGTAAATCCAAAATGTATTTTTTGCTTGTAGAATTTAGGCAAATTAACGCCATAGCCGTCGCTTTGTTGAGAGAAAACTCGAAGCAATAGCAGAATAAATACAAGTATAAAATGGAATTTCCTCAGAAAAATAAAACGTTTAAGGATGTGTTATATTGTGCAAAGTTATTGATTTTGTTGGGTTTAATTCCTCAAACAAATAAAAAAGGCTAAATTTGTAGCCTTATGGAAATTAAGGTTTTAAAGTCGAAACTTCATTGTGTAAAAATTACACAAGCCGAGTTAGATTATATAGGCAGCATCACCATCGATGAGGATTTAATGGATGCAGCCAATTTGATAGAAAATGAACAAGTTCACATCTTAAATAAAAACAATGGTGAACGTTTTATTACTTATGTGATAAAAGGCAAAAGAAATTCCGGTGTTATTTGCATCAATGGTCCTGCTGCACTCAAAGTTAATTTAGGTGATGTAATTATTGTGTTATCATACGCAAGCATGGATTTTGAAAAAGCAAAAAGCTTCCGTCCTTGGGTCGTTTTTCCTGATACGGCTACAAATACTTTAAAAAAATAGCATGGTAAAAAACGCCAAATCCATCATTCAATTTGTTGTGTTATTTTCAATCGGCATTTTGTTGATTTGGTTGTCGTTAAAACAAGTTGCTCCTGAAAAAGATAAAATTATTGATTCGTTTAAAAACGCCAATTATTTTTGGATTGCCATTTCGATGTGTATCGCCTTTTTAAGTCATTTTTTAAGGGCTTATCGCTGGAATTATCTTCTAAAGCCGCTTGGACATAAAGTCAATTTATTAAACGCCACCGGCCATGTAATTGTTGGTTATTTTGCCAATTACGGCATCCCGCGCATGGGCGAAGTTACGCGTTGCACCTTGGCCGCCAAATACGATAAGGTGCCTTTTGAATTGGGTTTTGGCACGGTTATTACCGAACGCATCATTGATTTTATTCTTTTCTTGGCCATTTTTTTCCTCACGCTTTTATTTCAACATGCCGAATTAATGAGCTTGGCCAATCAATTGGTATTTGATAAACTGAGCACACAATTCAACAACATTAGTGCCCACCCAACTAAAATGATTGTTTTAATTGTTGGGTTGTTGGCCCTCTTTGCAGTTTTATTTTTTCTGCGTAAAAAGTTTGCCAATCTCCTCAAGGGTAAATTGGGTGGGCTTCTCAAAGGCATGGCCGATGGTATTTCTTCAATTCTCAAAACAGATAAGCCCTTTCAATTTATCTTTTTAAGCATCGCTATTTGGGTGTGTTATTTCTATTCTTTGTATTTCTGTTTTTTCGCACTGCAAGGCACTTCTCACTTGGGCCAAAAAGAATGCCTAACGCTTTTGTTGTTTGGCACCTTTGGTGTGATGTTCTCGCCGGGTGGATTAGGCGCCTATCCGGCCATTGTTGGTGGTATTTTACTGTATACATTCAAAATCGACATGGCCTCTTCGTTTGCCTTGCCTTGGTTGTCGTGGACAAGCCAGTTTGTGCTTGTGATCATCACAGGTATTATCAGTTTAATTTTATTACCCATTTATAATTCAAAACGAAATGTTGTTTCATCAACAATTGACAAATAAAATCATTGATAAGCAAGCAGCCTTAAAGCTGGTTTCTGAAATACAATCCAAGGGCCAAAGGGTGGTGTTTACAAATGGTTGTTTCGATATTGTGCATCCGGGACACGTTGATTATTTAAGCCAAGCGCGTGACGCGGGTGATTTTTTGGTTTTGGGTTTAAACACCGATGCTTCAGTGAAGCTGTTAAACAAAGCCCCAAACAGGCCCATCAACAGTGAATTTGCGCGCGCAAAAGTATTGGCGGGATTGGCTTGTGTTGATTGTATTGTTTTGTTTAATGAAGCAACACCTTTGGAGTTGATTTCATTTTTAAAACCAAACATTTTGGTGAAGGGCAATGATTATGCCATCGAACAAATTGTTGGTCACGATGTGGTCATAAAAAATGGCGGCTCTGTTATTACCATCCCATTATTGCAAGGCTATTCAACCAGCAACATCATTGCAAAAATTCTGTCTTAAAAATTATCGTAAAAGGCTTTTTGTTTCGGAATTTTAAATTCGCTTAACATGGCTGTTTTTAAATTCAGCGAAATTCTGTAGCTCTTGTTTACGCCAAATGGAATCCACGAAATATTGGCCTGCCAACATTTTAAATCGCGGTAAATTTCAAAGCTTGTATAGCTTATTTTTAAATGTGTAAAATCAAACCCGCTACTAACCCTAATCTTCCAGAATTTTGTGGGTGATATATTCCCGCTGGCGTTTAACGCATGGCTTGGCTGTATTTTAGTATTATCAGTATTTGTAAGCGTTAAATTATAATTAATACTTAAGCCCCATTGTATTTCTTCATCTTTTACCGCATTCACTTTGGTTAAACCATTCTTGGCTTTAGACGCCGCCTTACTTGCACGAAAAGTTTCATTACTAATGGCTGTACTCAAGGCCAAATTGCCACTCACAAAACGACCGATCTTACTTTGTTTATCGATGGTAAATTTATCTACTCTTCTTTTTTTGTAATTGTCGTAAACGTAAGGATCAAAACTTGAATTAAGATTAATATTAAGGTATTTAAACACAACGGTTCGCGCCGTTAAGCCAATATTGCTCATTTTAAATGAATCAGCAGCAAAATTATAACTGGTGGCCAAACCCAATCCTTGAATTAATGTGGTTTTTTTGGTGGTCATGCCGGTATCGGTTTTCACCTTGTACTTTGCATCCACAACACTGTTTAAATTAATGGCCAAACCGTTAAGTTTACCAATGCTTGGGCCGCTATAAATTCCTTTTTCATAAATTGAATAATTGGTTTTGTTGCCAAGCGAATCGCTTTGCACCTTGCGCCAAAAACCAAATTGCGTTGAACCAAAATCAGGATGGTAATTATAACTCAAGGTTGGAATTAATAAGTGTCGAATTTGTTTTATTTTTCCCCTTTTAAACATATAATCGAAATATACCTTACTGCTAAAGCCCGTTGAAAAACTTGCATCAAAGGCCGTCACAAAATCATTCTTGGTGTGGCTTTTTACTCCGTATTTTGGGGTGTTGATGTCGCCATTATAATACCGAATTGGTTCCCACTCTTTCTTTGTCCATTTTGTGTACGAGTATGAATTAATGTTTAGTTGGGGCGTTGCGGTGATGTATTTAAATAAATTAAAATTGGTAGAAATTGGCAATGATTGTTTAATGCCGTAAGTCAAGCTGTCGAGCACGCTTCCTTTAAACAGTGTTGAATCGTTGCCCTTTAATCTGTTTTTTGCTTCCACAAAATAACTGACGCCAATTTTATCAATCGCATTTTGTTTCACGGCGCCTTCGCGTTTAAATGGATAAAAACGATTCACGTTAAATGTCAAGCCGGGCAAAGTAATATCCATCTCATGGGTTTGCACATTTTGTGAGTGTGAGGCATCAATACTCAA
This sequence comes from Sphingobacteriaceae bacterium, assembly GCA_947453445.1. Lineage (GTDB taxonomy): Bacteria > Bacteroidota > Bacteroidia > B-17B0 > Aurantibacillaceae > Aurantibacillus. Next base: position 12,004 of record CANGGP010000055.1, read on the forward strand.
CGAACTTCTTTTAAAAGTTTTGGTATAATTTATTCTCGACATAAAGGTGTTTTGCAAAAAGGCCGTATTGTTAAAGGTGTTTAATCGGTTTACGTTTTGGTTCTTTACAAAATTTACATTCGAGCTAAATCTAACGGTAGGATTGTTTTTATTGTCTTGATTGTGTGTCCATCTTATCTCAAAGGCTTTTAACACGCTAAATTGACTCGGTATATCTTTGTCGCCGTTATTAAATTGCTTATATCCAAAGTACGTTGATCCATTGGCCTTGTAAAGCACATTGTAATTGTTTGTTGTGTTCAGTGCCCAGCTACCGTTCGAATAAAAATCGCCCTTAATAATCATGTTGGTCTTGTCGTTGATGCCCCAATAATAGCCGCCTTCTCGTAAAAAAAATCCTTGAACTGCCGAATAACCATATTGCGGAAGCAGAATGCCGTTGTGTTGTTTTTTTGAGTTTGGGAAAAACCCGAATGGCAAGCCCAAAGGTGTGGGCACGCCTGCAATCGACAAGTACATTGGGCCCGTAACGATTTTATCATTCGGAATTACTTTTGCTTTTGTAGCAATAAAAGCTGTTCGCGCGTCTTTGTCCTGGCAAGGTAAACACTTCATGTCTTTAAAATAAATGACATTGTTGCTGTCCTTTTTAATTTCATTGCCAAACACCAACAATTCGCCTTGCTTGGTGAGTGCGCTAAAAATTTTTCCCTTCTTGGTTTTTAAATTGTACATTATTTTTTCAGCCTCCAGAGGCTCTGAACCGTCCTTAAATGAAGGGTTTCCAAACAATTTACCCAAACTGTCTTTTTTGCCGTAAGCAGTCACCACATTTTTTGAATAATCAATTTCCATGATTTCAGATTCAATGGTCATTGATCCATAATTCACCTTCGATTTACCATACAGGATGGCTTTCCCCTCCTTGGGTAAACTCACAATGCTGTCTTCGGCCGAATAGGTAATTTGTTCTTCAATGGATTCGGTGCCTTCGTCAACACTCAAGGTGTCGTTGCTTTTACTTTGCCCGTGCAGCCCAAAGGAACAGATAGATATTAACAGTACGCAGAAGAAAAATACTTTATTATGTGGGCTTCTTATCAATACTAATCCTATATTTTTAATGTACCGTTGAAAACACAAAGCTACAATACTTTGCCATTTCGAATTAACAAAATTATATGGAGATGGTTAAAAAAATAAAATATTCTCTTGGTTTATTCCTTTTGGCGACCGCTTTTCTGGGCTTTGCGCTCATTAAACCCGCCGGCATCAATAAAATCAGAACCATTGTCATCGATCCGGGCCATGGCGGCCAAGATCCGGGCTGTCATGGTGTTTCATCGCAAGAAAAAAACATTGCCCTTGCTGTTGCCTTAAAACTCGGTAAACTTTTGGAAGAAAATTATCCTGATTTAAAAGTCATTTATACACGTACCAGCGATGTGTTTGTTGATTTAGAAGCCCGTGCACAAATTGCCAACAAAGCCAAAGCCGATCTTTTTATTTCCATTCATTGTAATGCCGCAGGTAAAGCCGTAAAAATTAAAGACCCTAAAACAGGAAAGCAAAAAACCAAAATGTACAAGAATAAAAAGGGGAAATTGGTGCCGGTTGAAACCATTAATCCTGTGCCTTTTGGAACCGAAACTTATGTGATGGGAATAAAAAACGAAGAGGGTAAAATGCGTGTTGCAACCCGCGAAAACTCAGCCATTTTTTATGAAGACCACTATGAACAAAAATATGGCGGCTTCGATCCCGAAAGCATTGAAAGTTATATCATCATGAGCAATTACACTTCTGCTTATGTAATTCAAAGTGCCAATTTGGCCAAAAAAATACAAGATGAATACACCCGAAAAGCCGGCCGCATCGACAAAGGCGTACACCGTCAAAGTATCTGGGTTTTATGGCGCACATCAATGCCAAGCATATTAACCGAAATTGGTTATCTCACCAACCCGCTTGAAGAAACGTTTATGGCCAGCGAAATTGGCCAAGATTATTTGGCTAAATCGATTTTTAGAGGCTTAAGAAAATACAAAGACGAATACGAGGGTGACAAAAAAGAATACAATGATGCCATTGAAAACCAAGAGCCCTTAGAAAACGAAAACATCAAAGCCGGTAATCTGCCCAACCAAAAAACAGATGACGAAGATGATGACAAAGATTCTGTTCAGGTGAACAAGGAAATAACCATTAACGCAGGTATTAAAGACACGGTTTATAAAGACCAAAATACAAGTGACAGCACTTCCTCATTTAAAATTGCAAATACCTTTAAAAATAAAATTGATCTTTGGTTTAAAGTGCAGTTTGCCAGCAGCGAAGTGCCGCTCGATTTAAAACAAAGTAAATTCAGTGCTTTAATTGAGCCAGATTATTACAAGGTGAACAATATTTTTAAATATACTTCGGGTAAATTTAGAACCTTATCCGAAGCCGCCGCCCATCAAACAAAAATGAGGGCGCTTGGTTTCAACGATTGTTTTGTGGTGGCGATTAAAAACGGACAAAGATTCGACATGAACGAGGCAAAAAAATTAATGCCTCAATAGTTTTCAGACTAGCCGAAAATACTCGAAAAAACATCTTCCATTTTTGCAACTGAAATAATTTCAATTTTATAGTTTTTAAGATTGAGTCCCTTTAAATTAAAAGTGGATATATAAATTTTTTCGAAGCCTAATTTTTCAGCTTCTAAAATTCTTTGTTCAATTCTGTTTACAGGCCTTATCTCTCCGGTTAAACCAACTTCGGCAGCAAAGCAGGTGTTTTGCGGTATTGCCATATCCTCGTTGCTGCTTAAAATGGCACATAACAAAGCCAAATCAATACCCGGATCTTCAACACGTATGCCTCCTGCAATATTGATAAAAACATCCTTTAAGCTTAATTTGAATCCGCATCTTTTTTCCAATACAGCCAACAACATGGCCAAGCGCCTAGTATCGAATCCGTTCGACGAGCGCTGTGGCGTTCCAAAAGCAGCGCTGCTTACCAAGGCTTGTGTTTCAATTAACATGGGCCTATTGCCTTCCATGGTGGCGGCAATGGCCACGCCGCTGGTATTGTTTTCTCGGTTGGTAATTAAAATTTCGGAAGGATTTAACACCTCTTTTAAGCCCTCACCTTGCATTTCGTATATGCCCATTTCGTTTGTGTTTCCGAAACGGTTTTTTACAGCCCTCAATAATCTGAATACGTGGTTGCGATCGCCCTCAAATTGCAAAACAGTATCAACCATGTGTTCCAATACCTTTGGCCCGGCTAGCGAGCCCTCTTTTGTAATATGGCCAATCATAAAAACCGGTGTATTGGTTTCTTTGGCAAATCGCAATAACTCGGCAGCACATTCTCTTACCTGACTAACACTGCCCGGACTGCTTTCTATTTTTGAAGAATAAAGTGTTTGAATTGAATCAATGATTAACAACTGCGGTTTGATTTCGCTGATTCTTAAAAAAATATTTTGGGTGTTTGTTTCTTGAAGTAAATAACAATTTTCGGTGGTAATGCCAATTCGCTCGGCGCGCATTTTTATTTGTTGTTCACTTTCTTCTCCGCTGACATATAAAATTTTTAAATTTTTTAATCGTAGCGCAATCTGAAGCATTAGCGTCGATTTGCCGATACCCGGCTCTCCACCAAACAAAACCAAGCTACCCGGCACAATACCACCGCCCAAAACACGACCAAACTCTTTACCCGGCACAGGAATGCGCGGAAAATTTTGTAAACCTACGTCTTGCAGTAATATTGGCTGATTAGGCGTGTGATGTGAATTTTGATTGGTGGAAAAAAAATTGATACTGTTTGGGTTGTCCTTCACAACTTTTTCTTCAACATAGGTGTTCCACTCCCCACAACTGCCGCATTTACCAACCCATTTGAGCGATTGTGCGCCGCAATTTTGACAAAAAAAAGATGTTTTAACTTTAGACATGGCTTTTGATTAGCCCTTAAAGCGTATTGAGTTTTAGCATGAGTTCCTTCTCGTATGAGCTGCCAACCGGGATGGCTTTCTTGCCTTTATCCAAAGTCACAATTTGATCATCAATGCTTTGAATTTTATCCAGGCGCGCAATATAAGAACGATGAATTCTAGCAAAATCAAGGCTTCCAAGCTTCTTGCTAATTTCTTTCATGGTGCTATGCACTTTATATGAAGCTGAATCTGTGTTGATAATCACATAATCTTTTAATGCTTCTACGTAATAAATATCTTTTAGGTGCAGCTTTATTAAACGGCTGTTTGATTTCACAAACAAAATGTCTTTCACTTTTTCATCTTTGCTTTCAACCAAAGAAAATAGAAAATCTCTTTCCTTTAAGAGCACCGAATCTTTTTGATGCTTATACGACGCCATTTCAATGGTTGAGTGTAAATCAATTTCTTTGAAAGGTTTTAAAATATAGCCATAAGGCTCTGTAACCTTTGCCCTCGAAAGCGTTGCTTGGTCGGCATAGGCTGTAAGAAAAATCACCGGAATATTGTATTTCTCTTTTACAAGTTCGCTCACTTCAATACCATTCATGCCGCCCTTAATCATGATATCCATTAAAATTAAATCGGGCAACAATTCGCTTATGCTTTCTAAAGCTTGTTTTCCATTGTTGGCAATACCCACAACATTGTATCCTAACTTTGTTAAACTGTTTTGTATGTCTCTTGCAACAATGCTTTCGTCTTCAACAATAAAAATATTCAGCTTATCCATGTTTTAAATTTGAAATGATATATTAAATTTTGTTCCTTCGTTTTTATTTGATTTCAGTGTGTATTTGGCGTCAATTTGTTCTAATAAAGTGCTTACCAATTGTAATCCCAACGATTGGCTTTTTTCAATATTAAACCCTTCGTCTAATCCTATACCATCATCCATCAAATTTAAAAATACATAATTATTTTCGGTTTTTAAATTGATAATAATGAGGCCTTTTTCACGCTTGTTAAAAGCATGTTTCAGCGAGTTTGTTATCAGCTCATTAATGATTAAACCCAACGGGATGGCAACATCCAAAGATAAGGCTATTTCGTCGATTTCTTGCTTTAATTCAATGTTTTCAGAGTTAAAAGAATAAGAGGCAATGATGTTCCGAATAAGTCTTTTTACATATTCTGCAAAATTTACCGCCGAAAATGAATTGTTTTGATATAAACTTTCATGAATATAAGCCATGGTCGATATCCTGTTTTGGCTTTCTTTTAATAATCCTAGGGTGTATTGATCTTTCACATAAAACGACTGCAAGTTTAAAATACTGCTAATCACCTGCATGTTGTTTTTAACACGGTGATGCACTTCTTTCAACAAAACCTCTTTCTCTTTCAGTGAGATTTCAATTTTTTGTTGCGCCAATTTTTTTTCTGTGATGTTATGCGCAATGCCACTTACTTCAACAACCTTGCTTTTATTGTAAATGGGGTTTAAAAATATTTCCAAATAAACATTTCCCTTTTCTTGATCTTGCACTTCTACTTCAAAACTAGTAGCCTGGCCCTTAAATGCTTTTTGATATTGTACATTTAATGTTTGGGTATAATTTTTATCATTGGCCAATAATCCTCTATTTAAAACAATGCCCACAAAAGGTTTGGTGCGATACAAGGAAGAAACCAAATCGAAATAATTTTTATTAAAGGACGTCAGCTTTTCTTCTCGGTCAATGGTCCAAATATAATGTTGACTGCTATCAAATATGGCCGTTAATCGACCCTTTTGACTATTCACTTTTCTTTCATACAAAACCGAATCTGTAATGTCGTGTGCCACACAACAAATTTCTTCAATCTTGCCGTTTTCTAATAGAACCGGATTGATAAAAACTTCTCGGCAAATAAATTTTCCAATGTTTTCTTCTTTGATAAAATTTAAAGAAGTGCCGTTAAAAACCTCTTGGTATCTGGGGTGCCAGTAATCGGCGTACTTTTTTGCTTCTTTGTTTAATAAACTGCTAACATTGCTGCCTTTCGAAATTTGAATGTTGTATTTTTCAAATATCAATTGACTAAAATTTTTATTGAAATTTGTTAGTTCAAATTTTTTATTCACCAACCATATTAAGTGATCAGATGTTTCGAGAATCGTGTTGAGTTGATTATTTTCTGAACGATTGGTTTTTGGTGTACTTGCTTTAAGCTCAAATGATATTTGTATTTTTTGTTGGGCTATTAAATGTGCTTCGGTTTCAATTAATGTAATCGTATTATTTTCAATTATTAATTCTAAATTAATTTTTGATTTAGTCTTTATCTTTTTTAATTTTTGAATTGAATCCGGACTAAAAATTTTATGAATATCAATACCATTCTTTTGTTTTAATGATGGGTTAATATTTAAATGTGTTTTTGCATAGTTATTGCAATACACCAGTTTATCATCTTCTATCCATAAAATACCTAAGGGTAAACACATCAATACTTCTTCTGCATCTACTTTATTCGTCTTTTCAGGCATTTAAAGATTATTTACGAATGGTTTTACTGTGATCTTTATCAATTGCAATATGATATGTTCTTAAACCTTCTTCATAAGTAGGTCTTATTTTTTCACCTTGCCATTTAATTTCAATATCATTTTTATAGGTAATTGTGAGATAATTAAAATCCTGATCATCAAAAAATTTCCAATCCCCTTCTTTCATGCCGCTCACATAAGAACCAACATATAATTTTTTTCCATTTGGTTGATACATTTTATGCAAACCAACCGGTTCTCCATTGATAAATTTTCCTTCATAACGCTTAATCTTACCCGGCATATAATAACTCACCCAAACGCTGTCTTGTTCATCATTTACATAATTTCCCAATTCGTAATAATCCTTGGTTTCATAAATCCAAGCACCCTCTTTTTTATTGTCGGCATAATTTACCTTAACCATCACTTTTCCATCTTCATCATATTCAGTTAAAATTCCTTCACGCTTTCCATTAATATAATTTTCTTCTCTTAATAATTTACCGTCGTCATAATACCACTTCCAAATACCTTGGGCTTTTCCTTTTTTATCATATTTACCCTTTTGTTCCAATTTACCTTCTGAATAAAAAAATTCCCATTCACCCACTCTGTTACCATCTTTATACAAACCTTTTGCCTTAAAATCACCATTGTTATGGAATTCATTCCAAATACCAATTCTGTTTCGCATGCTATCACAAGCTCCTCTGGCAACAACAATACCATCAAAATACTCAATGGCACTATCAGGTATAGGTTCATTTCTACAAACCAATCTTTTTATATAAACTTTCGAAGTATCATCTCTTAAAAAAATACTACTGTCACATTTCCATTTCTTTTTGTATTTATAATGTGTTCCTATTGCCACACCATCACTGTATACACCTTCATATTTTAAAGTACCATCTTCAAACACATCCCTATAAATTTCAACATTTGCAATTTCAGGTGCCTTTAAAATTCGTTTACCATTATTAAACTTTTTTGTTGATAATAAATTACCTGTCTTATCATACTCCTTTACATAACCATCTAATGAATCATCATTAAATTTCATTTCTTTTTTGACATCAAAATTTTCATAGAATTCCTTCCAAATTCCCTGCTTTTTATTCAACTCGTCTTTTTGATTTAATTTCTCATATCCTTGTAAAATACCGGATTTATAATTTGCTATACCAACAATAATTGAATCAGGACTAAATTCATAGGTTTTACCTTCTTGTTTTCCTTTGACAAAAAAAGCCATTGTTTTTACCCGGCCATTTTTATGAAATTGTTTTGAATAACCATCCTTAATATCATCAATATAATTTTCAAGACTAATTAATTTATTCAAAGTATCATAAACACAAAGTTTTCCATTTTTTTTACCGAATTTATATTCTATGGTTTTATTTAATCTCTCTTTTTCATCATAAAACTTCCAAACACTGTCTAATTGAAAATTTCTTCTATTCCCCTCAATTTTAAGTTTTCCGCTTTTATAATAATTTTTCCAATAACCTTCCGGTTTACCATCTTTCATGGTACCTTCACTGCTTAGTTTACCATTGTCATAATAAAATTTATTATAACCATTTGGATTAATTTTTTGAGACTTTAAATAAAAAGACAAAAAAAGAAGACTATAGACAAATAATGACCTCATTGGCACAGGACACTAAAATTAAGTAAATTATTGTTCAGGATTTTAAATGAATTATATAAATATCTTTTTTTTAAAATTTTAAAATTTTGTTTTTGTACTTATAAGGTGTTAATACTGTTGATTTATTCCTTAATTATTTTCGATTTTTTGATTTATAATTTTTAGTTAACAGCTTATGAGTACAAATATATTTTTAATTGATTGATGTTCATTTAAATACTGTTTAATTAACAATTGTTAGTGCTTATTAAGTTTGATAAGTTTCCGTGTTTTTAATTGTTGATAAACGAAAATTATACTGAATAATTAAATCTAAATTTTGGTAACTTTTATTGCGCATCATGTTTCCTTTTTTAAGCAGATGGATTTTTTAAGCAGTCAAAATTTTTTGTCTTAACTTATTAACGATTTAATAAGGTATTCACATACCTGATGTTGAAAATAATTAAGGATTAAAACCTACGATTTATTAGTATTTTTGCATCTAATGAATAATATAGCAATTGGGTGTGATCACGCAGGTTTTGAATTAAAAGAAAAGATTAAAACCTATTTATCTAACAAATCATATTCAGTAAATGATAAGGGTTGTTATTCGAATGAACGGGTTGATTACCCCGATTTTGGTCATGCTGTGGCCAATGAGGTGTTGTTAAAGACTGTTCATTCCGGTATCTTATTATGTGGTTCAGGCAATGGAATTGCGATGAGCGCTAATAAGCATATTGGTATTCGCGCAGCTATTTGTTGGAATGAAGAAATTGCACGTTTAGCGCGTCAACACAATGATGCAAACATTTTGGTTTTACCTGCACGTTTTTTAAGTGACGATGAGGCCTTTAAAATTATTGATGCTTATTTGAATGAAAAGTTTGAAGGCGGTCGTCATCTTGATCGTATCCATAAAATAGACCAGGTATAATAGGTCTCTAAATTTTACCCTATCTTCGTGCGCTTTTTGTATGCAACAAAATTATGATGTCATAGTTGTTGGCGCAGGTCATGCCGGTTGTGAAGCCGCTGCAGCCGCTGCCAATATGGGTTCAAAGGTTTTATTAATTACCATGAACATGCAAACCATTGCGCAAATGAGCTGTAACCCTGCTATGGGCGGAATTGCCAAAGGTCAGATTGTTAGAGAAATTGATGCAATGGGCGGATATAGCGGAATTGTTTCTGATAAAAGTGCCATTCAATTCAGAATGTTAAACAGAAGCAAAGGCCCGGCCATGTGGAGCCCCCGTACCCAAAACGATAGGATGTTGTTTGCAAGTATTTGGCGCGAAATGCTCGAAAACACACCAAATGTGGATTTCTGGCAGGACATGGTTCGCGAATTAATCGTTTCTAAGGATGGTAAAAGGGTTGAAGGTGTCGTAACAGGCATGGGCCTCGAATTTCGCTGTAAAGCGGTTGTATTAACCAATGGTACCTTTTTAAACGGACTCATACACATTGGCGAAAAACAAATTGGGGGCGGTAGATCGGGAGAAAGTGCCAGTAGGGGTATAACGGAACAATTGGTCCAATATGGGTTTGAGGCGGGTAGAATGAAAACGGGCACTCCCCCGCGACTTGACGGAAGAAGCATTAATTATGATCGCACCGAGCGCCAAGACGGAGACAACATTATCGATAAATTTTCTTTTCTAGACAATACTTCCCCTTTTATGGGCAACAAGGCCATTCAACAAAAACCTTGTTATATCACCTACACCAATCCCGAAGTACACGACATTCTTAAAACAGGTTTCGAAAAATCACCCATGTTTCAGGGCAGAATCAAAGGATTGGGTCCGCGTTACTGTCCGAGCATCGAAGATAAAATTACACGATTTAATGAGCGTGAAAGACATCAGTTGTTTATTGAACCTGAGGGATGGAATACGGTCGAAATTTACCTAAACGGCTTCTCATCATCTTTACCCGAAGATGTTCAAATGAAAGCTTTGAATAAAATCCCCGGCCTTGAAAATGCTAAAATGTTCAGACCGGGTTATGCCATCGAATACGATTATTTTCCACCAACGCAATTAAAGAAAACTTTAGAAACCCGATTGATTGACCATTTGTATTTTGCCGGACAAATTAATGGAACAACCGGATATGAAGAGGCCGCATGTCAAGGACTAATGGCCGGCATGAATGCACATTTAAAAAGTTCAGAGAAAGAGCCTCTAATTTTAAGCAGACACCAAGCATATATTGGGGTGCTTATTGACGATCTCATTTCTAAGGGTACCGATGAACCATATAGAATGTTTACTTCCAGGGCTGAATATCGATTGTTATTGCGTCAAGATAATGCCGATATTAGGCTCAGCGCTTTGTCAAATCAAATAGGTTTAGCTTCTAAAGCGCGCTTAGAAAAAGTACAAGAGAAAACACAAGGCAGCGCCAACATCATTCAGTATTTTAAAAATAACAGCGTTGATCCGGATGTAATTAATGGATTTTTAAATGAAAAGGGTTCAAGTGCACTAAATCAAAAGGTAAGGTATTTTAGTGTATTATCTCGCCCAAATATCGATATTAACGAATTGGCTGCGGCCGACCCTGCCCTACAAAATTATTTGAAAGCCTTCGATATCGAAACCATTTACCAGGCCGAAATTTTAATGAAGTACGAAGGTTATATTGAGAAAGAAAACGAGAATGTAGAAAAGTCTGTGCGCCTTGAATCTGTTTCAATTCCACACGACATCGATTACAAACTAATAGGTGGTTTGGGTAAAGAAGCCATTGAAAAATTAAATAAATTTAAGCCGGGTAATATAGGCGATGCAAGTCGCATTTCCGGCATTAATCCCTCCGATATTTCAATCCTTCTGGTTTATTTAGGAAGGTAATGTTTCACGTGGAACAAAACGTATGATACAAATAAATAATTGTCCGGTTTGCGGACAAAGCAAATCTAGCCACTATCTTACTTGTAAAGATTACACGGTAAGCGGCACGTCTTTTAATATTTCTAATTGTGATTCTTGTGGGTTTAAATACACAAATCCAATTCCTGAACCTCAAAATTTAGGATCTTATTATAAGTCGGAGGATTATATTTCGCATAGCGACACAAACAAGGGGTTGGTTTCTAAGCTATACAAAGTAGTTCGGTCTTACACCATCGGGAAGAAAATTAAGTTGATAAACAAACTTGTTTCACGTGGAACAATATTAGATTATGGTTGTGGAACCGGCGCCTTTTTAAGTGCCTGTAAAAATGATGGCTGGAAGGCAATAGGCATAGAACCGGATAGTGGGGCCAGGAATATTGCAGGAAAAAGCCTGAGCGAATTATACGATTCAAAAGAAAGTTTAGTAAAAGAAAACAATA
>CANGGP010000056.1 GCA_947453445.1 Sphingobacteriaceae bacterium
AATCCATTTAATGTTAGTCCAGTCGTTAATACAACATATACAGTTATCGGTAGCGTTGCCGGATGTACCAGCAATGCTGTTGTTTCATTGGTTGTGAATGCATTACCAAATCTAACGGTTACCGCTACACCAACAGCGATTTGTCCGGGTGGTGTTTCAACCATTGGCTCATCAGGTGCTACAAGTTATACAGTTAATCCGGGTGCTTTAGCAGGAGCGAACGTAACAGTGAGCCCAGCAGGCACAACAGTTTATACCGTAACCGGATTAAGCGCAACAGGTTGTACAAGTACAAGAACTGTACAATTGGTTGTGAATCCTTTACCAAGTGTTGGGGCAACCACTAATTCAGCCACAATTTGTTTTGGTGGAAGTGCTGTGCTTACAGGTACAGGCGCATCAACCTATACTTGGTTGCCAATGGGATCAAGTGGAACAACTATTTCGGTGAGTCCAACAATTTCAACTACATATACTGTGATCGGAGCAAGCGCATTGAGTTGTACCAATCAAGGTAATATTACCATCAATGTAACACCTTTACCAAGTTTAACTTTAAGTACAAACCCGGCGGCCATTTGCCCGGGTGCTTCAGCAACGCTTCAAGCAAGCGGCGCAACTTCTTACAGTTGGAATACGGGAAGCACATTGGCTTCAATTACGGTTACCACACCTGCTACATATACAGTTACCGGTACAACAGGCTTCTGTAGTAGTTCACAAACAATTAATGTTGGGGCATTGCCGGGTGTAACATTAACAGCCACTTCAAACCCAACAGCCATTTGTCCTGCAGGCCTTGCAACCTGTTCGGTTACCGGTGGTGTAAGTTATACTTGGAGCACAGGGTCTAACGCAAACAACATTTCGGTGAGCCCTGCATCAACAACAATTTATTCAGTGACAGGGGCCAATGGTTTTGGTTGTACAGGCAACACAACTGTTCAGGTTGTTGTTAATCCGGCTCCAACGATAACTGCTTCCACTATATCAGGTGTAATTTGTGCAGGTAGTTCATCAACTTTATCAGCTTCCGGAGCAAGTACTTATACTTGGAATCCTGGAAATCTTAATGGTGCAATAGTAAGCGTTACGCCTGTAGTTTCAACAATTTACACAGTGGTAGGAACAAGTGCTTTGGGCTGTAACGCCAGTAACACTGTAGCAGTTACAGTCAATCCAAACCCTACTGTTGGCGCAACGGCTGCACCGGCCGTGATTTGCGTTGGTAGCTCTGCAGTGCTTACAGCAACCGGCGCCACTTCATATACTTGGAATCCTGGTAGTTTAGCAGGGGCATCTCAAACTGTATCGCCTGTTATTACAACTGTTTATACAGTTACAGGCTCCAGTTTAGGTTGTTCTTCAACAAACACAGTACAATTAACAGTAAACACAAATCCTGTTTTAACGGCGGCTTCAAATCCAACAGCTGTTTGTTTGGGTGCTAGTGCAACTTTAACTGTTACAGGCGCAAATTCTTATACTTGGCAACCGGGCGCATTAAGCGGATCAAACGTAGTGGTTACACCTGCTTCAACTACAATTTATACGGTAACGGGTCTTAATGCTTCAGGTTGTAGCTCAAGCCGCACAGTACAATTAATTGTGAATCCTGTTCCATCTGTATCTGTTACACCTAGTAACTTTACTATTTGTGCCGGTGGATTTGTGAATTTAACAGCATCCGGAGCCAGCGTATATTCATGGACGCCGGGCGCGTTTATTAGTCCAACACTTTCTGCTAGCCCAACCATTACAACCATTTATACTGTGACCGGTGGAAACGCCTTTGGTTGTTTGGGTCAAACCAATGCAACAGTCAATGTGCAAGCTTTACCGGTGGTGAATATCACCGCCAGTTCAACTTTAATTTGTCCGGGTGGAAGTGCCACACTTACAGCAAATGGTGCAACTTTCTACTCTTGGAGCACAGGTTCAACCAATACAACCATTGTTGTTAGTCCTACCAGTACAACCACTTATTCGTTGGTTGGCAGTAATGGACTTTGTACCAGCACCGCAGTGGCAATCACAGTTTCTCTAAATGCAGCACCTAGTCTTTCAATAGCGGGCAACACAACAATCTGTGCCGGTAATAGTGCAAGCTTAACAGCTTCCGGCGCTATAAACTATACTTGGAACCCGGGTGGTTTAAATACAACTGCGGTGGTTTTAAGTCCTATTGCAACAACACCGTACACGTTAACCGGTGCCAATGCATTTGGTTGTACTTCTAATTTATCATTCAGCGTGGTTGTGAATCCAACCCCTAATATTACTGCCTCTGCAGCATCGCCAACAGTTTGTTTTGGTAGCAGCACAACTTTATCGGTTACAGGTGCAAGTACTTATACCTGGAATCCGGGTAACCTTACCGGTGCCAATATCACCGTAACGCCTGCTGTAAATACCACTTATACAGTGAGTGCCAACAATGCATTTGGTTGTAATTCACAAACAACTGTTCCGGTAACGGTTCAGTCATTGCCGATTGTTTCGGCCGCTGCTTCGCCAACGGCGATTTGTTTAGGTGGTTCATCAACCTTAAGTGCCGTTGGGGCTTCATCTTTTGTGTGGAGTAATTCGGTTGCTTTACCAACAACTGTGGTGAGCCCAACATCAACTACCATTTATTCAGTGGCCGGTGTTGTTGGTACTTGTACCAGTAACATTGTGACTGTAACAGTTGTTGTAAATGGTTTACCTAGTTTATCAATTACGGCTAACCCTACAGTATTATGTGCAGGTGGAACAGCTACTTTAACTGCTGCCGGTGCTACCGGTTACACCTGGAGCCCTGGTGCCTCTAACGCCACTTCAATTGCGGTTACACCAGTCGCAACCTCTGTTTATACTTTAGATGGTGTAAATGGTTTTGGTTGTACAAGCACACAAACACTTAACTTGGTTGTGAATCCAAACCCTACAGTGAACATCACAAGCACTGTAAGTGCAGTTTGTGCCGGTTCTTGTGCAACACTTACAGCAATCGGCGCAGGCTCATATACTTGGATGCCGGGCAATATTGTTAGTAATTCAGCCGCTGTTTGCCCTACCATTACCACAAATTATACAGTTACCGGCAGTACATTGGGTTGTACAGGTACCAATAATCAAAACATCACGGTGAATGCTTTACCTGTTATTACAGCCACTGCAACACCTGCTTCTATTTGTACCGGCTTTAGTTCTACCTTAAGCGCTTCAGGCGCTACAAGCTACTCGTGGATTACGATTCCTGCTTCAGGTAGTTCGGTTGTGGTTTCTCCAACATTAAATACTTCTTACATTGTTAGCGGTACGAATGCGGCAGGTTGCGCCAATACGCAAACCGTAAGTGTCGCCGTTAATGGTGTGCCTAGCATTACAATAACCAGCAGTTCAAATACCATTTGCGTTGGTTCAACAGCTACATTAACAGGTTCGGGTACCTTAACATATACGTGGAATCCAAGCGGACCGAACACAAACACCTTCGCAGTTTCACCTTCTGCAACCACTGTATACACCCTCACCGGTTCTAACGGTGCCGGTTGTACCTCAAACCAATTCTTTACACTTGTTGTTGTGCCTATACCAACAGTAGTGGCCAGTGCATCGAGTGCAACCGTTTGTGAAGGCTTTACAACCAACTTAATTGGTACAGGTGCCAACACGTATACTTGGTTACCTGGTGGCGTAACCGGAAGTTTAATTGTGATTACACCAACCATCAACACGACATATACTGTTTCAGGTGATGTTTCAGGATGTTCATCAACTAACACAATCGCAATTACGGTTAATCCACTTCCTACAATTACTGCGAATGCCTCTCCTTCTATCATCTGTAATGGCGATGCCTCTACATTAACCGCCAATGGTGCTTTAACTTATACTTGGATTCCAGGTTTATCAACCGGACCAACATTAAGCGTGAATCCTACCAGTACATCAATATATACTGTGGTTGGTTTAAATTCATTTGGTTGTCCGAATTTTGCCAGCTTAACATTAACGGTGTTACCTACGCCAACAGTATTTGCGGGCGCAACTTCAACGGCTATCTGTATTGGTAGTTCAGCCACTTTAACCGGGAATGGTGCTACTACTTACACGTGGAATCCGGGTAACTTAACCGGCACAAGCACGGTGGTTAGTCCTGTTGTTGCTACTGTTTACACTGTTACGGGTAGCAATGGTGGTTGTAGTACCAATAACACCATCAGTATTGTTGTTAATGCATTACCGATTGTTACTGCAAGCTCAAATCCTACTGTATCATGTGCCGGATCAATCGTTAGTTTCACTGCTAATGGCGCAAACACTTACACTTGGTTGCCAAGCAATACCAATGGTTCAATCACAAGCGCTAATCCTACCATTACAACCATATTTACAATAACCGGAACCGATGCCAATGGCTGTAATAACACAGCTAATGTTAGCGTGTCTGTGAATCCATTGCCAACACTTAGTTTAAGTGCTTCGCCTCTAGCGACTATTTGTAGCGGTGCTTCAACAACACTAAGCGCTACCGGCGCACTTAATTATACATGGACGCCAATGAATGTGTTTACACAATCAGTGACTGTTTCGCCGAATGTGAACACCACTTATTCAGCTTCAGGTATTGATGCCAATGGATGTATCGGTACCCAATCAATCACCATCAATGTGGTGCCGATTCCAACCATCAATTTGTCGCCGACAAATGCTAGTATTTGTGCAGGTTTCAATACAACACTTACTGCCAATGGTGCCAATACTTATACTTGGTTACCGGCAAATACAAGTGGATCGACAGCAGTTGTTAATCCAACTTCCACAACTACCTATACACTAATTGGTGATAATGGCGGTAATTGTCCGGCAACATTCACGGTAAGCGTATTTGTGAATCCTTTACCTGCCAATGTTACAGCAACATGTAGCGGCGTGATTTCATGCTCAAGCCAGGTTGTTACAATTGGTGGCGCAAGCAGCAATACCAATGTGAGTTATTCTTGGAATGGACCAAGCTCATTTACATCATCAGCACAAAATCCTACGGTAAATGTTTGGGGTAATTATACCTTGAGTGTGATTGATAATGGTACCGGATGTACACAAACAGTTGTTTTAAATGTGCCAACCGATAATTCAATTCCATCAGTTACGGCCACAACATCGGGCACCATTTCATGTGCAGTGCCAAATGTAACTTTAACGGCGGCACACACTACAACCAATGCAGGGTATTTATGGACAGGACCTTCAACTTTCTCAAGTATTTTGCAATCGTTTACAACCAACGCTGTTGGTGTTTATACGGTTAAGGTAACCGATCTTACCAGTGGTTGTAACAGCACAAAAACTGTTGCCGTTACTTCACACACCCGTGTGGCCATTACTGCCACTATTACACCGGCAACTTGTTCATTGGGCTTGTCCTTAAATAATGGTATGATTACCTTGTCTAATTTCTCTGTTTTGGATAAATTCGATTTGGTGCAAGCGGCCACTTACACCGGAACTGCAACCTATACAAATGCTACCTTGATTCCTACCAATGGTATTGTTACAAGTAACTTGTCAAATCCAACCAACACGGTTAGTTATACAATTAGGTTGTTTGATACATTCGGTTGTTTTAAAGACACAACACTTAAATTGGTGCCTGTTGACTGTGTGCCAAAAGTACTTGGATTGGCAAAAGCAGTATCAAGCAACAGCTTAAACAACGACGGTTCATACTCGGTTAAATACAAAGTAACCGTGAAAAACTATGATAGCGCTCCATTAAGCAATGTTGCGGTGACAGAAAATCTAATGAATACATTCCCTGCACCTACCTCGTTTACAGTGGTAAGTATGCCTGTAATCACCAGTACAGGAAGCAGCTTAACTTTAAATTCTTCATTCGACGGAAAAACACAATTGGGAATTACCACAGCCACATTAAGTTCAATGGCTGCCAACAAAATCGACACCATCGAGTTTGTAGTAAAAGTAAATGCCAACGCTGTATTCGGACCATTTAACAACAGAGTGGTTGGTACTGCTTTAACTTCTAATAGTGTTGCTATTCGCGATACTTCTACAAATGGATTAAACCCTGATCCTGATGCAGATTTAAATCCAACGAATAACAGCAGTGTGACGCCTGTTTTATTTACACCGAAAGTGTATTTTGGATTAAGTAAAATTGGCGAAGCAATACGTTTAGCCAACAATACATTTGATGTTTCATACACAATTACTGTGCATAATCAAGGTAATGATACACTTCGGAATGTGATGGTGAAAGACAGCTTGTTTGGATTAACTGTTAAGTCGCCTGCAAAATACACGATGAAGAACGGTCCGGTTGCCGCAGGCCAATTAATTGCCAACACAGCTTATGATGGCAAAACAAACTGTCAATTGTTGAATGCAGCTAATAGTAAGATAGCGCCTAAAACATACAACGACATCAGTTTCACCATTAATGTTGCGCCTGATTCAATCAATGGTTCGGTGTTGAAAAACAGTGCTTACGCAAATGCCTTGGCAAGAATTTCAACTTCATCGGTGATTGTGGTTTCTGACACATCAAACAGTGGTTTGTATCCTGATTTGGATCTCAATGGTGTTTGTAATGAAAGCACCGACAATTTACCGACCGTGTTGATATTGCCTTCTACATTCAATCATACATTGTTTATCCCTGAAGGTTTCTCGCCTAATGGTGATGGTATTAATGATGTGTTTGTGATCAATGGTTTACCTACCAATTCAGAAAATACAATAACAGTATTTAACCGTTGGGGTAACCGTGTTTATTATCACTCAAATTATAATAATTTGTGGGATGGATATCCAAACATAGCCGGCACATTGGGCAAGGATAAATTGCCGCAAGGCACGTATTACTTTATCCTTGAATTTAAAGGCACAAATCAAAAACCAATTACAGGATTTATTGTGTTAGATTATTAATCGCTCAGAAAATAAGATTATGAAAATTAAAACTAAGATACAGGCCATTGCAATGGTTGCCTTGTTAATTTACACGGGAAATTATTATGCCCAGTACGACGCCATGTTTTCGCAGTACATGTTTAATGAAGTTTCTATTAATCCTGCATATGCCGGCAGCAAAGGTGCCATGAGTGCCACTATGTTGCATCGTCAGCAATGGGTTAATTTTCCGGGTCGTCCCGTAACAACTTCCTTTTCATTGCACGGACCAATGATGGGCGATAAAATGGGTGCAGGATTAACAGTGTTAAACGATAGGATTGGCGTTTTAAATCGCAATTTGATTTATGGCAGTTATGCTTACCGTTTAAAATTAAGTAAAAACAGCAATTTGGCTTTTGGCTTAATGGCCGGTATCGACAACCAAATTAACAAGTACTCAAATCTTAAAATTTCGGATGCCAATGGCACAACAATTTCAGACCCTAATTTTAGTCAAAGCACGCCAAATTTAACGGCCATGAATTTTGGTACCGGTGTATATTTTAACACCAAAACCTTCTATGCAGGTTTGTCGATTCCCAGATTACTCGATAATTACGGCCGATTTAATTATGTTGGTCAAGCTTACAAGGTTACAAAATTAGAGCCATCAAAATTTACCTACTACTTTGTGATTGGAAATTTATTTAAACTGAACAACGATTTAAAATTAAGGGCAAATGCCATGGTTAAAGCGGTGCAAAACGCCCCTGTTCAATTAGATTTGGGCGCCAATTTGCTCATCGATAACATCATTTGGGCCGGCTTATCATACCGCAGCAACTCTGCAGTAACTTTGTTGTTGGGTGTTCAAGCCAATAAACAATTGTTGGTTTCTTACAATTTTGATTATGGTTTAAACAGCATTCAAAAGTACTCACAAGGTTCACATGAAATTGTTGTGAATTATTTGTTCTCTTACAAAGGAAAAAAAATTGTTACACCACGTTATTTCTAATTATTTACTTGTATGAATTATTTAAAAAGACTTAGCGTTTTTGTTTTATTGTCCTTAGGGCTTGCGATAAATGCGCAGTTTGATGCTTCCAAGGCAAATGAAAAACAAACTAAAAATGAATCAAATTTAGATTCAGATGTAAAAGGCACAGCGCAGAACAAATTGGTTAAAAAGGCCGATAAATTTTTTGCCGATAAAGAATTTGCAGAGGCAATTCCTTTGTATGAAAAAGCATTGGTTGGCAATGAAAGCAATAAAGCCATTTTATCAAATTTATCAGAGTGTTACCGTTTAACAAAAGATATTCATGGACAATTAAAATGTTATGAAGCTTTGATGTCTTCTAACCAAGCAGATCCAATTCATGAATTGTATTATGGTGATGCTTTAATGGAAAATGGGGAATACGATCTTGCCAAGCAACACCTTGAAAAGTACACACTCGATGATAGAGGCAAGATGCTCTTATCTGCCATCAGCAAATTAAAATCATATAAAAAAAATGCAGATGCTTACGAATTAACATCCTCTAATTTTAATTCTAGTCAAGACGACTACTGCGCCATTAAATTCTTTGATGAAACCGTTTTTGCATCTACCCGCGAAAAAACCGCTTGGATTAAAAAAGAACAAGGGTGGACCAATGGCAATTACGTTCAATTATACTTGGCCGACAAACAAAATAATGTAAAATCGTTTTTGGGTGATTTGGAATCGAAATTTAATGATGGCCCCATTTCATTTACAAAAGATTTTAATACCGTTTATTTTACAAGAAACAACACCAAAAAAAGTGAATTAAGCATTGATGGTACCTATAAGCTTAAATTCATGTCGGCTACATTAGACATGGGCGGATTTGGAAATGTAGAGCGTTTGCCTTTTATCAGCAACGATTTTAATTATGCGCATCCCAGCATTTCAGGAGATGGTTTAACACTTTATTTTTCTTCTGACATGGCCGGCGGAAAAGGCGGTATGGATATTTACGTTTGCAAAAAAGATTCATTTGGTATTTGGAGTGAACCACGCAATTTAGGCAGTCAAGTGAATACCGCAGGCAATGAAGTTTTTCCGTTTATTGCAGCTAATGGAAAGTTATATTTTTCTTCTAATGGTCGCGATGGTTTAGGCGGTTTGGATATTTATGAATGCAAAATTATGGATGGTAAACCGGGCAAATCATATAACATGGGAGAGCCTGTGAATAGTAAAGATGATGATTTTGGTATGTACTTGGTTGAAGATGGCAAGTCAGGATTTATCAGTTCTAATCGTAAATCGGGTGGCATGGATGATGATGTTTATGAACTAAAAATTCTTCGCGAAGTTAAACGTGGTAAAGAAGTGAATTTAATCATCAAGGATAAACAAAAGAAAACAGCATTGGATAGCGTGAAATTGGTGATTGATGGAGATACTGTTTATGCAAACGATAAAGGTGAGTTCGCCACTGCGGTTGAAGAAAATGGCAAATCAAAAATTGAAATCTTTAGAAATGATTATGTAAAAACCGAATTGAATCTTGCAGATGATGGTTCGCTGGAAGAAACTTCTAAACGCGACGTAATGCTTGAGAAAGATCCTAAATTGTTTTTGAGAGCCATTATTACAGATGCTAAAACAGGTAAGTTATTAGAAGGGGTAAACATTAAAATAACTGATATTGTTGCCAATTCCGAGTTAGACCGTTACACCACCACCAGCTCAGGCGATTACTTTAAAAATTTGTATGGAAAAAAAGTAGGCGACAGGGTTACTTATTTGGTGCGTCTTCAAAAGGCAGGCTACTTGCAACGTTCGGTTATTTTTAGCTACACCATTAAAAAACCGGGCGAAATTAACATGAACGAAAAAATTAATTTAAGTCTGGGTAAAGTTGAGGTGGGTATGGATTTGGCGAAGATGGTAGATTTAAAACCAATTTATTTTGATTTTAATAAGTCGAACATCCGACCGGATGCTGCCAAAGAATTGGATAAAATTGTGCAAGTCATGAAGGAATATCCAAACATGTTTATTGAATTGGGTTCACATACCGATTGTCGTTCAAGTGCAGCTTCAAATTTGAAACTATCGGGCGATAGGGCTAAAAACGCGGTTGATTATATCGTTAAAAAAGGCATCAATAAAATGCGCTTAACTGCAAAGGGTTATGGCGAATCAAAACTATTGAACAATTGTGCTTGCGAAGGACCTGTTAAATCAACTTGTCCTGAATCAGAGCATGATAAAAACCGACGCATAGAGTTCTTGATTACAAAATTGAAATAAGATTGAAGGGCTTGTTTTGGTATCCTAAAACAAAAGCTTATGCTTAATCAATCATTAAATTTTGCGAAAAGCTTTTAATTAAGCCAATCGATTGTGCTTCATTAAACATAAGCTCAACTGCATTTTTTCCAAGTTCACCTAGATCAATTGAAAACTGATTGACGTATAAGTCTATGTGTTTTTTCATCACATCTTCACGCATTTCTTGGGCATGTGCTTTTACGTATGGCATGCTGCTTTCTGGGTTGGCAAAGGCATATTCAACACTCTTTCGAATCAATTCATTTACTTTTTGGATTGTTTTTAAATCATAAGTACGCTTCATAACAATACCCCCAAGCGGAATAGGGGCGTGGATTAAAGAATCCCAGTATTCGCCCAAATCCATTATTTTTTCCAATCCTTTGTCTTGGTATGTAAATCTATTTTCATGGATGATTAATCCGGCATCAACTTCATTATTTAAGATAGCATTTTCAATGTCACTAAATAAATAAACGATTTTGTTATGGTAATTTGGATAGGCCAATGAAAACAGAAAATTGGCGGTGGTTAATTTACCGGGAATTGCAATTCGGCTTTTTTCATTTAAGGCAACATCATTATTTTGTTTTTTAATGAGTAATGGCCCGCAATTAAAGCCCAGTGCACTTCCTGATTTAAGTAATATGTAATTGGTATTTACATATGCCAATGCATGGAAACTAAGTTTAGTAATGTCTAATACTTCATTTTGTGCCATGCTGTTAAGGGTTTCCACATCCTCTAAGCGAACGTCAAATTCGAAACCTTCGGTGTCGATTTTTTGATGAACAAGGGCGTCGAAAATAAAACAATCGTTGGGACAAGGAGAATAACCTAAGCTGAATTTCATGCGCTTTGTTCGATTAATTGAATGAGTAATTGATTCAGGTTTTGTATGGCCAATGGTATTTGCCATTTTGATTTATCGCGTTTTTCTATGCGGTTCGAAATGCTTCTTATTTGAACCACAATGGGCGCCATGTGTAAACCTGCTCTGTAAAATGCTGCTCCTTCCATGCTTTCAACATCGGCATTAAACAATTGTATGTTTTTTTGAATGTTTGTTTCACTGCCATGCACTTTGTTTACGGTGATGCCTTTCACTTTTTTAAGGCCATTCAAAACAGGAAATTGTTGTTGGTATTTTGCCGAATATTCATTGCTGCCGCCAAGATTTAAATCTTTATAGAAAATAAAATCATCGCCATCTTCTGCGCCCATTTCAGCCAATACATCTTGCGCCACAAATACACATTCACCAAGTGAAATATCTCTTTTAAAAGCAC
Organism: Sphingobacteriaceae bacterium; assembly: GCA_947453445.1. Classification (GTDB taxonomy): domain Bacteria; phylum Bacteroidota; class Bacteroidia; order B-17B0; family Aurantibacillaceae; genus Aurantibacillus. The sequence continues at coordinate 11,509 of CANGGP010000056.1, forward strand.
CGGCAATGCCAACATTAAGAACTGAATCGAAGCTTGATTGCCAATGTTTACCCAATTCGAAAGCAGTATTAACCATGCCAACACCGGTGATTAAAATGCTGATTGTATTTTGATGGTGCTTAAAGGATTGAAAATTTTGATTCGGATTGAAGGCCACTCCAAAATGTTGAAAGAAGGGCGCCAATTCTTGACTTGTGGCGGATACAATTAAAATTTGCTTCACCTTCAAAATTAAGGATTTTGATTAAATTTGCACATGATTTTCTTAACCCGCCATGAGCATTTTAATGCGGCCCATAAGTTGTTTAATCCGGCTTGGTCTGTTGAAAAAAATGAGGAAGTATTCGGTAAATGCGCCAATGCCAATTGGCACGGACATAATTATGATTTAATTGTGACCGTGAAAGGTGAAATTGATCCGGATACAGGGTTTCTAATTGATGTTAAAAAACTTAGTACAATATTACAGATTCACGTTTGTGATAAGTTAGACCATAAAAATTTAAATCTTGATGTAGATTTCATGCTTGGTGTTTTAGCCAGTACCGAAAATTTGGCCATCGCCATTTGGAATCAAATTGTGCCGCATTTACCCACAAATGTTAAATTGCACAGTGTTAAATTATACGAAACACCGCGAATTGGCGTGGAGTATTTCGGGCATTAAAAAGAAATTTTTCCTAACTTTAAACAAATAGAATCATTCGTTGTTTCTTAATGCAAAGCCACTTGATCAGCAAACTTCTGAACCAGTGCTTTAAAAATTAAATCTAAATAGTCTCACCACCTATTTAAAGATTAAAAAAAGATGAGTCAAAAAGTAGCCATATTTAGGTCTGAGCATTTTAATGCTGCGCACCGTTTGCATAATCCTGCCATGAGTGATGAGGAGAACAGAACTGTGTTTGGTAAATGCAATTCACCGAATTACCATGGGCACAATTATGAATTGATAGTCCGCGTGGTGGGTGCAGTTGATCCTTCAACCGGCTATGTGATTGATACAAAGTATTTGAGTGAATTAATTCATGAATTGGTGATTGAACGTTTTGATCATAAAAATTTGAATTTAGACACCGAAGAATTTAAAACATTGATTCCCACCATTGAAAATATTTCGGTGGTGATTTATAATCTATTGAGAGCAAGAATTAAAGAGCAATTAGACCTTAAAATAACCGTGTATGAAACAGAAAGAAATTACGCTGAATACCCTGCTTGATGGCAATAACATCAACTTGAGCGATTTAAGCACCGAGGATATCGGCAACGAGCATATCAGCACGAGTGTTGAAACACCCATGCGTGAAGATGCTTTTTCAATTTCTGATGAGGAAAAGATGGCCAAGATACAAGCACATTTTAAAGGCATTATGGAAACCTTGGGACTAGATTTAAACGACGATAGTTTAAGAGGAACGCCTGAGCGTGTTGCCAAAATGTACGTGAAGGAAATTTTTAACGGCCTAAATCCTGTCAATAAACCTAAAATTGCGCTATTTGAAAACCGTTACCAATACAACCAGATGTTGGTTGAAAAGGACATCACTTTCTACAGCAATTGTGAGCACCATTTTGTACCTATTTTCGGAAAAGCGCATGTGGCTTATATTTCAAACGGAAAAGTAATTGGCCTTTCAAAATTAAACCGCATTGTTCAATATTATTCTAAACGTCCGCAAGTGCAAGAGCGTTTAACCATGCAAATTGCCAAAGAACTTCAAGCGGTTTTACAAACCGATGATGTGGCTGTTTTAATCGATGCCAAACACCTGTGTGTTTCTTCTCGCGGGGTGCAGGACATCAATTCGGCAACCGTTAGTAGTTTTTATGGCGGTAAATTTGCTGAGGAAGGGACCAAAAAGGAGTTTCTTGCCTATGTTGGCATGCGCACAGATTATTAGCAGCCGATTAATAATCAAGATTGCCATTTGTTTTTTGAGTGATTGTTTTGAATAGTTGCTTCTGCCTACTAAAAGCACTTTAATCCTTTAAATGCTTCACAAATTTGAAGGTCTCGTCAAAAAGTATAAATTTGTTATACAAAATTGACGCATGAAAAAAATCTACGCTTTATTCTTAACAGCATTTTTGTTTGTTATTTCATTTCAAAGTATTGCCCAAACAACTTATACCTATACAGGTAAACCCATGTTTAATATTTTAACAAAACGTGCCGGAGTAACCATTGGCAATATAGTAGTTGAATTATTTCCAACCATCGCTCCCCACCACACGCGAAATTTCGACAGCTTGGTGAGTCAGCATTTTTATGATACCACTGCATTTCACCGTGTTATTCCGGGCTTTATGATTCAAGGAGGAGATCCAAATTCGCGTCACGGTGCCACCTCTACATGGGGTTACGGTCAACCCAACCAGCCAACAGTAAACGCAGAGTTTTCGAAAGCCAAACATTTACGTGGTATTTTATCGGCAGCAAGATCTACCAATATTAACAGTGCCACTTCGCAATTTTTTATATGTGTTGCAACGGCTGCTAATTTAGACGGCAATTATTCAATTTACGGACGTGTTTTAGGAGGCATGAAATACGCCGATACCATTGTGAACTCACCAAGAAATACAAGCAACAACATGCCAAATCAAAAAATTGAAATGTTTGTGACTTATATTGGCTCGAATGATACGGTACCGCTTGCACCAAGTTTAGTGACACCTACCACCAACTCTCAAAATATTGATACAATAGGTTATTTGCAATTAAAATGGAATAAAGTGAGTGATGGCATCATTTATTCAGTTGATTTGGCATATGACTCCCTTTTTACTGCTTTGGATACAACATTTGATATCGGCACCAATTTGGTGAATTATAATGCCATGCGTTTAATACCCGACACAAAATATTTTTGGCGTGTAAAAACCAATAACGGAGGCCATTTTAGTAATTACTCTCAAGTTTGGAGTTTCACAACACTTTCGGCCACACCACCAAATTTGGTAGGCATTAAATCAGAATCTTTAAATAGTACAAATGTTTATCCAAATCCCAGCAACGGAAAATTTTTCTTTGATGGATTGATAAAGGGCAGTAGTATAAAAATTAAAGATGTGCAAGGTAAATTGCTTAAAGAAATAACTGTCGATAATGAAAAGATGGAAATTGATTTAAGTACTCAAAACAAAGGTGTATACTTTTACACAATAACTTCTAAAAACGGAAGCGCACAACAGGGTAAATTAATTTTAAAATAGTGCATTGCATCATCGGTGCATTCATTTGCGCCAATTAAATACAAGTGCTTTTACTTTGAAACTGCCAAAACCGCTTGAAATAAGCCCAGGTCGTCGAACGCAATTGGTGTACTCACGTTTTTTATTTTGAGTTTCGAAAGGGCTTTTGCCGTTGCATCACCCATGGCAATTATTTTTTGATGAGGTAAAATTTTATTCTTTTCAAAAAATGCTTCCACATTACTAGGACTGGTAAAAATTAAAATGTCTTTGTCCTCCGCAACTTCAATACTATGTTTTAGTGTGGCATACACTTCTAAATTAAAAACATTATCGCGTTTCACCATTTGCCATTGAATGCTTTGCATGCTGCCGCGCGCAATTGGAAACAACACGCGCCCATTACCAACTTTACTGCTAAACTGTTTGCCCACCAATTTAATGTCGGTGCTGGTGCCAATAAAATCGGCGCGTTTACCAAAGGCTCTTAATTCGGCACTTGTTGAGGTGCCAATACAGCCAAACTTAATACCAGCAGGCAACTCAGGCTTTTGATTAAAGAAATAACGCACGGCGTGTTTGCTGCTGAAAAACACCCAATCGGTTTGGGGTAATTGCTTAATACGAATTTGTTTAAATTCAATTAAGCTTTTGCCTTCTACATCAAAATCGAGTCGCGACAAGGCTTGCGGCAGATAATCATGTTCGTTAAAAGTGCGTGTAACAAATATTTTTTTTGGTTTAATGGCGCGAATATGATCCACAATCATATCGGTAAATCCATCGGTATCCAATGTTTCAAAATACAATTGTTTGGGTTGTTTGTTCCAGTCATCGGCAATACTAATCCACACTTTAAATTTTAAACGGTCTTCATCGTCGGGATCAGCATCGCAATAAACACCCAGGGGCAATTGACAACCGCCATCAAACATGTTTAAGATTTGACGTTCGATGTTGATTTTAATTAAAACATCAAGGTCATTGATTTCGTCAATTACTTCCATCAATTCATTGTCATCTTCACGGGTTTGCCATGCCAATACACCTTGCGCAGGAGCAGGAACAAACACTTCGGGATTTAATTTTTCAACATGCAAATCATCCACATCCAACTCTAAACGCTCAACACCGGCAGCCGCTAACATAATGGCATCGTATTGGCCTTCGCGCAATTTTTTAATACGGGTAGGCACATTGCCGCGTAAATCTTTTAATTCAACATCCGGACGAAAAGCCAGTAATTGCGATTTTCTTCGCGCGGATGAAGTGCCCACGAGGGCGTTTTTTTTCAGATTAAATTTTTGATTTTCATCAACGGCTTCTTTACGAATCAATAATAATTCTGAAGGATCTTCTCGCTTTGAAACGCCTGCTACCATTAGCCCATCGGGCATGTTGGTAGGCAAATCTTTGTGTGAATGCACGGCCAAATCGATGCTTTTATCCAGCAAGGCTTCTTCCAATTCTTTGGTAAAAAAACCTTTGCCTTCGAGTTTATCGAAGCTTGTTTCCCATTGCTGAGAACGGTCGCCACTGGTTGAAATAATTTTTAATTCGGCTTGGTAACCTTTGTCTTCCAAGCGTTGTTTGGTATAGTTGGCCTGCCACAAGGCAAGTTCGCTGCCACGGGTGCCGATAATAATTTTACGATTCACGGGTTGAAGTTAGAATTTTAATTCTTTGAAAGAAAAACTTCCTTGGCAGTTTTAATGGCTACTGCATTGTATTTTTTTTCCATGTAATTCAATACCTTATCCAACACATCTTTGCTATTCGCATCCAATGTGTTTAGTTCTTTGGCAAACACTTCATTCATGGCCAAATCTTTAAAGGCTTTTACTTGTTTAGGAATTTGCCCGAATGCCAATTCAATTCTGCGCTCAGCATACAAGGCATCAAAAGCCAGAATTTTTTGCTGGATAATTTCATCACAGCGGTAAATTTCGGCTTTGCGCAATTGTAAATTGGCTTCCGCTTGGGCTTTTAAAGAGGCGATATCAATATAATTCACTTGACTTTGAGCAGCCACAGTGGCATCTACATTGGCAGGAATACCCAAGTCGATAATGATTTTTTTAGACGATTCGTTGTTTAGCAGTGATTGATAAATTTCAGAACTAATAATGGTTTCAGAACTTGAAGTACAAACCACCAAAACATCAAAGCCATCTTTAAATTTTAGGATGTCATTTAATTCGAAAGCTTTACCGTGAAGGCCTTTGGCTAGTTTTTCGGCATTGCTTAAACTGCGGTTAAATACTGTGAAGTTACCGTATTGGTGTTTTTGAAAGTAAGAGGCCAAAACCGTGTTGGTTGCTCCACTACCTACAAATACAATGCGTGCTTCATTTTTAATCCCTTGCTCACGCAAAGCCCTATAAGCCAATGAAGCAACAGAGACCGGGTTTTTGGCAATATTGGTATTGGTAAAAATTTCTTTGGCAGTTTCGATTGTATGGTTAATCAACAAACGCATAAAGTCGCCTGTTAGCCCTATGTGGTGGCAAAACTCGTATGCTTTGCGAATTTGGGTAATAATTTCTCTTTCGCCAACCACCAATGATTCTAGTGAAGAAGCTACTTTCAATACGTGTTCAACCGCTTTATCACCAACAAAAACTGCTGCTTGTGAGGCAATTTCATTGAGCTCTTCAGCTGTAAAACGGCTATTGATAAATAAACAAACAGATTTTATTAATTCAATTTGAATTTCTAAGTCGGTTTTAATAAACAATTCAACCCTGTTGCAAGTACTCAAAAAGAGCAATTCATCGAAGCCAAAATTTAACTTAAGTCCTTCTAAAACAGTGTTTTGCTCATCCGGTGAAAGGTGTAATTTGCCAATTAAGTCGAGCTGTAAGGACTTATGTGTAAATGCTATGACTTTAAAGTTTTCCACGTTTATAGGGCAAAGATGCGGCATTTATTGATTTTAATTGTCATATGAATGTCATAAAACCCGCATTTAAAGGTGATAATAGTCACTGCAAAACATGAGCAATTTATCCTTTTAAAGAAACTTTTTTCTTTTTTACTTTCATTAATTTGGTCGCATGTTAGTAAAAACGTACGGGTATGCCGTGCATGGCATCAATGCCACCAAGGTAACGGTGGAGGTGAGTGTAGATATTGGCGTGAATTTTTTCATGGTGGGTTTACCCGACAATGCCGTGAAGGAAAGTCAGCAACGCATCGATTCTGCATTGAAACAAATTGGTTATCGAATTCCCGGCAAAGCCATAACTGTAAACTTGGCGCCGGCCGATATTCGCAAGGAAGGTTCTGCCTATGATTTAAGTATTGCCATTGGCATTTTAGGTGCCAGTGCGCAAATGAAAGCGGACAGCATTTCAGATTATGTCATCATGGGTGAGCTGGCACTGGATGGAACAATTCGTCCCATCAAAGGCGCATTGCCCATTTCCATTACTGCATTAAAAGACGGGTTTAAGGGTATTATTTTACCAGAGGAAAATTCGACAGAAGCGGCGGTGGTAAAAGATTTAAAAGTGTTCTACGCAAAAAATATTCAAGAGGTGATTCATTTTTTCGATCAAGATAGGCCATTACCTCAGGCCAAGGTTGATTTGGATGAAGCTTTTTTGAAACCCGCCAACGACTTGGCCTTCGATTTTTCAGATGTTAAAGGCCAAGAGAACATTAAAAGGGCCATGGAAATAGCCGCTGCCGGCGGTCATAATGTGATTTTGATTGGCCCGCCAGGTGCCGGAAAAACCATGTTGAGTAAACGCCTTCCCAGCATTTTGCCGCCACTAACTTTTGAAGAGGCACTCGAAACCACTAAAATACATTCGGTGGCCACCAGGGGTGGAGTTAAAACGAAGGGATTAATTACACAAAGGCCTTTTAGGGCGCCACACCACACCATTTCAGATATTGCATTGGTAGGGGGCGGAAACAATCCACAACCGGGTGAAATTAGTTTGGCGCACAACGGGGTTTTGTTTTTGGATGAATTGCCTGAGTTTAAACGAACAGTGTTGGAAGTGATGCGTCAACCCATAGAAGACCGCGTGGTGAGTATTAGCCGCGCAAAAATGTCGGTTGAATATCCTGCTTCATTTATGCTCATTGCAAGCATGAATCCTTGTCCCTGCGGTTATTACAACCATCCTGAAAAAGATTGTGTATGCGGACCCGGCATCGTTCAAAAATATTTAAATAAAATTAGCGGGCCATTGCTCGACAGAATTGATTTGCACATTGAGGTAACGCCGGTTCCTTTTAGTGAACTCAGTAAACAGCAAAACCAAGAAAAGAGTGCAGACATTCGCGACAGGGTTGTAAAAGCAAGGCAAATTCAAAGTCTACGCTTTAAAAAGGAAAAACAAATACATTGCAATGCGCAAATGCGAAGCGTTGATTTAAAAAAGCACTGCACGTTGAATGAAAGTGGAAGCAGTTTATTAAAAAGTGCCATGGAGCGCTTAGGATTAAGTGCCAGAGCCTATGATAGAATACTTAAAGTGGCCCGCACCATTGCTGATTTGGATGCTTCAGAAAACATTGAAGCCAATCATATTGCCGAGGCGATTCAGTATCGAAGTTTGGATAGAGACGGATGGGCCGGTAATTAAATTTGAAGAAATTAATCATCGCTTTAAGTATATTCGTGTGCAAATTATTGGATGAAAGAGTTTAATCAGATACTATTAGACATTAAGCGAAGAATTTTTAAGCCGATTTATTTTCTTTCGGGTGAAGAAACCTATTATATTGATACCATCAGTGATTTAATTGAAACCAGCGTTTTAGATGAAGCTGAACGTGAGTTTAATCAAACCGTGGTGTATGGCAAGGAAGCCGATTTGGTCACCATTTTAGGATATGCCCGACAGTTTCCGATGATGAGCGATTACAATGTGGTGCTGGTGAAAGAAGCACAAAACATTAAAGAATTAAATAAAAAAAGTTCGGGTGATGAAGGCGAAGAATCATCAGGTTCGGATGCCAACAATGCGACACAACAATTTTTGAACTACATCAAAAATCCGCAACCAACCACCATTTTGGTTTTTTGTTTTAAATACAAAACCATCGATAAACGAAGTGCCATTGCTAAAGCTTTACAAAAGCAAGCGGTTTATTTTGAAGCGCCAAAATTATACGATAACCAAGTGCCTGAATGGATCAATAATTATATCCGTGAAAAAAATTATCACATTGGTCCGAAAGCCGGCTTTTTAATGGCCGAATTTTTGGGAAACGATTTGGGTAAAATAGCCAATGAAATTAATAAGTTGGTGATTGGTTTGGAAGCAGGAAAAGAAATTACTGTTGAGATGGTGCAAGATAAAATCGGTATCAGTAAAGATTACAATGTATTTGAATTGCAGGATGCCTTGTCGAAAAAAGATGTGCTCAAATCAAACCGCATCATCAATCATTTTGCATCGAATGAAAAAGAAAATCCGGCGCCCTTGGTTTTGGGTCAGCTATACGCCTATTTTAGCAAGGTTTTAAAATATCAGTTTTTACAAGATAAAAGTAAATTTGCTGCAGCCGGCGCATTGGGTGTGAATCCTTTTTTTGTGGAAGGTTATGCCAGAGCTGCCGCAGCTTATCCTACAGGTAAATTGAAAAAGATTTTTGCCGATTTAAAAGAGTGTGATTTAAAATCAAAAGGGGTTGACAATAGTTCGGTTTCTTACGGTGAATTGCTGAAGGAACTGGTGTTTAAGATATTGCATTAAGGCTAATGTATGAAGGTCTTTATTGCCCCTGAATGTCAATCCGGTCTTATTTTAGTAAATAACAATAATTTTATGCTGATGGTTTTGAAAATTTGCAATTAATGCAAATTAATCATGGTTTTTAGGCATGGTTCAATTAGCCTTTGGTTTTATGCACCTCTAATTTTGAAACAATTAAAAACCAAAACCATGAAAAAAATTATTCAATGTCTTTTTGTAATTGTAACCGTCTTAATTTCTGAGCATTCATTTTCTCAAACACAAACCGATTCATTAAAAACATACATCATTAAAAAAAGTGATGGCACTGAAATTTTGGCAAGAATTATTTCACAAGACATGCGCGAATTTGTTGTAGAGACCAAAACTTTGGGAAGATTTGTGTTGCCAAAATATGCAGTGAGTGAGATTACTGAAGTCAAGGCATCTGAATTGAATGAAGATGGTAACATGATTCCAACTGAAATATTTAATACAAGGTATTTTATAACGACCAATGGATTGCCGATTAAAAAAGGCGACAGTTACTTGCTTTGGAATTTATATGGTCCGGATTTTCAATTTGGTGTTGGAAAAAATTTCGGCATGGGTATCACCACTACTTGGATTGGTTGTCCGATTATTGCCAACGCCAAGTATTCAATTTCATTGGATGAAAATGTTCACATAGGCCTAGGCGGTTTATTTGGTTCGGGCTCATATATTGCGCCAAATTTTTACATGGCTTTACCGTTTGCCGCACTTACCTTTGGTAATAAAAACATAAACATTAATTTTTCGGGAGGATATGGTTATGTGTCGAACAAAGGCAGTGCTTCGGGCCGGGCCTTGGCTTCAATGGCGGCTATGTTTAAAGTGAGTAAAAACATTAGCATTGTGTTCGACACATTTATTATGCCTAAAGGAGCAACAACTTATGAAAATCAAACAGTAACAAGTGTTAATCCAATAACAGGAGTGAGTACAACTTCTACTAATCAAATCGAAAAAACCAAACCCGGTTTAGCTTTGATTATTCCCGGATTGCGATTTCAAACAGATAAAAATAAAGCATTTCAATTTGGATTTGCCGGTATAAATTCCAATTCAGATTGGTTGTCAATTCCTATTCCAATGGTGCAATGGTTTAGGAGTTTATAATTAAGCCTTAAAAAAATTAGTCCTTAATAAAACCATTCACTTCATTTAATACAACGCGGGTTTCTTCATCACTTAATTGCATGCCCAATCGAACTGTTTTGGCTTGCGCTTGGTATTCTAATCTTTCACCGCCCTTCACCCAAAAACTTTGATTGATGCTGTCGGAAAAAGATGTTTTGCTGATTTCTAAAAATTTAAGTTTGCTTACCAAATCTAAAGGACACTCAATTATTTTGCCTTTGTTATTTACTTCTCGTTGATAATGCAGAACACCGTTTTGTATCCAAAGTTTTTCCTTACCAAATCGTTTCCAAATAAATGCACGTGCGATACTGAATTCAAAATACAACCAAAACGAAAGATAAATCATGGTGAATAATTTTGCATTCGCTTCTTTTAATGTGAAATAATTCACCAATACAATTATTCCGCAAACCGACCAAGCAAAGAGCCACATAAAAAGAAGGCCAAGTTTGCGTTTGTCGCCAGTAGGCAAAATAACAATACTTAGAACGTTTTCTTTTTTAAGGATGCTTAATCGGGGGCTTATGACTTTCATTGATGAAATACTAAATTAGATTGCAAATTTACTTATCTTTCGACATCCATAACCATGACAGAACTAAAAAGAAGTTTAAACCTGTTTGATGCAGTGATGCTGGTGTCGGGCAGCATGATTGGCTCGGGCATTTTTATTGTAAGTGCCGACATGACACGTTTATTAGGCTCGCCATTTTGGGTGTTGATGTGTTGGGTGATTAGCGGGGTAATTACTTTGTTTGCAGCATTGAGTTATGGTGAATTGGCAGGCATGATGCCGCAAGCCGGTGGCCAGTTTATTTATTTAAAAAGGGCCTTTGGTAAACAAACTTCTTTTGTGTATGGGTGGACTGTTTTTACGGTGATTCAGTCGGGTGTTATTGCCGCAGTTGCGGTGGCATTTGCAAGATATTTTGGGGTGTTTCTTCCTTTCTTTGACGAGAAACATGTGTTGTTTTCGCTGTTGAATATATCCATCAGCAGCACACAAATTTTGGCCGTTTGTTCAGTGTTTTTTCTCACTTGGATGAATACCTATGGTGTAAAAGGCGGAAAAATAATACAAGCCGTTTTTACATCCACAAAATTATTGGCACTTTTCGGACTCATTGTAATTGGTTTTTCATATGCTGCTACGCAAGGTTATTGGCAACACAATATTGAATTGCCTTTTAACGGGCATTTGAAAGATGGATTAAACAACGATTCGCTGTTGGCTGCGCTGGGCGTGGCACTCATCGGTTCCTTATTTAGCAGTGATGCATGGAATAACGTTACATTTATTGCAGGAGAGATTAAAGAACCCCAAAGAAATATTCCATTGGGTTTGTTGATTGGTGTATTTATTGTAACCGTACTTTACATTTTGGCAAACATGGCTTATTTTATGTTGTTGCCTGCACTTGGTTCTGCAGATGGGGCCACTGTGATTGAAAGGGGCATTGCTTATGCGCAAAACGACAGGGTGGGCACAGCGGCCTTGTTTCCAATATTCGGCGAGGTGTCGGCATTATTGATGGCCTTGTTGATAGTGATTTCAACATTTGGTTGTAACAACGGCTTAATACTATCGGGTTCGCGCTTATACTATTCAATGGCCAAGGATGGTTTATTTTTTATATCTGCAGCACATTTAAACCAATACCAAGTGCCTTCAAAAGCCTTGTGGTTTCAAGCATTTTGGGCCTCAGTATTATGTTTAAGCGGCTCTTAC
>CANGGP010000057.1 GCA_947453445.1 Sphingobacteriaceae bacterium
AAAAATCAACATGGAAAAAAAAGTCACATTAGTAGGCGCAGGATTAATCGGTTCATTATTGTCAATTTATTTGGCTAAACGAGGCTATAAGGTAGCTGTTTACGAACGTCGTCCTGATATGCGCAAAGCAACAGCTTATGCCGGTAAGTCGATTAATTTGGCCCTCAGCGACCGAGGATGGAGAGGCTTAGAAGGGGTAGGCATTGCAGAAGATATCAAAAAAATTGCCATTCCCATGTACGGCCGTCAAATTCACAATAAAAACGGAACCCAGGTTTACCAACCATACGGAAAAGACAATCAAGCCATTTATTCGGTTTCACGCGCTGAAATCAATATGAAATTAATGGATTTGGCAGAAACCAATCAAAACATCAAATTCCATTTTGATGAGCGTTGCATGAATCTTAATCGCCAAAGTCTTGAAGCAGAATTTGAAAACAACAACAGCAAAGCCAACACCAAAGTAAAATCTGATTTATTGTTTGGTTCTGATGGCGCCTTTGCTGCATCACGCTTAAGCATGCAATTGCAAAGCGATCGTTTTGAATACAATCAACATTATATCGACTGCGGATACAAGGAATTAATCATTCCTCCGGGTGAAGATGGTACATTTAAATTGGAAAAAAATGCCCTTCATATTTGGCCTAGAGGCAGTTTTATGATGATTGCACTGCCTAATCCGGATGGCAATTTTACTTGCACCTTATTTTTACCATTTGAAGGCGAAAAATCTTTTGCCCAACTAAAAACACGCGCACAAGTAAAGGCCTTTTTCGATGAAGAATTTAGTGATGCTGTGCCTTTAATGCCTGCACTATTAGATGATTTCGAGCACAATCCAACTTCTGCATTGGTAACTGTGAAGTGTTATCCTTGGACATTTGACGATAAAATTGCTTTAATTGGTGATGCAGCGCACGCCATTGTGCCTTTTTACGGACAAGGCATGAATTGCGGATTTGAGGACTGTGTGGTGTTAAATGAATTAATCGATAAACACAAGGAAAATTGGCCGGCTATTTTGCAAGAATACCAAGTGTTGCGCAAGCCCGATGGCGATGCCATTGCCGATTTAGCCATTGCCAATTTTGTTGAAATGCGCGACAAAACTGCTGATCCAAAGTTTTTACTTCAAAAGAAGATTGAAGCAAAATTTTCTGCCAAGTACCCTGACAAATGGATCCCGCTCTACAGCATGGTCACTTATAGTCCACACATCCGATACAGCGAAGCTTTGCACAATGGTCAAAAACAACAAGCCATTATGGATGAAGTAATGGCCATGCCAAACATTGAAAATATTTGGGAAACAGAAGCCGTTGAAGCCGAAATTTTAAAGTGGCTTTAAAATAAATTGAATCTTTAATTCTATAAAGGCACGGCTCAATTGGCGCGTGCCTTTTTTATGAATAAAATATAGTTCCCTTTTTTACACTTGTAAAATTTAATTATTTTTGTTTTAACCATTAATCCTCAAACTTGAATCCATGAAAAACAAATTCATTTTTAAAACTTTACTGATTGCCATCGCATTTTTTGGCTTACATTTTTCCGGTTTTGCCGATAAACCGCGCGTAAAAGGCTATTACATCGACAACGATGGTAATAAGATTCAAGTTTTAATTATTGTTCCAACCGGCTTGTTAAGCGATAAAGTATCGAACCAAAACGCTTGTTATGGCTTTGATTTTATTGACAAGAAAAACAAAAAACAAACTTTTTATGCCAATGATATTAGAGAATATGGTTTTACTTACCAAGGTGAAAAATTTGTATACCAATCTTTAACAGGCACCGAAGAAATGTATATCATGGGCATTAAAGTGAATCCGCCTTTTTATCGCCTCATTCAGGATGGCGCCGTTAAACTCTACTTAACTTATGTTACACACACCGGTGCTAACGGCCAATCAACAACTTCTTTAGAATACATGTTTTGGCGCCATATCAACGACACCTTTATTACCGGAACCGCCATGTTTAAAAGATCAGGTCAAGGCGCCAATGCGAAGAGCTTAGAGGAGTATTTCGCCGACTGCCCTGAATTATCTCAAAAAATAAAAAACAAGGAATTTAAAAACGGAGACGATCGATTTGAACGTATTGCCAAATTTTACAATACCTCTTGTAAACACAATGCAACTGAAAACGGAAAAGAAGAATCTCAAGAAGAACAAGAATAAGACTTTTTCATACTTCTTAAAAGCATTCCTGAATACTGTCCAATTTTAAAATTATATCTTTTTAACTGATTATCAGTTGATTAAATTTTAATTTTACCTGTAACATTTTGGCCCTTCGGCCGTCTTACTTGTATTCATGACCCTTAGTGATTATAACAATTGTGTTGATTTGTACGCCGATGGTGTTTACCGTTTTATTTTAAAACAGGTGAAGGACCAAGATGCTTCTAAAGACATTGTTCAGGATGCTTTTGAAAAAATGTGGCGAAAATTAGAAGACATTGATGCCAGCAAATCGAAGACCTATTTGTTCACAACAGCCTATCACAACATGGTCGATTATTTTAGGAAACAAAACAAACAAAGCAAATTTGAAGAAGTAAATTTCGACCAACATTTTCATGATAAACAATACAGCGATTTAAAAGAGGTACTCAATAGAAGCATTGATCTGTTACCTGAAATACAAAAAACGGTTCTGCTATTGCGCGATTATGAAGGATATGATTATGCTGAAATTGGTGAAATCACCAAACTAAACGAAAGCCAAGTGAAAGTGTATATTTTCAGAGCAAGAACCTTTTTAAAAAATCATTTAGTAAACATCAATAGTTTGATATAATGTCGCAAATTAACTTAAATAATTACGAAGCCTTTTTACTCGACTATTTTGAGTCGCGTTTAAATGCTTCTGAAATTAAGCAATTGCAGGCCTTTGTTAAATTGCATCCTGAGCTTGACATTGATTTATCAAATATCAATTTACCAAGTTTAAATACCCCGTTTGAAGAATTTCCGACAAAATCATCCCTTTCAAAAGATGAACATGATTACCGCGAAAATTTAATTATCAATTATCTTGAAAATAATTTAAACCCAAGTCAAAAATTAAGGTTCGAAAACAGCTTAAATACCGACCCTTCCTTACAAACATTGTTAAATCAATATCGTCAAACTTATTTAAAAACCGATTCAAATTTAAATTTCAATAAAAACAGTCTTCATAAAACTGAAGATGATTTATTGCTCAAGAATATTCACATTCAGTCATTGGAAGCGCTATTGACTGACTCAGAAAAAACTGATTATAAGCAACAAATTGAAGATAATCCTACCTTTAAAAAGGACCATTTATTGTTTGAACAAACCAAATTAACGGCCGATTTAAATATTGTATTTCCGAATAAAGAAAGTCTAAAAAAGGAAAACAAAATCATTGCCTTATTTTCTTTCAAACAAATACAAGGTATAGCCGCTGCAATACTTCTGTTGTTGGCATTTGTAGTCATTTATCAATTCAATAAAAAAGAAGAAACAAAACAAATGCAATTGGCCAATCATGCCCTTCAATCAACAACAAAGCCAAATCAACTCAAACACTTGAAGCCAATTTTATTCAACCATCAAAAAGGTGATATTAAAAATGATGCAGTGAAATCAATTTCAAAACATCAAGAAGTTTTAAATCAAGCCTTCGTGCAGCAAAGCAATAACATCTTAAATAACACGGTTAAAAACACCGAACTAAGCAAAATTGATTCTGCACAAAAAGACTTGGCCATCATCACGCATTCTGCTGCGCCACAAATCAATAAAGATACAGTTCAGTTAGTTACTGATCTTGCCTCACTAAACAATCAAATTTCTAATTTGGAAAGTTTGGAAGTTGAACAAGAATCAGATGATGCGCCAATTAAGAAGCGTCAAAATAATTTTTGGGAGAAATTAATTGTTTTTGGCAACAAGGCTAAAAAGCTTGGGGTGAAAGGTATTGAAGCCAACGCTCAAAAAAACGAAAGATATTTTATTGCCTTTAATAATTTAAGTTTAGAAAAAAAATAAATCACTGTAACTTTTTATAACCAGAAGCGTCTTACGACAAAATAAACAATACCATGAAAAAAATAATCATCCTTCTCAGTATTATTACCTTCTCGAATTTGGGTTGTCGTGCTCAAAAAAAAGAAGACAGAGTCATTACAAACTTTAATCAAATTGAATTGGCAGGTACAGTAAATGTGTTTTTTAAAGAATCTGATACTTTAAAATTAAGCGTGAGCGCCGATTCTAAAGAAATAGCAAAGGTTACAACCAGTGTAACAAATGGCCGTTTAAGCATCATGAATAAGGGCAATTTTAATTCGCCGGTTAACGTGTATGTGTATGCTAAAAACTTAAAGTCATTAAATATCACAGGTGCAACCGAATTTACTTGCTTAAACCAAATTACAAGTGATTCACTCAACATTGATTTAACGGGCTCACCCAATGTGCATGTGAACACCAAAGCCAATTACATTTCTGTCACCCAAAGTGGTGCTGCCGAATTAACTCTAAAAGGTTCGAGCAAACGTTTACAAGCCAACGTGTCGGGCGCCAGCGAATTAAAGGCTTATGGTATGCAAATAGAAAATGTTGAAATTATCACCACCGGTGCGTCAACAGCCAAAATCAATGTGAACAATAAATTAAATGCCAATGCCAGCGGCGCTAGTACCATTAAAATTAAAGGCGATGTAAAGGAGGTTTATGCCGAGTCAAGTTCAGCTGCCACCATTAAACGCATCGAAAGCAAGGAACCACAAAAAAACACAAGCGATACCACCACATTTAAATGGGGTAATAAAAAAGTAATTGTGATTGGCGACGAAAAAGATGATGACGAAAAATCAGAAGTCATGATCAATGACCACGAAAGTAGTTTTAAACACTGGAGAGGCATTTACACAGGCACAAACGGTTATTTTAATGCCACGGGCGGAACAAATATGTTAAGCAATGCCGGTTTTATGGAACTTAAATATTCAAGAAGTTTCAATTCACAATTCAACTTTATTGAACGTCATTTTAATTTGCATAAAAATTATTTTAAAGTTGTTACGGGTATGGGTTTGGATTTCCACCGTTATGAATTGGCAAAAAAAACCAATTTGGCCGCCAATAGCTTTTTTACTTCCGGTAATATTGATACTTCAAACGCCTATAATTATAGAAGGAACGCGCTGAGAACAACCTATCTACAAGTGCCATTGTTGCTTGAATTTAACACTTCGGCCAAATCATCTAAATCCTTCCATTTGGCTTTGGGCGTAATTGGTGAGTTTTTACTCTTTGCAAAAACACAACAAAAATTAGAACAAAACAATTATAAAATTACCAAGGCCAGAAGCGATGACTTTAACTTGAATCCCTTTGTGGCCAAAGCGCATCTCAATTTTGGTTATGCCAATTGGACCCTTTACGCCGAGTACAATTTAAGCCCATTGTTCGAACGCAATAAAGGGGTCGAATTGTATCCTTTTAACGCCGGTATTCGCATTATTCCTTTCGGATAATAATTGTATCTAAGAAACGGAGCATTTCCTAAGGGGAATGCTTTTTTATTTAATCACAAAAAATTGTTATTTCAATGCAAATTTGATTTAAATTTGTATTCAGATGAAGAACTCTTATTTGGTTCATATCACATTGCCTGAAGTTTTTAACTCAGCATTTTATAATTTAATCCCAATGCAACGTCATGTGATTAATGAATTGTTGTTGAAGCGGGTTATTTTAAGTTATTCGTTGGATATGGAACGTAAAAATGTTTGGGTATTTATCGAAGCAAAAAATGAAAGGGAAGTAATGGATATCTTAAGTACCTTTCCCATTGTCAAGCATGTTAAAATTTCGATTCACGAATTGGCATTTTATGATTCAGCCAATTTGGTAATGCCTGACTTAATCATGAACTAATTCCTGCTTCTTCGTAAAGCAATTTAAATTTCTTTGCCACCGCATCTAAACTGTAAATTCCGTCAATTTGCGATGCGATTATTTTTGCATCAAATTTTGTATTGACTACTTTTTCAATCTTTTGCTTCCAATCTTGACTGCTGCTTTCTGCAATAAATCCATTTTGTTCATTGATTATTTGCTTTGCAATGCCCACATCACTCACCACACAAGGCAATCCACACATCAATGCTTCTACCATCACCACTGAAAAGGTTTCAAAATCTGAACCATGTAAAAAAACATGGCATTGATTTAGGTGACGACATAAGGCATCGGGACTTAAATTACCCGGCATTTCGATGGGGTAGGGGTATTGTTTGTCTTTCACTGTCTTTAAGATGTCGCCTTCACCAATTAAAATGACTTTAAAAGAAGGAAATGTTTTTTCATCAAACAATTGTTTTAATGCCTCCAAATAATAAAATGGATTTTTGGGTGCGTGCCAATGGGCAACTGCCGTAAAAGTCAAACACCCATGTTTTTCAATTTGAGCATCAACATAAAATTTCGATGCATCAATCACATTTGGCACCAACCGCATCATTTTGTTGTGATGGTACTTTTGCATGGTATCGGCCAATTGTTGCGAAACCGCTGTTAATGCATCGGCTGTATCGTATGCCTTCCGACCCAATTTTTTGTATAAACTCACCTTGAAAAATTTATCCAACTTACTCCAATGCTCGGTGATAACATGTTTGCATTGAAAATGTTTCGATAATTTAGCGCCCACAATGCCGCATGGATAAAGCACATTCGAATGAATACTGCCAAATTCAAAACGATTCCGAATGTGCAACTTTATTATTTTCTTCAACATCAAATATTGCCAAGGCAAGGCCACATAAAAAATCTTGTAAAATTTTGATAGGATGTAAACACGATGTGTTCGAATGCCATGCTCATCAATTTCGCATTGGTAATTAAAATCGTAAAGCGTTTTACCCGGTAGTATATGAACAGCCAAAACCTCCAGTTCACAAACCTTGCTTAAAGCTTGGGCGTGTTGTTTCGCAAAATACGCCTGATTACTTAGTACGGCATTTGGATACCAATAACTAAAAAATAGCACCTTGTTTGGCTTCTTATGTTTGGTATTACTCAATTTTAGGCCTTAGATGGGAGCTAATTTAACCAATACAATTGAATTGAGGCAACTGTAAAAGCCACTGAATAAATAAATTCCTAACAAGTGGATTAGCATAAATAACCTTAATTCATGATTCTATTGATGTGATTTATTTTAAATTTGGCCTATGAAGGAGAAAGATTTTAATCCCGATGCTTATTGGGAAGACCGTTTGCATACCATTTCCGGATTAGAAGGCGTAGGCTTTAAAAAATTAGGTCCTGCTTTCAACAAATGGGCATACAAGGTTCGTAAAAAAGTTTTTATGAAGGCGCTTCAAAGCATGAATTTAAACTTTAAGCAAATGAATGCCCTCGACATTGGCTCTGGTACCGGCTTTTACATACAAGCTTGGCGCGAATTAATGGTGAAGGAAATTACCGGCGCCGATATTAGCAAAACAGCCGTTGAAAATTTAAAACAAACTTTCAAGCAACAGCAGTTTCACCAATTCGATATTGGCGATCCAAATTTTAACAAAGAAGCTTCATTGCAGCAATTCGATATCGTTTCTTCGATGGATGTACTTTTTCACATTGTTGATGATGCCCGTTTCGAACAAGCCATTGCCAATATTGCAAGCCTGGTTAAAAACCAGGGTTATTTTGTGTATTCCGATAATTTCTTGCATAAAGAAGTATTCAGAGGCGAAAGCCAGGTAAGCCGAACAAAAGCTTATTTATTCGATGTTTTTGAAAAGAATAACTTTAAGCTGGTCACCCGAAAACCTTTCATGTACCTCACCAATAGTCCGATTGACAGTAGCAACCCAATTTTAAAAGCCTATTGGTTTTTACTCGAAAACGCCCTTTATGTGATGCCATTTTTGGGCCATCTGTTAGGTGCTTTTTTATACCCTGTCGAAATGTACTTGGTAAACCACAGCAAAGAAAGTCCTACCACCGAATTTGCTATTTTTCAAAAGATAAAATAAAGTGGGGGAGATTAAAAAACAAAGCATTGCCAACACCACGCTGAGTTATATTGGCGCTTTGATTGGTTTTGCGGTAATATACACCCAACCACTTTTAATCTCCTCTTCCGATATTGGTTTATTGCGCCTTTTGTATTCTTTTTCATGGATGGCCGCTGTGGTAATGCCGCTTGGTATTGGCAGTGTAACGGTACGCATGTTTCCGAAAATACGAAATGATGAAAGTCGTCACCATGGCTTGTTTGCATTGTTACTGTTAATCTCCTCTATAGGCGCCTTACTGATTGGCCTTCTCATGTATCTTAATAAAAATCAATTCAATCTTTATTACCGGCGCTCACCCGAATTTCCTGCATACTTTAATGAAGCCATTGTATTTGCCTTTGTGTTATCATTAATTTCAATTTATTCCATTTATTCCTCTGCTTTACTCAAAACAACATTTACTGTTTTTTTAACCGATATTTTTACAAGACTCGGCCAATTGTTGGTGGTGATTTTATACCATTATCAATGCATCAGCAAACACATGCTCGTATTATCATACATGGGCATATTCTTGCTACAACTCATTTTACTGGTGTCGTATTTAATTTACCATAAATCGGTTTCTTTTAAAATCAATTGGTCATTTTTCAGAACACTTGATCTTAAACAAATTGCTTTGTTTAGTTTATTGATGACCTTCACATCCTTTGCCTCTTTGGGAATAAAGTTTATTGATCAATTGATGATTGGCCACTTTTTAAACGAAAAATTGGTGGGGGTATATGCCACTTGTATTATGATGTGCGCCGTTATGGAAATACCGTTTAACAGCCTCGAACGCATTGCGCAGCCTAAAATTTCATACGCATGGAGCATCAACGATGTTGCCGAAGTGCATAAGATTTACGAAATGAGCAGCCGATATATGTTTTTTGCAGGTGGTATCTTGTTCTGCATTTTATGGGCAAGTTTAGATTTTATCATGCTCTTTTTGCCACCCGAATACCATGCAGGTAAAATGGCCTTTTACATCGTGTCTTTTTCTTCCTTGTTCAATCTGTTAACCAGTGTAAATTCTTCGGTGATTTTATACTCCAGTAAGTATTATGCTGCGTCTTTGTTTCTTTTTATTTTGTTAGTGGTTTCAGTTTTGGCCAATAATTATTTCATCGACATTTTTGGTATTTCAGGTGCGGCATTGGCCACCCTTATTTCGATTGGAACATTTAATTTCTTAAAGTATGTGTACATCCTCGTAAAGTTTAAAATGCAACCATTTACCAAAAATACATTGTACATATTGTGTTGTATTTTAATCAGCATTGGATTTATTTTTATCCTGCCTTCAAATTGGCACGCCTTCATAAAAGCCGCATTAGGCAGTGCTTTCAGCGTAATTGTATTTTCAGTTGTAAATTATAAATTCAACATGGTTGAAGAAGTAAACAAAGTTTACAAACGCTTCAAAATTATCAAATAATAAAGCGTGTATTCAAGCTTATATTATTTAATCGAAGAATTTACTTGATTTTTGTAAGGTAAGTTGAATTATACAAGTCGTTTGGAGAGACCAATTTTGTAAATGCCGGAATGCTGTCGCCCATTTGTAATTTAATTTTACGTTTCACGATGGTGTCGTTTATCTCTATCTTATCAAACAACTTGGCTTCACACAATTCAATTTGCGTGGCTCTTTTGTATATCTTCCAAACAAGTTCAGTATTATACATTTCTTTGTCTAACCACGAAAACTTGGTATCATAAGCGTTGCCCAATAATTTCTTGGCCTCTTCAACAAAAAAATTATTTAATCCCGCAATCATGATGGTGTCTTTGATACGCATCACTTCGTATTTACCATTCACACTCAAAGCCAAAAATTCGGGCACTGTAACTTTTTTTACAACATTGGCTGTGTAATATACCATGGGCCTTCCTTTCTCCTTAACCACAATACCAACATGCGAAAATTTGGTTTTGGTAATGGCTTGCATTAACTTATCGGGCACATTTGGATTGCTGATAAAAATTAAATCACCACTAATGTATTTGATGTCCTTGATAAAAGTGAATTGACAGGCCATCACCAATACAAGCAGCCAGCTTAATTTTTTCAATTTGTGCTTCATGAATGTTATTTACTTAAATACAAGTTTCTTTCGCTATAAACATTTTGAAAATACTCGTCATTTAAATCATCAATAAAATAAATGGCTTCACCGGTACTTTTCATTTCAGGACCTAATTCCTTTTGAATTTCAGGGAACTTTTCATAACTGAATACCGGAATCTTAATTGCATAACCTTTTTTGCGCGGTTGGAAATTAAAATCTTTAATTTTCTTTTCCTTTAACATCACCTTGGTGGCATAATTCACATAAGGTTCATCGTAAGCCTTGGCGATAAATGGCACCGTGCGCGAAGCCCTAGGATTGGCCTCAATGATATAAACAACGCCTTCTTTCACCGCGAATTGAATGTTTAGCAATCCTACAGTATTCAAAGCCAAAGCAATGGTTTTGGTGTGTTTTTCAATTTGTTGAATCACATCTGCACTTAAATCAAATGGCGGTAACACGGCGTAACTGTCGCCGCTATGAATACCGGCCGGTTCAATGTGTTCCATAATACCAATGATGTAAACATCTTCACCGTCGCAAATGGCATCGGCTTCAGCCTCTATGGCACCTTGTAAAAAGTGGTCGAGCAAAACTTTATTATCCGGTAAATCGTTTAACAATTTCACCACATGTTGTTCAAGCTCTTGTTCATTGATCACAATTTTCATGCTTTGTCCGCCCAACACATAACTTGGTCGAACCAATAACGGAAATCCCAATGTTTTCGATAAACTGATGGCTTCTTCGGCATCTTCAATCACACCAAACTCAGGGTAGGGGATGTGGTTGTTTTTAAGTAAGGTCGAGAAACTACCTCTGTCTTCGGCCAAATCAAGCGATTTAAAATCGGTGCCAATAATTTTTATACCGTAACGATCAAGTTTTTCAGCCAACTTTAAGGCGGTTTGTCCACCCAATTGTACAATCACCCCTTCAGGTTTTTCGTGTAAAATGATGTCGTAAATGTGTTCCCAAAAAACGGGTTCAAAATACAATTTATCAGCCGTGCTAAAATCGGTACTAACGGTTTCGGGGTTGCAGTTAATCATGATGGTTTCGTAACCACATTCTTTGGCTGCCAAAACACCATGCACACAACTGTAATCAAATTCAATACCTTGACCAATGCGGTTTGGACCACTTCCTAAAATCACCACTTTCTTTTTATCTGAACGCACGCTTTCATTTTCATCCTCAAAAGTAGAGTAGTAGTAAGGTGTTTTTGCTTCAAATTCTGCAGCACATGTATCCACCAATTTGTAAACACGCTTGATGTTCATCTCGTTGCGCTTGGCGTATACTTCACTTTCTAAACAACGCAATAAATGGGCAATTTGACGGTCGGCGTACCCTTTTTGTTTTGCTTCGTATAATAGGTCTTTCGGAATATCGTTTAAACCAAATCTTTGAATTTCTTTTTCAAGCGAAAGTAGTTCTTCAATTTGTTGCAAGAACCACATATCGATACGTGTTAATTTTTGAATGGTTTTGATAGAGATGCCTAATTTCATGGCATCATAAATCATGAACAAACGGTTCCAGCTTGGTTTTTCCAAGGCACGCAACAATTCTGCTTGATCGGTAATTTCTTTACCATCGGCACCCAATCCATTTCTTTTAATTTCTAAACTTTGACAAGCCTTTTGTAAAGCCTCTTGAAAACTGCGTCCAATCGCCATTACTTCACCAACCGATTTCATCTGGAAACCCAATTCGCGGTTCGAGCCTTTGAACTTATCAAAATTCCAACGCGGTATTTTTACAATCACATAATCCAAAGTAGGCTCAAAAAATGCCGATGTAGATTTGGTAATTTGATTGATTAATTCATCCAATCGGTAACCAATGGCCAATTTACTGGCAATGCGTGCAATCGGATAACCGGTAGCTTTACTGGCCAAAGCCGATGAACGCGACACACGCGGATTAATTTCAATGGCAATAATTTCTTCATGCTCATCATTGCTCACGGCAAATTGCACATTACATCCACCCGAAAAATTACCAATGCTGCGCATCATTTTAATGGCCATGGTACGCATCTTTTGATAGGTACTGTCGCTGAGTGTCATGGCCGGCGCAACAGTGATGCTATCACCGGTGTGTACACCCATGGGATCAAAATTTTCGATTGAGCAAATAATGGCCACGTTATCATCCTTGTCACGCAACAATTCTAATTCATATTCTTTCCAACCCAAAACAGCTTTATCAATTAACACCTCGTGAATAGGGGAGGTTTGTAAGCCACGGTTTAAGAGGGCATCAAAATTTTCTTTTTCATAAACCACTGAACCGCCACTGCCACCAAGGGTAAATGAAGGACGAATCACCAATGGAAATCCAAATTCCTGTGCCACACTTTTTCCTTCCAAAAACGATTTGGCAATTTTACTTGGTGCCATGCCTACACCAATTTCATTCATTCGAATACGAAACAAGTCTCTGTCTTCGGTAATTTTAATGGCATCAACATCCACACCAATCATCCGCACATTGTATTTTTTCCAAATACCCATTTCCTCACATTTCATGGCAAGATTTAATCCGGTTTGCCCGCCCATTGTAGGAAGCACCGCATCAATTTGCCTTTCACTTAAAATTTTGATGATCGATTTTACTTCAAGTGGCAATAAATAAATATGGTCGGCAGTTACCTTATCCGTCATAATGGTAGCCGGGTTTGAGTTAATCAACGACACTTCAATTCCTTCTTCTCTAAGACTTTTAGCAGCTTGTGAACCTGAGTAATCGAACTCGCAAGCTTGACCAATGATGATGGGACCGGAACCAATAATTAAAACGGATTTAATGGATGTATCTTTAGGCATGTAGTAATTTTAAAATCGGACAAAGATAATTGACCGCATGAAGACTAAAAAGAAAGATATTGACTAAATGTTAAGATTCTTTGAATCTTTTTGGTAAGGGCTTAAAACAAAAAACCCGAAGCATTTACTTCGGGTTCGCTAATCAGATTAAAATCTTAATCTTGGTTGTGATCAGAGGCTGATGCAGAACTGGTTTCTTTTTTGCCTTTTGCCTCTGCAACAACAATATTACGTTCGTAATGTTCGGTACCATTTAAAGCTTGGATGGCGGCTTGCGCTTCATGATCATTGGCCATTTCAACAAAGCCATAACCTTTGCTTCGGCGCGATTCTTTGTCTTTTATAATTCTAACGCTAGTTACCTCGCCATATTGGCTAAATAAGTCGCTTAGAGCCTGCTCACGTACTTTAAAACTGATGTTAGAGATAAAAATGTTCATAGTTTTGTCTATTTATGTGTTTAGTAAAAATACTAATTATAATTAAAAAACACAAAAATCATTAAACTTTTGTTAAAATTTAATGAATTATTAATTCATTCTTAATTAGGGAAGGATGGCTTCCATACTAATTTCAACATTGGCATCTTTTGGTAAACGGGCTGCTTGAATGGTTGCTCTGGCAGGAAAATCGCTCTTAAAATAAGAAGCATACACCTCGTTTACATGCACAAAATTGTTCATGTCGTTCAAAAAAATGGTGCTTTTAACCACATGTTCAAAGCCACAACCTCCGGCTTCAAGAATGGCACCGATGTAATCCATCACCATTTTTGTTTCTTCTTTAATACTGCCTTTGTGTAATTGTTTGCTTTGCAAATCCATGGCAATGGTGCCACTGATAAACATAATTTTATCGACAATTACTGCCTGGTTATAAGGACCAATAGGGGCCGGAGCCTTTGGGGTATTGATTATTTTTTTCATATTTAATTAGCTTAAAACAAATATACTAAACAAAAAACGCAAACATTCGAGCTTTTTTGAACTAAAAAGATGATTTTAATCCTGATTTCTTTTCTTCACCATGGTTAATATGGTGGCAATGGCTACTGTTTCGTTGGTTTCATCATAAACATCTACCAACCATTTCACGATGCCTTTGGCAACATCTTCCGGCTTACTTTTTTGTTGATCAATTTTTTCTTTGCAGGTAAAACGCACACCAATGGTGCTGCCCATATAAACAGGTTTGGTAAATCGACATTCGTCGATACCATAATTTAATAAAACCGGACCTTTTTTAGCATTCACAAACAATCCTGCTGCTTTACTTAAAATATAATAACCGTGCGCAACGCGACCTGTAAAAATAGTCCCTTCTAAACTTGTTACATCGGTATGGGCATAAAAATGGTCACCGCTCACATTGGCAAAATTTACTACATCGGCTTCAATCACTGTGTGTTTAGCTGTGATAAGGGTTTCGCCAATTTCTAAATCTTCAAAATATTGTTTAAAAGGATGTATTTCTTTTTCAATTTGTTTGGCGCCTTGTTGATATTGATTTAAAATGGCCGTGATGGTAGTAGGGGAGCCCTGAATAGCCGTGCGCTGCATATAGTGCATCACACCACGCTTGCCACCCATTTCTTCACCACCGCCTGCTCTTCCCGGACCGCCATGCACCAACATAGGCATTGGTGAACCATGGCCTGTGCTTTCTTTGGCGCATTCGTTGTTCAATACCAAAATCCTTCCGTGCATTGAAGCCGCGCCAATCGTGTACATGCGGGCCAATTTATCATCGGCTGTGATAATGCTGCTCACCAAGCTGCCTTTACCCATTTTACTCAATTCAATGGCTTCGTCGAATGTTTTGTATGGCATGATGGTGCTCACAGGACCAAAAGCTTCAACCGAATGGCAATCGGTATTTTTAAACGGATTTTCGTTCAAGAAAATAATTGGCGGCATAAAGGCACCTTTATTTTTATCGGCACCTTTTACTTCAAAATTTTCGAAATCACCGATAATGATTTTTTGTGTTTTAGAAAGTAATTCTACTTTTTCTTTTACCTCTGCAAATTGGCTTTTACCGGCCAAAGCACCCATGCGTACACCTTCAATATTTGGATCACCAATGATGTTTGAAGCCAACCTTTTGCCCAGAGCAATTTGAACATCTTCAATCATGTTTTCAGGCACAATAATTCTGCGCACAGCAGTACATTTTTGTCCTGCCTTGGTGGTTATTTCGCGCGCTACTTCTTTAATAAAAATATCAAATTCGGGCATGCTGGTTTTAACATCATTACCTAATACACAGCAATTCAGCGAATCAGCTTCCATGTTAAAGGGCACCGATTCTTGTATAATTCTTGGATGCGCTTTCAGCATTTTTCCGGTTGATGCCGAGCCTGTAAAGGTTACCACATCTTGGTTGGTAACATGGTCTAATATACCATTGGCGCTGCCGCAAATAAGTTGTAATGCGCCTTCGGGTAAAATGCCACTGGCAATCATTTCTTTGGCCACTGCTTCGGTTAAAAAAGAAGTTACCGTTGCAGGTTTCACAATGGCCGGAACGCCCGCCAACCAATTCACGGCAACTTTTTCGAGCATACCCCAAACCGGGAAATTAAAGGCATTGATATGAATGGCAACACCTTCTTTGGGTACACAAATATGGTGACCGATAAAGGTGTTGTTTTTTGAAAGTCGCGCTACATCGCCGTCGTAACAAAATGTTTCGTTTGGAAATTGACGACGGAGTGAGGCATAAGTAAATAAATTACCGATACCGCCTTCAATGTCAACCCAACTGTCGGTTTTAGTGGCACCGGTAGCCCAAGAAATTTGATAGAATAAATCTTTTTTCGACAACAAGTGCATGGCCAATGCTTTGAGCATTAAACCCCTTTGTTGAAAGGTTAAGCGTCGTAAATTAGGACCACCAACGGTTCGTGCATAATCGCACATGGCGCCAAAATCAAGTCCCTTGCTGCTTGCAAAGGCAACCGAATCGCCGTTAATCGAGTTAAATAATTCCTGACCCTTATCGGCACCGGCAATCCATTGGCCCAATGCATAATTTTGTAATTGTTTCATAATTGTAAATGCTAGTGCGAATGTAAGAAAAGCGGTTGCACAATTTTAATTTTTCTTCGACTTAATTTCAGGATAAAATCAAGAATTTATGCTGTTGGTTAGGCTTGAAATTTATAACCAACCCCGCGAACGGAGAGGAAATGCTCGGGTTCTTTAGGATTTTTCTCGAAGTATTTTCTAAAATTGAGAATATAATTATCAATGGTGCGGGCAGAGGCATTTTCATTTTTATCCCATAGCGCCTCTATAATTTGATCGCGGGAAATTACTTTATTGGTATTTTGACTTAACAATTTTAAGAAGGCAATTTCACGTTTAGAGATGGTAAAAGTATCACCATTTACATCTTGAATTTCATAGGTTTCGAAATTCACAACACAATTCGATAATTTCAAAATCGGAATCGACAAGGGTTTGGCGTGGCGTTTAAGGATATTTTGAATCCGCAACAACAATTCTTCCAATTCGAAAGGTTTTACCAAATAATCGTCGGCACCAAGTTTTAACCCTGTAATTTTTTCGCTGGTTTGATTTTTAGCGGTGATAAAAATAACCGGTAAATCGGGGGCAATGCTTTTAAAATTCATGCAGAGTTCAAAGCCGTTCATGCCGGGTAGCATTACATCGAGTAGCACCAAATGAATGTCGTGATGGTGTTCTTTAAACATTTGAAGCGCGTTTAAACCATTGTCAACGCTAATCACTTCGTAACCTTCCATTTGTAAATTAAGGCTGATGATTTTTGATAAACTGGCTTCGTCTTCAACCAAAAAAATGCAAGCTTTCATGTGAGGTAAAAATAAAGAATATTAAAGAAATGCGAGGATTTAATTTAAGGAAATAAAAAAACCGCCCGGTTGAAGGCGGTTATTCTTAAACCAAATAACGGGAAATGAAATTACCACAAACATTCACCGACGCACAAATTTACATGTGGGATGATTGCTGAAGGTTAAGGCAATTTTAAATTAAGGCAAAGAAAATTATTTAATCAATTTTAAAAATGCCGGACAGCAATATGAGAACATTTCGGCACGTGGTTCGCCGCCTTTAACTGCAAAAACTCTAATTTTATTTGGAGCGCTAGGGTGTTTATGGCATTTGCGGTGACGCAATATTTTTTTCAAATGTGCCATACCGGCTTTAGCAGCAGTATTGGCATCAGCTATCAATTTTGCCTCGGTGTCATTTTGAGCCTCATTTTCAGAAATAAGTTTAATGTCAAATCGTACCATAATTAAAAGGAATTGTTTGTGCTAATTTAATAAAGTAAAAGCACTAATCAAAGGCATATGATTTATATTAGTCAGTATTGTGATGTTGATTTAAGAGGACTATTTCCGGCTAAACACAAACATTTGACTGTATTCATTCAAATTATATTTAAATACATAATTAACATTATGTTAAATAGATATTGTATTAATAAAAGTATCAACAATGGATACTTTCTATTAACGGATGGCTTTCTTCTCTGCTTTACCGTATGCAGGACAACGTTCATGACTTTTGCAAGATACAGTCGAAAGAACTACGGTAACAAGAATCAATGAAATAGTAATGAGCTTCTTCATAAGTTATTTTATAATTAGTAAAGTTAACTAATTACTTTTACATCCGAAATTTATGTGACACCGATTTTAATTATTTAATAACACCTAATTGTGGAAGATTTTTTTGGCCTTAATAAACATTGGCATTCCTTCTTAAAAGCTGAACTTTCAAAATCGTATATCTCAACCCTGGGTAAACACATTCAAATGGCTTATGCCCTTGAAACAATTTTTCCCAAAAAAGACCGCATTTTTCAAGCTTTTAACCATTGTCTTCCCAATGATGTAAAACTGGTCATTATCGGTCAAGATCCTTACCATGGTCTGAACCAAGCCAACGGTTTGTGCTTTTCAGTGAATAAAGGCGAAAAAATTCCACCTAGCCTTAGAAATATTTACAAAGAATTAAGTCAAGATATACCGGGCTTTGCGATTCCCAATCATGGCGATTTGAGCGATTGGTCGAATCAAGGTGTTTTATTACTGAATGCAGTGCTTACCGTTAAAGCCCACGAGGCCGGAAGCCACAAAAACATCGGCTGGGAACATTTTACAGATGCCGTTATCAGTACCTTAAGTCAAGAAAAAGAGCATTTGGTGTTTTTGTTGTGGGGACAATTTGCCATCGAAAAAGCCGCTTTAATTGATGCAAACAAACATTTGGTGCTTCAAGCCGCCCATCCTTCTCCATTGGCCAGAGGTGCATTTTTTGGATCAAAACATTTTAGTCAAGCCAATGCCTATTTGCAATTGCACAACAAAAATACCATCGATTGGCATTTAAAAAATGACGATTTATTTTCAGCGCAATAATCCTTGTTCTTAGTAGAAGCTTCCGATCATGGTGTTCATCAATCAGGCACATTTTAAACGCATTTTTTGATGCGGGATATTATCCTCTAAATAAGATTCTCCTTCAGGAACAAATTTTAAGTTTCGGTAAAATTGATCCAAATACATTTGCGCTGAAATTACAATGTCGTGTTTTGGATACTGCTTAAAACAATAATCTATGCTTTTTTGCATTAAATGCTTGGCATAACCTTTTGATCTTTCTGTTTTTGGCACAACCACTCTACCAATTGAGGTTTCTTTGTACGACAAGCCCGGCGGTAAAACCCTGCAATAGGCCAATAATTTATCTGCTTCCCGTAAAAATATATGTATACATTTTAAATCTTTATGGTCCACATCTTGATATGCACAGTTTTGTTCAAGCACAAAAACTTCTGATCGCACATAATAAAAATCAAAAATGTCTTGCTGACTGCATTCTGAGAAAGATTTGGCTATAAATTCCATGCTTAATAAGTGCCAACACTTAGCATCACCAATGTACAAGCTTCTACACAATCAATGCCTGCATTTTGAGCCAAGCGCTGTAATTCAGCGTTTTCAGTACCGGGATTAAAAATTAAACGTTTTGGTTTTATTTGTAATATGTAATCATACCACTCAGCTTGGTTTTTAGGTCCAACATACAAGCTTAAAGTATCTACATTTTCAATCATTGGTTTATTCAACAAGATATCGCTGTCTTTTATTTTACCGGCTCTTACACCAACAGGATACACCGTATGACCATATTTTTTAAGTTTTTCGGTGGCCAAATAACTATAGCGTTCAGGGTTTTCAGAGGCACCTAAAATTAGTGTTGCTTTATTCATTTTTCGGTATAATTTAAGTCTTTACTGAAGGTTTCTTCTAAGTTGTAACAAGCAATGTAGGCCAGTACAAATACCACAGCACCAATAACGATTGATGAATTTACAAAGCCATAACTTGGTTTTAACCAAACATTGGCCGCCGACATTAAAGTAACTGCCCCACGCACAAAGTTGGGAACCGTTGTGGTAACAGTGGCTCGAATATTGGTACCAAAAAGTTCGGAGGCACTACTCATAAACACAGCCCAATAACCGGTTGCAAAGCCTATGCAAAATACTATTGTGTAAAAAACAAAAACAGAAGTAGCGGCAAATAAATAATACACCACTGAAAAAATGAAAGTCAATGTGATAAACCAAAACAATACTTTTTTTCTTGAACGAAGTTGTTGACTCAATAAGCCGCTTAAAACATCCCCTATGGTAATACCCATGTAAGCCACCATAATGGGCACTTTGCCTTCGGTTGGGCCATTTTGTAATCCCAGCGCTTTTGTCATTTCTGGTGAAAACTGTACCAAGAAATACATCACAAACCAAACAGGAACTGCAATAAAAATGACATTAAAATATTTGGCAATGAGTTTTGGATGCGAAAATAAATAAAAAAAGTTTCCCTTTTTAACATGCGATTCATCTTTTAAGGCATTGAACATACCGCTCTCAAAAACACCAATGCGTAAAAATAACAAGAGTAATCCCATGCCTCCACCAATAAAATAACTGATGCGCCAATTGTTTAATAAAATGGTGGTTAATCCTGCAATAACTGCCCCAAACAGTCCAATTGAAGCCACCACGGTGGTGCCCAATCCCCTATCCTCTTTTTTCAATGTTTCACTCACCAATGTAATGCCTGCACCCAATTCACCGGCCAAACCAAATCCCGATACAAAGCGAAGAATGGCATACCAGTATGTATTGGTCACCATGCCATTGGCGATATTGGCCAATGAATAAACCACAATACTGCCGAATAATACTGACAGTCGACCTTTTTTATCGCCCAAAATACCCCAGAAGATGCCGCCTAAAAGCATACCTATCATTTGATAACTCAATAAACTAGAGCCGATAATGGCCACTTGATTTTTGCGTTCTTCGGCATCGGGAAAATCGTGTTGCAATAAATCTTGTAAACTGGCCACACGCTCCATTCCAAACAATACCAAATCGTAGATATCAACAAAATAGCCCAATGCGGCTACAATGATCATTTTGTTGATGGGAAGAGATTTCAGAAATGTGCGCATCCTACAGTTTTAAGAGCTTCTTGTTTTTTTGACCTTTGGATGTTTGAATTTGAATTAAATAAACGCCTGATGACAAACCGTTGGTGTTTAACTGCATTTGATAATCGATGTTGCTGTATTCAGTATTAAAGACCACTTTTCCGGAAACATCAAAAATGCAAATATTGAGTTTGTCAAAATTGGTGCGGTTTAAATTCACAGTGATTTGATTGCTGTTTGGATGGGCATAGGCTGTATAA
Organism: Sphingobacteriaceae bacterium; assembly: GCA_947453445.1. Lineage (GTDB taxonomy): Bacteria > Bacteroidota > Bacteroidia > B-17B0 > Aurantibacillaceae > Aurantibacillus. Next base: position 20,734 of record CANGGP010000057.1, read on the forward strand.
TCAAAATCAATTTCGGGTTCAATTTTGCTAATGCTGGTGATGCCGTTACATAATTTAGGTATTCCCCAACCCCTTGTATTGTTTGGTGTAGCCGCGTTAGAAGCCATTTTTTTGAGGGTATCCATCAAGTGCATGTTGTTATAACTTTTACAGGCTTGCCAATAACAAGCCACAGCTCCCGCCAATACAGGTGTTGCAAATGATGTGCCACTACCCGGAAAAACCTGCACGCCGTCGTTACTCACATAACAATTCCATCCGCATGCCAACAAATCGGGTTTTTTGCGACCGTCGGCGGTAGGACCAACTGAACTAAAACTGGCCAAAGCTCCTGTTGTATCAACCGCACCAACAGTGCAAATACTATCGGCATCGGCCGGAACGCCAATGTATTTCCAACTTGAATTACCTTCATTTCCGGCGGCATTTAATAGAAACATGCCTTTCCTTGCGGCCATGGTGGCGGCAATACTCATGGGTGCTGTTCTTCCGTTTAATGTTTGGTAACTGTGGTTTTGAATGGGATTATCAAAAGTGGTGTAGCCTAGTGAAGTAGTAATTATATCGGCACCAACACTATCAGCAAATTCAGCACCGCGAATCCAATTGTATTCTTCGGTTAATGTTTCTGAACTGCCATCTTCGGTTCTTAATAACCAGTATTTTGCTTTGGGAGCTGTGCCCACCATAAATCCGGGTTTATTCGCCGCCATACAAGAAAAAACCATGGTGCCATGATCACCGCCTTGGTAGGCATTGGTACCTCCGGCCACAAAATCGCGTGTACCCAAAATACCGCCACTGTTGCGAATACTATCGAACAAAGGACCTGTGTTTACATCATTAAACCCTACATCACAAACAGCAATGGTCATGCCCTGCCCTTTGTAACCACGGTCGTGCAAACATTGTACTTCTAATTGGTAAGCTTGCCAAGTGCCTTTTCCATACTTCACAGTACTTAAAGTGCCACTTGAAGCATTTTCTTTTGCTGCCGCATCAATGGTGTTGATTTCAGGTAACTTGTTTAGTTTAATTTTTTTGACTTTTACAGTGTCTAATACAAACGAAAACGATTTTATGGCACTTAATGCTGCTAATGCAACGGCACTACTGTCGATTGATACCACCACACCGTTTAACCATTTAGAGGCATACATCACCTCTACGTGGTTCACGTTTTCAATTTGTTGCATGTAAGCAGGCGTTACCGGTAAATCGCTCACATGGTAAGGAATATTATATGCACTTCGTCGCGCGATGGCCGGCGCCGATAAAAAAGCCGAAGGGGTACTGATGCTGTAAGGCGTGCCGGTTTTGTTTTTAAAGGGTATCCAATAGCGTACTTTTGGCGCAAGTTGTGCGAGCGATAAGAAGGTACTGAAAAGTGTAATAAAGAGTAAGATCGATTTTTTATTCATATCCAATGCTTAGAAAAGTTTGTTTGTAGATGCTGCCGCTTTCTATCCTTTTTAATACCGGTAAGGCATAATTGGCACCCGGTGAATTCGAAACAACATCGGTTATTTCCTTATAAATTAAACCAAATCCCTTGGCATATTTTTCGACGTAGTTTTGGTCCAATACCAAAGGATGAAATGATTTTTGTATTACCAAACAAACTTTGTCGAATGCTTTTCCGTTAAGGTTTTCGGTGTTGTCGATGTAATCATACTTATACATTTGTTCCCCCAAATTATTCGACGCATTACCATTCCATGTAGCCTTTGCTTGCACCGGAAAACTCAATTTGGTGTAACGAATGTTGCTTTCAACAATTTGAATGTTTTTTTTGCTTGCATTCAACAAGTACACTTCTTTCATCGACCAAGGAATACTGTCATATGATTTTTTAGGGTCAAATTTTTTGATGTAACGTTCGATGCGAATGGCTGTATTGCCCGTATTGTCAGTATAAGTATCTGCAATTTTTTCTTTCAATAGGTATTTGTAAATCACGGTATCCTTACGCAAATCATTGTAAACAGTACTATCCACTTGATAAATGATAAATTTACCGCTTACTGTCGGATAATAATCTAGCGCCAAAACAGCATCGCCGTCCTCACTTTTTTTCTTGGTACAAGTCAATAAAAAAAGTGCACACAAAATAATTATGGGTGCTGAAATTTTCACCTAATAAATATACAAATTGTAAATGATTTGTTGATTAAAAATTAAAAGCCGTAGCCTTTAAATTTTTTGGTGAATTCACCGGGTTCAAAGTTTGGGTTCACCTGAATGTATAAATAATTGTATTC